>NZ_CP063832.1:4132500-4432500 GCF_023277925.1 Pseudomonas entomophila
CTGGCCACGGCGTTGATTTCCGGCTTCACGCCCAGGCGCACGGCCGAGAACACTTCCATCGGCAGCGTGGTCGAGCCCGGGCCGGACACGAAGCTGGCCAGCACCAGGTCATCCAGCGACAGGGCGAACGACATCATGCCGCCCGCCGCCAGCGACGGCGCGATCATCGGGATGGTGATCAGGAAGAACACCTTCCACGGCTTGGCGCCCAAGTCCATGGCTGCTTCTTCGATGGACAGGTCCAGCTCGCGCAGGCGTGCCGACACCACCACCGCTACATAGGCTGCGCAGAACGTGGTGTGGGCGATCCAGATGGTGACGATGCCACGCTCCTGGGGCCAACCGATCATCTGTGCCATGGCCACGAACAGCAGCAACAGCGACAGACCGGTGATCACCTCGGGCATCACCAGCGGTGCGGTGACCAGGCCACCAAACAGGGTACGCCCCTTGAAGCGGGTGACCCGGGTCAGCACGAAGGCCGCCAGGGTGCCCAGCGCCACTGCGGCGACCGCCGTGTAGCAGGCGATCTCCAGCGAGCGCATCACCGAGCCCATCAGCTGGGTGTTGTCGAGCAGGCCGACGTACCACTTCACCGACCAGCCGCCCCACACCGTCACCAGCTTGGAGGCGTTGAACGAGTAGATCACCAGGATCAGCATCGGCAGGTAGATGAACAGCAAGCCAAGCACCAGCATCAGCTTGGAGAAACTGAAGCGTTTCATGCGCGGCCCTCCATCTCTTTGGCCTGGCTACGGTTGAACAGCAGGATCGGCACGATCAGGATCGCCAGCATCACCACCGCCAGCGCGGACGCCACCGGCCAGTCACGGTTATTGAAGAACTCTTGCCACAGCACTTTACCGATCATCAGGGTTTCCGGGCCGCCGAGCAGTTCAGGAATCACGAACTCGCCGACCACCGGAATGAACACCAGCATGCAGCCGGCGATGATGCCGTTCTTCGACAGCGGCACGGTGATCTTCCAGAAGCTGTTGAAGGTGCTCGAACCGAGGTCCGATGCAGCCTCAAGCAGGCTTTCGTCGTGCTTCACCAGGTTGGCGTACAGCGGCAGGATCATGAACGGCAGGTACGAATAGACCACGCCGATATACACCGCCAGGTTGGTGTTGAGGATCTGCAACGGCTGGTCGATCAGCCCCAGCCACAGCAGGAAGCTGTTGAGCAGCCCGTTGTTGCTGAGGATGCCCATCCAGGCATAGACGCGGATCAGGATCGCGGTCCAGGTCGGCATCATGATCAGCAGCAGCAGGACCGTCTGCGACTCTTTGTTGGCCTTGGAGATGGCATAGGCCATCGGGTAGCCGATCAGCAGGCAGAGCAAGGTGCTGAAGAAGGCAACCTTGAGCGAGCCGAGGTAGGCCGCGATGTACAGCTCGTCTTCGGTCAGCAGGCCATAGTTGGCGAGGTTCAGCACCAGCTGGACCTTGCCTTCCAGATACGTGTAGATCTCGGTGTACGGCGGGATCGCCACGTCGGCTTCGGCAAAGCTGATCTTCAACACGATGAAGAACGGCAGCATGAAGAACAGGAACAGCCAGATGAACGGCACGCCGATCACCATGTGCCGCCCTTCGGGAATCAGGCGCTGGAGGGCTCGTTTGAGCTTTCGTGGTTTCATGAGCGCAGTACCACGCCGCTGTCGTCTTCCCACCACACGTAGACTTCGTCATCCCAGGTCGGGCGGGTGCCCTGGCGCTCGGCGTTGGCGACGAAGGACTGGACGATCTTGCCGCCAGGCAGTTCGACGTAGAACACCGAGTGGCCACCGAGGTAGGCGATGTCGTGGACCTTGCCGCGCGACCAGTTGTGCTCGCAGGTCGGCTGCTCGGTGGTGACCAGCAGTTTCTCCGGGCGCAGGGCGTAGGTGATGTGCTTGTCCTCGACCGAGGTGGTGACACCGTGGCCGACGTAGATCTTGCGCTCCAGTTCCGGGCTGGCAATGATCGCGTGGCCTTCAGCGTCGTCGACCACTTCACCGTCGAACAGGTTGACGTTGCCGATGAACTCGCAGACCAGGCGGCTGGTCGGGGTCTCGTAGACGTCGATCGGGCTGCCGATCTGGGCGATCCAGCCCAGGTGCATGATGGCGATGCGCTGGGCCATGGTCATGGCCTCTTCCTGGTCGTGGGTCACCATCACGCAGGTCACACCCACGCGCTCGATGATCTCCACCAGCTCCAGTTGCATCTGCGAACGCAGTTTCTTGTCCAGCGCACCCATGGGTTCGTCGAGCAGCAGCAGCTTCGGGCGCTTGGCCAGCGAACGGGCCAGGGCCACGCGCTGACGCTGGCCACCGGACAACTGGTGCGGCTTGCGCTTGGCGTACTGGGTCATATGCACCAGCTTGAGCATCTCGGCCACGCGGGCGTCGATCTCGGCCTTCGGCATCTTGTCCTGCTGCAGGCCGAAGGCGATGTTCTGCGCCACGGTCATGTGCGGGAACAGCGCGTAGGACTGGAACATCATGTTGATCGGCCGCTCGTAGGGCGGCATGTCGGTGATGTCGACGCCATCGAGGAAGATCCGCCCTTCGGTCGGACGCTCGAAGCCGGCCAGCATGCGCAGCAAGGTGGACTTGCCGGAACCGGAGCCGCCCAGCAGGGCGAAGATCTCGCCCTTGCGGATTTCCAGGGACACATCGTCCACGGCTACCGTTTCGTCGAACTTTTTCGTGACCCGGTCGATCTTGACCAGCACCTGCTTGGGTTGCTGGCCACCCTCGAGGGCTTTCTTATAGGCACCGGAGGCAACTGCCATGAGTGAAACTCCCAACAAGATTTATGTGCCCGCCGCTGCGCTGGCGGGCCTGGATTGTTACTTGCCCGACTTGACCTTGGTCCAGCTGCGGGTCATCAAACGTTGCACCTTGGGTGGCAACTCGGCGTTGACGAACATCTTGTCCAGCACTTCCTGCGGTGGGTAAACCGCGGCGTCAGTCCTCACGGCCTGGTCCATCAGGTCGCCAGCCTTGGGGTTCGGGTTGGCGTAACCGACGTAATCACTGACCTGGGCGATAACCTCAGGTTTCAGCAAATAGTTGATGAAGGCATGGGCCTCCTTGACGTTGCTGGCATCCTTGGGGATCGCCAGCACATCGAACCAGAGGTTGCCGCCTTCCTTCGGGATGGCGTAGGCCAGTTTCACGCCCTTCTTCGCTTCCTCAGCGCGGGCCTTGGCCTGGAACACGTCGCCGGAGAAGCCGGCGGCCACGCAGATATCGCCGTTGGCGAGATCGGTGATGTACTTCGAGGAGTGGAAGTAGGTGACATACGGGCGCACGGCCAGCAGTTTCTCTTCCGCCTTCTGGTAATCCTTCGGGTTGCTGCTGTTGGGGTCCAGCCCCATGTAGTTGAGCACGGCCGGGAGCATCTCGTCGGCCGAGTCGAGGAAGGCCACGCCGCACTTGGCGAGCTTCTTCATGTTCTGCGGTTCGAACAGCACCGCCCAGGAGTCGATCTTGTCAGTGCCCAGCGCGGCCTTGACCTTCTCGACGTTGTAGCCGATACCGTTGGTGCCCCACAGGTAGGGGACGGCGTACTGGTTGCCCGGGTCGTTCTTCTCCAGGCGCTTCATCAGCGCCGGGTCGAGGTTCGCGTAGTTGGGCAGCAGGTCACGGTCGAGCTTCTGGAAAGCGCCCGCCTTGATCTGCTTACCCAGGAAATGGTTGGACGGCACGACCACGTCGTAGCCGGTGCGCCCGGCCAGCAACTTGCCTTCCAGCGTCTCGTTGCTGTCAAAGACGTCGTACTTGGGGGTGATGCCGGTTTCCTTCTGGAACTCGGCAAGCGTATTGGGGCCGACATAGTCGGACCAGTTGTAGATGTGCACCGTGGGCGCCGCTTGGACGCTGCAAGCCAGCGTCAGACCCGCTCCAGCCATCAAGGCCTTGCGAAATACAGAAATGGACAAGTGGGTGGTCCTCACAATCAGTGCCTCAAGTGGCGGAAAAACTCGGCCGCACACGCAAAACCGGCGCGCAACTTACCTTCACGGCGAGGATGCCGCAAACTTATTTGCCTTAACCTGCCTCTGGGCCGGGAAACCCCGGCCCAGAGGGCCTTGCATCGGGCTTACTTGCCCGACTTGATCTTGGTCCAGCTGCGGGTGATATCGCGCTGGGCGTTCTTCTCCGGCGCTTTGATGGCGTACAGCTTGGCCTTCACGTCATCGGACGGGTAGATAGCCGGATCGCTGGTGATCTCTTTGTCCACCAGCGGGGTGGCGGCCTTGTTGCCGTTCGGGAAGCGCACGGCATTGGTGATGCCGGCCATCACTTCCGGCTGCAGCAGGAAGTCCATGAACTTGTAGGCGGCCTCGACGTTCTCGGCGTCCTTCGGAATGGCGACCATGTCGTAGAAGGTGCCGGCACCTTCCTTCGGAATGGTGTAGCTCAGTTTGACCTTGTCGCCCGCTTCGTGGGCACGGGCCTTGGATTGCTCCAGGTCACCCGAGTAGCCCACGGCCACGCAGATGTTGCCGTTGGCCAAGTCCGAGATGTACTTGGAGGAGTGGAAGTAGGTGATCGACGGACGAATCTTCAGGAACAGGTCTTCCGCGGCCTTCAGGTCTTCCTTCTTGGTGCTGTCGCTCGGCAGGTCCAGATAGTGCAGCGCGGCCGGGATCATCTCGGTCGGGGCATCGAGGAAGCTCACGCCGCAGCTCTTGAGCTTGGCGATGTTCTCAGGCTTGAACACGGCGTCCCACGAGTCGATCTTGTCCACGCCCAGCGCGGCCTTTACCTTCTCCGGGTTGTAACCGATGCCGATCGAGCCCCACATGTACGGGAAGGCGAACTTGTTGCCTGGGTCGCTGGCATCACCCACGGCCTTGAGCAGTGCTGGGTCGAGGTTCTTCCAGTTGGGCAGCTTGGAGCGGTCCAGTTCTTGATAGACGCCGGCCTTGATCTGTTTGGCCAGGAAGTTGTTGGACGGCACGACGATGTCGTAGCCCGACTTGCCCGCCAGCAGCTTGGCTTCGAGGGTCTCGTTGCTGTCGAAGACGTCGTAGACCACCTTGATGCCGGTCTGCTTCTCGAAGTTGGCCACGGTGTCCGGGGCGATGTAGTCCGACCAGTTGTAGACGTGCAGTACCTTGTCGTCAGCCTGAACAGCGGTCGCCATGGCACCCATCAGGGCGGCGGCCAGCAGCGTCTTGCCCAATTTCTTCATGCGTAATGCTCCAGAATTTATTATCAAGCCATCTGTTCAGCAGCCAGGTACCACGGGACGCGCGCTGGGCGACTGAAACAGCCGTTAGTCTGGCAAGTTACAAGGCGCTGTTTCAACCAAAGCAGGGCCTTGCAATGACTTAATGTCACCTCGCCAGCCTAGCAGACCGTCACTTAATCGCTTCGTACGTCAAATCCAGGCACTTGCGCGCCTTTTCCACCAGTTCGTCGATCTCGTCGCGGCTGATCACCAGGGGCGGCGCGATGATCATGGTGTCGCCCACCGCGCGCATCACCAGGCCGTTCTCGAAGCAATGGGTGCGGCAAATCATGCCCACGCCCTTGCCCTCGTAACGGCTGCGGGTCGCCTTGTCCTTGACCAGCTCGATCGCCCCCAGCAGGCCCAGGCCGCGTACCTCGCCCACCAGCGGGTGGTCCTGCAGCTCACGCAGACGTTTCTGCAAATACGGTGCCGTTTCAGTGCGGGCACGCTCGACGATCTTCTCGTCACGCAGGATGCGCAGGTTTTCCAGGCCCACCGCCGCCGCCACCGGGTGGCCGGAGTAGGTGAAGCCGTGGTTGAAATCGCCGCCCTCGCTGATCACCTTGGCCACTTTGTCACGCACGATCACACCGCCCATGGGGATGTAACCGGAGGTCAGGCCCTTGGCGATGGTCATCAGGTCGGGCTTGAGGTCGTAGTAGTCGGAGCCGAACCACTCGCCGGTGCGGCCGAAACCGCAGATCACTTCGTCGGCGACGAACAGGATGTCGTACTTCGCCAGAATTTCCTTGACCTTCGGCCAGTAGGTTTCAGGTGGGATGATGACCCCGCCGGCACCCTGAATCGGCTCGGCGATGAAGGCGGCGACGTTGTCCTCGCCGACTTCGAGAATCTTCTTCTCCAGCTGTTCGGCTGCCCACACACCGAATTCATCCGGGGTCATGTCGCCGCCTTCGCCGAACCAGTAAGGCTGCGGGATGTGCACGATGCCCGGGATCGGCAGGCCGCCCTGCTCGTGCATGCCGCTCATGCCGCCCAGGCACGCACCGGCGAAGGTGGAGCCGTGGTAGCCGTTGATGCGGCCGATGATGGTCTGCTTGTGCGGCTTGCCCTTGAGCGCCCAGTAGTGGCGGACCATGCGCAGCACGGTGTCGTTGCCTTCGGAGCCGGAGCCGGTAAAGAACACATGGGTCATGCCCTCGGGCGCCACGTCGGTGATCGCCTTGGCCAGCTCCAGCGCCGGCGGATGGGCGGTCTGGAAGAACAGGTTGTAGTACGGCAGTTCACGCATCTGCTTTTCTGCCGCCTGCACCAGCTCTTCACGGCCGTAACCGACCGCCACGCACCACAGGCCGGCCATGCCGTCGAGGATCTTGTGCCCCTCGCTGTCCCACAAATGCACACCCTGCGCCTTGGTAATGATGCGCGGCCCCTTCTCCTTCAGCTGCTTGTAGTCGCTGAAAGGTGCAAGGTGGTGCTCGCCGCTCAGGGTTTGCCATTCACGGGTTTGCGGGTTGTTGACGCTCATGTGCCTCTCCATTTTCCGGTGGCCGCCTGGCGGCGGCCTCAGGGTTGATCACACAGCAAACAGCAGGAACTCACGCTCCCAGGAGCTGATGACACGCTTGAAGTTCTCATGCTCGGCGCGCTTGGTGGCGACGTAGCCGGTGATGAATTTCTTGCCCAGGTACTGCACCAGCGCGCGGCTGTTCTCCATGCGCTCCAGGGCGTCCTCGATGGTCAGCGGCAGGCGCAGGTTGCGGCGTTCGTAGCCACGCCCCTGCACCGGCGCGCTGGCCTCGATGCCCTCGACCATGCCGATGTAGCCGCACAGCAAGCTGGCGGCGATGGCCAGGTAGGGGTTGGCGTCGGCGCCCGGCAGGCGGTTCTCGACCCGGCGGTTCTGCGGGCCGGCATCCGGCACGCGCAGGCCGACGGTGCGGTTCTCCTCGCCCCACTCGACGTTCACCGGCGCCGAGGTGTCGGGCAGGAAGCGGCGGAACGAGTTGACGTTGGGCGCGAACAGCGGCAACGCCTCGGGGATGAATTTCTGCAAGCCGCCGATGTGATGCAGGAACAGCTCGCTCATGCTGCCGTCGGCGTTGGAGAAGATGTTCTTGCCGGTGGCCACGTCGACCACGCTCTGGTGCAGGTGCATGGCGCTGCCCGGCTCGCCGGTCATGGGCTTGGCCATGAAGGTGGCGGCCACGTTGTGCTTGAGCGCTGCCTCGCGCATGGTGCGCTTGAACACCAGGATCTGGTCTGCCAGGTGCAGTGCGTCGCCGTGACGGAAGTTGATCTCCATCTGCGCCGTGCCGTCTTCATGGATCAGCGTGTCGAGGTCCAGTTGCTGCAGTTCGCACCAGTCGTAGACGTCCTCGAACAGCGGGTCGAATTCGTTGGCAGCTTCGATGGAGAACGACTGGCGCCCGGTTTCCGGGCGGCCGGAGCGGCCCACGGGCGGCTGCAACGGGAAGTCCGGGTCTTCGCTGCGCTTGGTCAGGTAGAACTCCATCTCCGGCGCGACGATCGGCTGCCAGCCCTTGTCGGAGTAAAGCTTGAGGACGCGCTTGAGCACGTTGCGCGGCGACAGCTCGACCGGGTTGCCCTTCTTGTCGTAGGTGTCGTGGATCACTTGGGCGGTCGGCTCGATGGCCCATGGCACCAGGAACACCGCCTTCTCGTCGGGGCGACAGATCATGTCGATGTCGGCCGGGTCGAGCAGGTCGTAATAGATGTCGTCGTCGACGTAGTCGCCGGTCACGGTCTGCAGCAGCACGCTCTCGGGCAGGCGCATGCCCTTCTCGGCGATGAACTTGTTGGTTGGCGAAATCTTGCCGCGGGTGATGCCGGTCAGGTCACTGATCAGGCATTCCACTTCGGTGATCTTGTGTTCTTTCAACCAATCGGTGAGCTGGTCGAGGTTGTTACTCATAAATACCTCAGGAGGTAATGTGGCCCGGACGATGGATACCGGCTGCCACTGACGCCTGGCGTCGGTCAAAGTCGGCGCGCACGGCGCCGAGGGGCCTGGACAGGCCCGCGCCTTGATTCTGGATGCTGTGCATGGCTAAAGCAAAAACCCCCGCGCAGGACGGCAATGGATACACTGCATAAATGCGTGACCACGATGGAAGCGAAGGGCAGATAGAAAGGAAGACGTGCAGTAAAACGTTACGAGGTATGGTTTTTTTGTGCGAACCGTCAATTATTGCGGCCAGTGCGGCGCCCCATTGATGCAGGCGTGCAATGACCGGACGGCAACCGGGAGATGTACCTGAACGCACCGTGCATGCGGCGCTGACAGGTCTCGACAGGCGGACCATGTGACCCTCGTATTATTGTGTTCTGGGTTGTGACCGAGCTTATCCTCGTTCATTTTTTTTCACAACCTCTCCGTAAAAAATAAAACACGCCCCGCTCGGGATAACCCTTCAGGACGAAAATAGCGGATAATGGCACGCCCCGATATGCAGCAAATCTGCCGTAGATGTGCCATTTAAGGGCATCATGGGGTTGGCTTGACTTCACCTGGTCTTTCCGATTGACTGGGGTTGCAAGCCCCCCTTGATTGATATTTTTAACAACAAAGGTGTTGCATCATGTCGGTACCCCCGCGTGCCGTTCAGCTTAACGAAGCGAACGCGTTCCTTAAGGAACATCCTGAGGTTCTCTACGTTGACCTTCTGATTGCAGATATGAATGGTGTGGTGCGCGGCAAGCGCATTGAGCGCACCAGCCTCCACAAGGTTTACGAGAAAGGCATCAACCTGCCTGCCTCCCTCTTCGCCCTGGATATCAACGGTTCGACCGTCGAAAGTACTGGCCTTGGGCTGGACATCGGCGATGCCGACCGCATCTGCTACCCCATCCCCGGCACCCTCTCCAATGAACCCTGGCAGAAGCGCCCGACCGCGCAGCTGCTGATGACCATGCACGAAATCGAAGGCGAACCGTTCTTCGCCGACCCGCGCGAAGTGCTGCGCCAGGTGGTGAGCAAGTTCACCGAGATGGGCCTGACCATCTGCGCCGCGTTCGAGCTGGAGTTCTACCTGATCGACCAGGAGAACGTGAACGGCCGTCCGCAGCCGCCACGCTCCCCTATCTCGGGCAAGCGCCCACAGTCGACACAGGTCTACCTGATCGACGACCTCGACGAATACGCCGACTGCCTGCAGGACATCCTCGAAGGCGCGAAAGAGCAAGGCATACCCGCCGACGCCATCGTCAAGGAAAGCGCCCCGGCACAGTTCGAAGTCAACCTGCACCACGTCGCCGACCCGCTCAAGGCCTGTGACTACGCGGTACTGCTCAAGCGCCTGATCAAGAACATCGCCTACGACCATGAAATGGACACCACCTTCATGGCCAAGCCCTACCCGGGCCAGGCAGGCAACGGCCTGCATGTACACATCTCCGTGCTGGACAAGGATGGCAACAACATCTTCACCAGCGAGGATCCCGAGCAGAACGCCGCGCTACGTCACGCTGTCGGCGGTGTGCTCGAGACCCTGCCCGCTTCGATGGCGTTCCTCTGCCCGAACGTCAACTCGTACCGCCGTTTTGGCGCGCAGTTCTACGTGCCGAACGCACCTAGCTGGGGCCTGGACAACCGTACCGTCGCCCTGCGCGTCCCAACCGGTTCGCCGGACGCAGTGCGCATCGAGCACCGCGTGGCCGGCGCCGACGCCAACCCATACCTGATGATGGCGGCCGTGCTGGCGGGTGTGCACCATGGCCTGACCAACAAGGTCGAGCCGGGTGAACCCATCGAAGGCAACTCGTACGAGCAGTTGGAGCAGAGCCTGCCGAACAACCTGCGCGATGCCCTGCGCGAGCTGGACGACAGCGAGATCCTCAACAAGTACATCGATCCGAAGTACATCGACATCTTCGTCGCGTGCAAGGAGAGCGAGCTGGAGGAGTTCGAGCACTCGATCTCCGACCTCGAGTACAACTGGTACCTGCATACCGTGTGAACGAAAACGCCGCCCCCAGGGGCGGCGTTTTTCATTGGACCATGGGTTGTCTGTACCGGCCCATTCGCCGGCAAAGCCGGCTCCTACAGGTCTACACCGCGCCTGTAGGAGCCAGCTTTGTCAGCCACCATTACAAAGATTTCTCGAAGATCTTCGAATTGCGCTGGTAGTTGTACAGCGAAGCCCGCGCCGCCGGCAGCCGCTCCACTTCGCTGGGCGAGAACCCACGTTCACGGAACCAGTGCGCGGTACGGGTCGTCAGCACGAACAGGGTGTTCAACCCCAGCACCCGCGCCCGAGTCTCGATACGTTCGAGCAGTTCGTCGCCACGCCCACCATGGCGGTACTCCGGGTTCACCGCCAGGCACGCCAGCTCCCCCGCCTCGGAATCGGCAATCGGGTACAACGCCGCGCAAGCGATGATCATGCCTTCGCGCTCGACCACGCTGAACTGCTCGATTTCCCGCTCCAGCACCTCGCGCGAACGGCGTACCAGGATGCCCTGCTCTTCCAACGGGCTGATCAGGTCCAGCAAGCCACCGACATCGTCGATGGTTGCCTCGCGCACCACTTCGAACTGTTCCTGGGACACCAGCGTACCGCCACCGCCACGGGTAAACAGCTCGGTCAGCAACGCGCCATCCTCGGCATAACTGACGATATGGCTGCGCGCCACGCCACCCTTGCAGGCCTCGGCGGCGGCATCGAGCAACTCGCCCTGATAATCACTGCCCAGGCGCAACAGATGCGGCGCCACCTGTTGCGGACGCAGTTCACGCACCAGTTGGCCCTGTTCGTCCAGCAGCCCGCGCTCGGCACCGAACAGCAGCAGCTTGTCGGCACCCAGCTCGATGGCGGCACGGGTGGCAACGTCCTCGCAGGCAAGGTTGAAGATTTCACCGGTCGGCGAATAGCCCAGTGGCGACAGCAACACGATGGAGCGCTCGTCGAGCAGGCGGTTGATACCCTTGCGGTCGACCCGGCGCACTTCGCCGGTATGGTGGTAATCGACCCCTTCCAGCACGCCGATCGGCCGCGCAGTCACCAGGTTGCCGGAGGCCACGCGCAAGCGCGAGCCCTGCATCGGCGAGGCCGCCATGTCCATCGACAGACGTGCCTCGATAGCCAGGCGCAGGGCACCGACTGCATCGATCACACAGTCCAGGGTGGCCGCATCGGTGATGCGCATGCCGCGATGGTAATGCGGGGTCAGGCCACGAGCAGCCAGGCGGCTTTCGATCTGGGGGCGCGAGCCATGTACCAGCACCAGGCGCACGCCAAGGCTGTGCAGCAGCACCAGGTCGTGGACGATATTGCCGAAGTTTGGATGTTCGACACCATCACCCGGGAGCATGACCACGAAGGTGCAGTCGCGATGGGCGTTGATGTAGGGGGAAGCATGGCGCAGCCAGTTGACGTAATCGGGCATGACAAGGCCTGTGGATAAGTGAACGGAGAACGAAAAGGCGCACAACGTTCGAAAGTCATCGTCGGAACAGGCTTGCGGTCACGCGCGGTCTCCTCTAATGGCAAAAACGAATCAGCTCAATGGACGTTTAGTTCAGGCAATAGTGCCGGATCAGGTCACGCAATAGACGCACGGTAGGCTCGATGCGTGACATTTCAAGGTATTCGCCAGGCTGGTGGGCGCAGGCGATGTCACCTGGGCCGAGCACGATGGTCTGGCAACCGAGCTGCTGAAGATAAGGCGCTTCGGTGCCAAAGGCCACCGCTTCGGCACGATGGCCGGTCAGGCGCTCGGCCAGCCGCACCAGTTCGCAGTCGGCGGCCTGCTCGAACGGCGGCACTTCAGGGAACAGCGGCGCATAGTCGATACGTACCCCATGGCGCTCCGCCAGCGGCTCCAGCTTGGCACGAATGGCGGCGCGCAGCGGCTCGACATCCATGCCCGGCAGCGGGCGCAGGTCGAACTCCAGGGCGCATTGGCCGCAGATGCGGTTGGGGTTGTCGCCACCGTGAATGCAACCGAAGTTCATGGTGGGTGTGGGCACGCTGAACTGCTGGTTGCGGTATTTCTCCTGCCAGCCGCGACGCAGGTCCATCAGCTCGCCCATCACGGCATGCATCGCTTCCATGGCACTGCGGCCCAGGTTCGGATCCGACGAATGACCGCTGCGCCCCAGTATGTCGATGCGATCCATCAGGATGCCCTTGTGCATGCGGATCGGCTTGAGCCCTGTCGGCTCGCCGATCACCGCTGCTCGCCCGAGCGGCTGGCCAGCTTCGGCCAGGGCCCGGGCGCCGGACATGGAGCTTTCCTCGTCGCAGGTGGCGAGGATCAGCAGCGGTTGCTTGAAGTCGTGCTCGAGCAGCGGGATCACGGCATCGATGACCAGGGCGAAGAAGCCTTTCATGTCGCAACTGCCCAGCCCCACCCAGCGGCCATCGACCTCAGTCAGTTTGAGCGGGTCGCTGCTCCACAGCTGAGGGTCGTAGGGCACGGTGTCGCTGTGCCCGGCCAGCACCAGGCCGCCCGGGCCGGTGCCACGGCTGGCCAGCAGGTTGAACTTGCCGGGGGTGACCTGCTGGATCTCGCAGGTGAAGCCAAGGTCGCCCAGCCAACCGGCCAACAGGTCGATGACCGGGCGATTGGACTGGTCCAGCGCGGGCTGGGTGCAACTGACCGAAGGGGCGGCGATCAGGGCGGCGAACTGGTCTTTCAGCGACGGCAACGGCATGCGCGGACTCCTCGACGGCATTGGAGGTCATCATAACAATGCAATCCCTGCGTGGAACAAGTGTCTCGCTGTGGAAGCTGGCCCTGCCATGCCGGGAATCGCCTGTAGGAGCGGGTTTACCCGCGATGGGCCGCAAAGCGGCCCCAAATCCGGCAGGGCACAGCCGACTCCTGTAGACTGCTCGCCAACGACGCCCCCTTCCCGAGCCCGCGATGCACAAAGAAACCGAACTCAAACTCCGCGCCAGCCGCGAGACCCTTGACGCCTTGCGCGAGCACCCGCTGCTGAAGAAGCGCAACAAGTCCGGCTGGCAGACCCGCGAGCTGCTCAACCAGTACTTCGACACCCCGGAACGCGAGCTCTCCGCCGCCCGCGTCGCCCTGCGCCTGCGCCGCGATGGCGAGGTCATCATCCAGACCCTCAAGTGCCGTGGCCAGAGCGTGGCTGGCCTGTCCGAGCGCAACGAGTACGAATGGCACCTGGACAAGGTCAAGCTCGACCTGAAGAAGCTCGACGCCACCTGCTGGCCAGAGCAACTGGCCGGCCTCGACAAGAAGACCATCAAGCCGCTGTTCACCACCGACTTCACCCGCGAATACGCTGAAATCGCCTGGGGCCGTGGCAAAGCCAAGGTGGTGATCGAGGCCGCGCTGGACAGAGGCTTCGTGATCGCCGGCAAGCGCAAGGAAGAAATCTGCGAGCTGGAGCTGGAGCTGCGTGAGGGCGCACCGGAAGCACTGCTTGAGCTGGCCGCCGAGCTGGCCGCCTCGCTGCCGCTGATGCCCTGCGACATCAGCAAGGCCGAGCGCGGCTACCGCCTGCTCGACCCGGACAGCTACGAGCTGGATCTGCCGCACACCGAACTGGACGCCGAGACTCCCCTGGACGACGCCTTCACCGCCCTGGCCTGGCAACTGCTGGGCAGCAGCCAGCGTCTGGCCGAGCAATTCCGCCACAACGGCCACTGGCGCCTGCTGCAGGACTGGGTGCGCTGCCTGGCTGAACTGCGCGCGCTCACCGGCAGCCTCGGCCAGGCCGCGCCACGCCCGACCACCCGCGCCCTGCGCAGCAGCCTCGACGCGCTGCTGGAAGACTGGCGCCCACTGGTACAGGCCGGCAACAACGACGAAGACATTCGCCGCGTCGCGCCCGAGCAATTCGCCGAAGAGCTTGAAGATGTGCGCTGGGGCCAGTTCTCCCTGGAGACTGCCAACTGGCTGAACGCCCGCGCCTGGACCGCCGAGCGCAAGGGCCGTGGCGAACGCCAAGGCAAGGCCCAACTGGCCAGTTGGCTGCAACACCAACTGGGCGAGGAAGCCCGGGCGCTGAAGCTGCCGCTGTACGTGCAACGCCCGGAAGACCTGGCCGAACAACTGCCACGCATCGAGTGCGTGCAGGCCTGGCTGCACCATGCGCGCCAGGTGTTGGACCTGCCACAGCTGGACCGCCTCTACGGTGAGCTGAACAAGCTGCACCAGCTGGCCGAACAGCCGCTGCAGGACGAGCAGAAGGACGAATTGCTGGAGGCCCGCATCGAGCAGGCCCGCGCCATTGAACAGAACCGCGCCTGGAAGTATCTGCTCAAGGCCTGAGGCCCCTTCGCCGGCAAGCCGGCTCCTACACCGTCCGTAGGAGCCGGCTTGCCGGCGAACCGCTGTTCAGCGCCCCAGCGGCAAGCTGGTGGTGCTCTTGATCTCCGACAGTGCCACGATCGAGTTCACTTCCTGGATCCCGGGCACATTCGACAACTTCTCGAAGAAGAAGCGTTCGTACGCCTCGATGTCCGACGTGACGATCCGCAGCAGAAAGTCCACCGCCCCCATCAGCACGTAGCACTCCAGCACTTCTGGAAACCCACGGATCGCTTCGGTGAACTCGGCGAAGTTCGAGCGGCCATGGGCATTGAGCTTCACCTCGGCGAAGATCTGCGTGTTCAAGCCCACCTTCTTGCGATCCAGCAAGGTCACCTGGCCTCGGATCACACCCTCTTCCTTCAAGCGCTGAATACGCCGCCAGCAAGGCGATTGCGACAACCCGACGCGCTCGGCGATCTGCGCGCTGGATAGCGAAGCATCCTCCTGCAGCAATTCGAGAATGCGTCGATCATAAGCATCCAGCTCGCTCTGCATAATTGATTCCTGATTCAGCTAGTTATGAAATTGAATTATTCGACCAAACGGCAAATTGAATAAATCATAGCGAAAAAATACCCCGTGCCCCGTGCAAGAATTTCACCACTTTCGCGGAGACCCGGCATGAACGCACTCGAACGCCCCCTCACCTCCCCTCGCGCCGACGCCTGGGCCGCCAACGCTACCCACAGCACCGTGCGCTACCGCCTGCAGGCTGAAGCCGAGCCAGACAGCCTGTGCCGCGTGCTCAACCTGTTCGCCCTGCAGTTCCTCACCCCGCACAGCGTGCAGGTCAGCCAGTGCGACGACCTGCTGGACATGCAGATCGGCATCGGCGGCCTGAGCTGGCACCGTGCCGAAGTGATCGCAAAAAAGTTGCGCAACCTGGTTTGCGTCAGTGAAGTCAGCCTGGAAAACCAACCACCACTGGCCGAAGTCGTTACGCGCTGAATGAGGCGTGCAAGATCCCGAAACCCTTTGCCGGTGCAGTCTTGATCGCCCCCGGCTAGCCTTGTCCACGCCATCGCTCGCCCGGCAGGGACGCCACCATGTTCGCCAACGCTACCCAAGACCTCGACCTCAACCGCCTGCTCGACGCCTTGCTAGCCGAGCATCGGCTCACTGCTGGCGATGCGCTGGAGGCGCTCGAACGGGCCAGGGCGTACCCCACCGACCATCCTCTGGAGCTGATCGCCGCACTCGGCCTGGCCGATCCGTTGCACCCCAGCCAGCCGCTTGACCTGAACGTGCTGTGCCACTGGCTGGCGGACCAGGTTGGTCTGCCGTTCCTGCACATCGACCCCCTGCAGGTCGACCTGGCCCGGGTGGCCGGCCTGATGTCCACCGGTTTCGCCCAACGTCACGGCATACTGCCCATCGCGGTGGACGCCGGCACCATCACGGTGGCCACTGCCCAGCCCTACCTGCGCGAATGGGAGGCCGAGCTCGCGCTCAGCTTGGGCAAGACGGTGTGCCGCGTGCTGGCCAGCCCCAGGCAGATCCGCCAACTGAGCCCGACGTTCTTCGGCCTGGCCCACTCCGTGCGTGGTGCCGGCGACCAGCCCTCGCCGGGCCTGGGTGAGCTGGAGCAACTGCTCGAAGTGGGCGCCAACCAGCCCCAGGCCAGTGCCGATGATGCCCACATCGTGCATATCGTCGACTGGATGCTGCAGTACGCCATCGAGCAACGAGCCAGCGATATCCACCTGGAGCCCCGCCGCGAGCAGGGCCACCTGCGCCTGCGCATCGACGGCCTGCTGCATCAGGTCTACAGTTTCCCGGCCAGCGTCACCCTGGCCATGGTCAGCCGTCTCAAGCATCTGGGGCGGATGAACGTTGCGGAAAAGCGCCGCCCGCAGGATGGGCGCCTGAAGAGCCGCTTGCCAGGCGGCACCGAGGCCGAGCTTCGCCTTTCCACCCTGCCCACGCCGTTCGGCGAAAAGCTGGTGCTGCGCCTGTTCGATCCACAACAGTTGCACGAAAACCTCGAAAGCCTGGGCCTTGACGGCCCAATGCTTGAGCAATGGCAAGCGCTGCTGCGCCAACGCCGGGGCATCCTCCTGGTAACCGGCCCCACCGGCTCAGGCAAGACCAGCACCCTCTACGCCAGCCTCAGGCACCTGGCCACCCCACAAGTGAACCTATGCAGCATCGAAGACCCCATCGAGCGCCTGGAGCCAACGATCAACCAGCTTCAAGTCCAACCCACGCTCGACCTGGGTTTCGCCAATGGCGTGCGCGCCCTGCTGCGCCAGGACCCAGACATCATCATGATCGGCGAGATCCGCGACCCGGAGACCGCCCAGGTGGCCGTGCAGGCCGCGCTGACCGGCCACCTGGTGCTGTCGACCCTGCACACCAACGATGCCTGCGGGGCGATCACCCGCCTGCAAGAGCTGGGCATCGCCGACTACCTGATCAAGGCCACCTTGAGCGGCGTCCTGGCCCAGCGCCTGGTGCGCACCCTTTGCCCGGCCTGTCACGGCAACCACCACACAAAGGCCTGCCATCAATGCCGTGGCACGGGTTACCACGGGCGCACCGGGCTGTTCGAGTTGCTGTCTGTCAGCCCGCGCCTGCGCGAATGGATCACCCCGTCCACTGACATTGCCGCGCTGCACCAACAAGCCGTTGCCGACGGCATGCGCGTCCTGCGGCGCTGTGCGCAGGACAAGATCGAGCGCGGCCTGACCAGCCAGGAAGAGGTACTGCGCGTCTGTGGATAACCAAGAAATCCCCTGTGTGGCCGGGAACTTGGCGCAGGGTCAGTGGATCAAACCGCCATCTCAACCGCCCTCATCCACCGAGGTGATTCAACATGCGTTTCAAAACAGCCATCGCAGCCACCATCCTGTTCTCGCTGCCCATTGGCTCCGCCATGGCCGACACGTTCTGGCGTAACGTCATTTCCTCCGGCGCCACCACCGCCTCGACCTACCTGACGTTCAAGGATCACAAGCTGATCGTCGCCGCCCAGGACGACGCCGGCAGCTTCGTCGCCAGCGAGGGTGCGATCCGCGGGCCATACCTGGAAGCTGCAATGCGCCAAGTGCGCGCGGACAACCCGGGCGTCCAGGCCAGTGACATGGAGCTGGCCAACGCGATCCTGGCCAAGAACGCCGTGGCCGAATAATCCCAACGCCCGGTAGGAGCGGCTTCAGCCGCGATCACCCGCGCAGCGGGTGCCAAGCCCGCGATGCCTGCATCGCGGCTGAAGCCGCCCCTACAACGAACAGCCCGCCTGATTAGCGATACGCCTCCACCGGCACACACGCACAGAACAGATTTCTGTCCCCATACACGTTGTCGACCCGGTTCACCGCCGGCCAGTACTTGTGCTGGCGCGCGTGAGCGCTGGGGGCGACGCCCTGCTCGATGCTGTAGGGCCGGTCCCACGGCGCCAGCACATCGGCCAGGGTATGCGGGGCATGCTTGAGCGGGTTGTCCTCAACTGGCCAGTTACCTTCCTGTACTTGACTGATTTCCGCGCGGATCGCCAACATCGCCTCGACGAACCGATCCAGCTCCGCCTTAGACTCGCTCTCGGTGGGCTCGACCATCAGCGTGCCTGGCACCGGGAACGACATGGTCGGTGCATGGAAGCCATAGTCCATCAGGCGCTTGGCCACATCCTCCTCGCTGATGCCGGTCAGCGCCTTGAGCGGGCGCAAATCGAGGATGCACTCGTGGGCCACACGCTCGTTGCGCCCGCGGTAGAGCACCGGGAAGGCATCGCGTAGCTGGCTGGCAAGGTAGTTGGCCGACAGGATCGCCACCTCGCTGGCGTCGGCCAGTTGCGGCCCCATCATGGCGATGTACATCCAGCTGATCGGCAAGATACTGGCACTGCCCCAGGGCGCGGCGCTGACCGCCGTCATGTTCGGGTCCAGGCCGGGCACCGGCACCACCGGGTGACTGGCGACGAACGGCTTGAGGTGGGCACGGATGCCGATCGGGCCCATGCCTGGGCCGCCACCGCCATGGGGGATGCAGAAGGTCTTGTGCAGGTTCATGTGCGACACGTCGGCACCGATATCGGCGGGCCGCGTCAGGCCGACCTGAGCATTGAGATTGGCACCGTCCATGTACACCTGGCCACCCTGCTGGTGCACCACCTCGCAGATCTCGCGGATGCCCTCTTCATACACACCATGGGTCGACGGGTAGGTGACCATCAGGCATGACAACCGATCACCGGCAGCCTGGGCCTTGGCCTTGAGGTCGTCGAAGTCGATGTTGCCGTGCTCGTCGCATTCGACGATCACCACGTCCATCCCCGCCATCTGCGCCGATGCCGGGTTGGTGCCATGGGCCGACGACGGGATCAGGCACAGGGTGCGCCTGGGCTGATGGCGGCTGCGGTGATAGCGGGTAATGGCCATCAGCCCTGCATACTCGCCCTGGGCGCCAGAGTTGGGCTGCATGCAGATGGCGTCGAACCCGGTGATCGCGCACAACCAGCGTTCCAGCTCGTCGATCATCAACTTGTAGCCCTTCATCTGGGTGAGCGGGGCGAACGGGTGTGGTTGAGAGAATGCCGGCCAAGTGATGGGGATCATCTCGCTGGTGGCATTGAGTTTCATGGTGCAGGAGCCCAGAGGGATCATCGACTGGTTCAGCGCCAGGTCCTTGTTCTCCAGTTGCTTGAGATAACGCAGCATCTCGGTTTCGCTGTGGTGCAGGTTGAATACCGGGTGCTGCAGGATAGGCGTGCGCCGTACCAGCGCCCCGGGGATGCCTTCGGGCAGCGCCTTCTGGTCCAGCTCGGCGATATCCAGCCCATGGTCGACACCGAGGAAGATGTCGAACAGCTTGTACACCGTCGCTTCGTCACAGGTTTCGTCCAGGCTGACACCCAGGTGCCCACGCCCGAGGATGCGCAGGTTGATACGCGCATCCTCAGCGCTGGTGATGATCGCTGCCTGGGTGCCACCGACGTCCAGCGTAAGGGTATCGAAGAAGTGCTGGTTGAGGCGTTTGATGCCCTTGGCCTCGAGCCCGGCGGCGAGGATGAAGGTCAGCCGGTGCACGCGCTGGGCGATGCGCTGCAGGCCTTCGGGGCCGTGGTAGACGGCGTAGAAGCCGGCAATGTTGGCCAGCAGCACCTGCGCCGTACAGATGTTGGAGTTGGCCTTCTCGCGGCGGATATGTTGCTCGCGGGTCTGCAGCGCCATGCGCAGCGCGGTGTTGCCACGGGCATCGCGGGACACACCGATGATGCGCCCGGGCATGGCCCGCTTGAAGTCGTCGCGGCAGGCGAAATAGGCGGCATGGGGCCCGCCGTAACCCATGGGCACGCCGAAGCGCTGGGTCGAACCGAGCACCACGTCCGCCCCCAGCTCGCCCGGTGGCGTGAGCACCACCAGGCTGAGGATGTCCGCGGCCACGCAAGCCAACGCTTGCTGGCTGTGCAACTGGTCGATGAGGGGACGCAGGTCACGCACTTCGCCGTGGGTGTCCGGGTACTGCAGCAAGGCCCCGAACACCTTGTGCTGGGCCAGGTTATCCACAGAATCGATGATCAGTTCGAAGCCGAAGCCCTCGGCGCGCGTCTTGAGCACCGATAGCGTCTGTGGATGGCAATGCTCGTCGACGAAAAAGCTGTTGCTCTTGCTGCGCGCCACGCGCTTGGCCAAGGCCATGGCTTCGGCGGCGGCGGTAGCCTCGTCGAGCAGCGAGGCGTTGGCCAGGGCCAAGCCGGTCAGGTCGATGACCATCTGCTGGAAATTCAGCAACGCCTCCAGACGCCCCTGGGCGATCTCCGGTTGATACGGCGTGTAGGCGGTGTACCAGCCCGGGTTCTCCAGTACGTTGCGCAGGATGACTGTGGGGGTGACGGTGGCGTGATAGCCCATGCCGATCAGGCTGGTCCACAGCTGGTTCTGCGCGGCGTAGCCAGCGAGCTTGTCGAGTGCGGCCTGTTCGTCGAGCGCTGGCGGCAAGTCGAGGGGACGGTTGAAGCGAATGCCGGGCGGCACCGTCTGTTCGATCAGCTCATCGCGGCTGGCGACACCCAGTGCCTCGAGCATGGCCTGCTGCTCCGGGCCGTCGGGGCCCAGGTGGCGACGCAGGAAAGGGTTGAGCTCTTGCAGTTGACTCAGGGATGGCGACTGGGACATGGCGACGATCTCTTCCTGGACCAGTTCTCTTGGAGACTTACAAGTCTAGGAAGGGATCGGGGATGTTGCGGGAAAACTTGTGAAACCTGTCCGCCAGCAAGGCTGGCTCCTACACGAACATGCGTCGCCCTTGTAAGAGCCAGCCTTGCTGGCGAACCACGATCACTCGCCGATCGCAGCCTTGTACCCGGCAGCATCCAGCAGCTTGTCCAACTCAGCCTTGTCGCTCGGCTTCAGCTTGAAGATCCATGCCTCGTAGGGTTCTTCGTTGAGCAGCTCCGGGCTGTCGGCCAGCTCGTCGTTGACCGCGATCACTTCGCCGCCCACCGGCGCGTAGATGTCCGAAGCAGCCTTGACCGACTCGACCACGCCCGCAGCGTCACCGGCCGCGAACACCTTGCCGACTTCGGCCAGTTCGACGAACACCACGTCACCCAGGGCTTGCTGGGCATGGTCGCTGATGCCCACGGTCACAGTGCCATCGGCTTCCAGGCGCGCCCATTCATGGCTTTCGGCAAAACGCAGGTCGGCGGGGATATTGCTCATGTCTTGTCTTCCTCGATTGGGTCAGCGGACGGCCCGCCGTTAATTGTTCAGATCAGGATCTTGCCGTGGCGCACGAAGGTTGGCTTGACCACCCGCACCGGATACCACTTGCCACGGATCTCCACCTCGGCACGATCACCGGTAGCCATGGGCACGCGCGCCAGGGCAATGGATTTGCTCAGCGTAGGTGAGAAACTACCACTGGTGATCTCCCCTTCGCCAATACCGGCTACGCGAACCACCTGATGGGCGCGCAACACGCCGCGCTCCTCGAGCACCAGGCCAACCAGTTTTTCGTTCACGCCCCGCTCGATTTCTGCCAGCAGGCCAGCGCGACCGATGAACTCGCGGCCAGCCGGCTCCCAGGCGACGCTCCAGCCAAGATTGGACGTAAGGGGTGTGTGGGTTTCGTCGATATCCTGGCCGTACAGGTTCATGCCGGCTTCCAGGCGCAGCGTGTCGCGGGCACCCAGGCCACTGGGGGCGATGCCCGCGCCGACCAGGTCGTTGAAGAAGGCCGGAGCCTGTTCGCCGGGGAGGATGATTTCGAGGCCGTCCTCGCCGGTGTAGCCCGTGCGGGCGATGAACCAGTCACCTTCGGCGAAGCCCTCGAACGGGCGCAATGCGCGGATCAGCGCGGCACGCGGCGCGCTGACCAGGGCGGCGACCTTTTCACGGGCTTGAGGGCCTTGAATCGCGAGGATCGCCAGCTCCGGGCGAGCGGTGAAACTGACCTTGAAGCCAGCGCTCTGCTGTTTCAACCATCTCAGCACCTTGTCGCGGGTGGCGGCGTTGGCCACCAGGCGATAACCCGCTTCGGTGCGGTAGGCGATCAGGTCGTCGATGACCCCACCTTCACCATTGAGCAACGGGCTGTACAGCGCCTTGCCGGGGCTTTCCAGGCGCGTCACGTCATTGGCGAGCAGATGTTGCAGCCAGGGTGTGGCGGCACAGCCTTCGATATCGATGACGGTCATGTGCGAGACATCGAAGACCCCACAGTCACTGCGCACCTGATGGTGCTCCTCGACCTGCGAGCCGTAGTGCAGGGGCATGTCCCAACCGCCGAAGTCGACCGTCTTGGCGCCAAGCGCCAGGTGCAGGTCATACAGAGGCGTACGCTGTCCCATGGGTTTCTCCTTCCGGGCGTGGCGAGGCGGCGGCGGGCGGCAATTGTTTATTGATCACCTGTTCTTGTAGGAACCACCGCTGCGAATGCCGCGCATTGTAGCCGCAAGGAAGCGCCCTGGCACCCTTATCGCCGAGGCCCCGGACGATGGGCCGAACGGCGAATAAGGCCGATCACCGGCAGCAAACCGACCAGCACCAAGGTCAATGCCGGCAGCGAAGCCCGCGCCCATTCACCCTCACTGGTCATCTCGAACACGCGCACGGCCAGAGTGTCCCAGCCGAACGGGCGCATCAGCAACGTGGCCGGCATTTCCTTGAGCACATCGACAAACACCAGCAATGCGGCGCTCAGGGCTCCGGGCACCAGCAACGGCAGATACACCTTGAAAAACAATCCTGGCCCGCCAACACCAAGGCTGCGCGATGCCTCCGGCAAGGAGGGGCGGATGCGCTCCAGGCTGCTTTCCAACGGCCCGTAGGCGACCGCGATGAAGCGCACCAGGTAGGCCAGCAGCAGCGCTGACAAGCTGCCCAGCAACAGCGGCTTGCCCGCCCCGCCCAGCCACTGCGACAGCGGTATCACCCACTGGTTGTCCAGGTAGCTGAACGCCAGCATGATCGACACGGCAAGCACCGAGCCGGGCACCGCGTAGCCCAGGTTGGCCAGCCCGACCCCGGCACGAATCCCCGTGGTGGGCGCCTGGCGGCGGGCGAAGGCCAGCAGCATGGCCACGCTGACGGTAATCAACGCGGCCATGCCGCCCAGATACAGGGTGTGCATGACCAGCCCGAAATAGCGCTCATCCAGGTCGTGCCGACCTCGCTGCCAGAACCACGCCAGCAGTTGCAGCAGCGGGATGACGAAGGCGCAGGCGAACACCAGCAGGCACCAGGCGCTGGCAGCGAACGCCTTGATACCGCGCAGGTGGTAAAGCGCCTGGCCACGTGGTCGTTCATGACCACTGCGGCTGGCACCCCGGGCACGGCGCTCGCCGTACAACACCAGAATGACCGCCAGCAACAGCAAGCTCGCCAGCTGCGCCGCGCTGGACAGGCTGAAGAAGCCGTACCAGGTCTTGTAGATCGCCGTGGTGAAGGTATCGAAGTTGAACACCGACACCGCGCCGAAATCGGCCAACGTTTCCATCAGCGCCAGGGCGATGCCCGCTCCGATGGCTGGGCGTGCCATGGGCAGGGCCACGCGCCAGAACGCTTGCAGGGGCGACAACCCAAGCACCCGCGCCGCCTCCATCAAGCCCTTGCCCTGGGCCAGGAACGCGGTGCGTGCCAGCAGGTAGACGTAGGGGTAGAACACCAGCACCAGCACCGTGATCACCCCGCCGGTGGCGCGCACCCGCGGCAGGCGCATGGGCCCGAACACTTCGCGCAGCGCCGTCTGCACGGGGCCGGCGAAATCCAGCAGGCCGACAAAGACGAACGCCAGCACATAGGCGGGGATGGCGAATGGGAGCATCAGTGCCCAGTCGAGCCAACGCCGGCCAGGGAACTCGCAAAGGCTGGTGAGCCAGGCCAGGCTCACACCCAGGACGGTCACGCCGATGCCCACGCCCGCTACCAGCGTGAGGGTGTTGCCCAGCAGGCGGCCCATCTGGGTGTCGAGCAGGTGCGACCAGATCTGCGTGTCGACCGACTGCCATGAGATCAGCAGGATGCTCAGCGGCAGCAGGACCAGGGCAGCGGTGAGGAAGACCGGGAGGTACCAGCGGCGTTGGAGGGTATGGGGCAATGCAGGAGTCTCGGTTGCAGGTGGCGACCGCTGCGCGGTCGTTCGCGGCTGAAGCCGCTCCTACAAGGGACTGTGCAATCCCCCTGTAGGAGCGGCTTCAGCCGCGAGAGGCCCTTGAAGGCCCCGAAAGGATAAGCCGTGAAGCTCAGTTCCAGCCAGCCCGATCCATCAAGCGAATGGCCTCGGCCTGGCGCTTACCGGCTACTTCCACTGGAATGCTGTCGGCCTTGAAGCTACCCCACGCCGCCACTTCCTCCGACGGCTTGACCTTCGGGTTGGCCGGGAACTCCTGGTTGATGTCGGCGAACAGTTTCTGCGCCTCTTCGCCAGTCATCCACTCAACCAGTTTCTTTGCCGCCTCCGGGTGCGGCGCATGCTTGGTCAGGCCGATGCCCGACAGGTTGACATGCACGCCACGGTCGCCTTGGTTGGGCCAGAACAGTTTCACCGGCAGGTTCGGCTTCTCCTTGTGCAGGCGGCCGTAGTAGTAGGTGTTGACGATGCCCACGTCGCACTGGCCGGCGGCGATGGCCTGGAGCAATGCGGTGTCGTCGGAGAACACGTCGGTGGAGAGGTTGTTGACCCAGCCCTTGACCAGCTTCTCGGTCGCGGCCTCGCCGTGGTTCTCGATCAGGGTGGCGGTCAGCGACTGGTTGTAGACCTTCTTCGCCGTGCGCAGGCACAGGCGACCTTCCCAGTTCTTGTCGGCCAGGGCCTCGTAGGTGCTCAGCTCGGACGGCTTGACCCGTTCGGTGGAGTAGACGATGGTCCGCGCGCGCAGGCTCAGGCCGGTCCAGTCATGGGACGAGGCGCGGTACTGCGAAGGGATATTCTGGTCGATGATGTCCGACTTGATCGGCTGCAGGATGCCCATCTGCTCGGCCTGCCAGAGGTTGCCGGCATCGACGGTGAGCAGCAGGTCGGCCACGCCGTTCTCGCCCTCGGCCTTGATGCGCTGCATCAGCGGGGCTTCCTTGTCGGTGATGAACTTGATCTTCACCCCGGTCTTGGCGGTATAGGCGTCGAATACCGGCTTGATCAGCTCGTCGATGCGCGAGGAGTACACCACCACTTCATCCGCCGCCTGGGCGGTGCCGCCGAACAACGTGAGGGCCAGGGCGGCCAGTAGGGGCTTGCGGGATAACATTCGGAGCACTCCTCGCTGAGTTGAGAGGTGCAAATGGTAGTGGTTCCCATTTTACGACTCATCTGCCGAGCGGTTACCGGATGTTGCAAAGTGCCCGTTCGCCGGCCAGCCGGCTCCTACGGACGGTGTAGAAACCGGCTGGCCGGCGAACCTTCAAGCCCGCGCCAGCTCCGGCAGGTCCCCGGACAGCCCCAGCGCCTGGCGCACGAACAACGCTTTGGCCTCGGGTATCTGCTCCACCAGCTTCAATCCACTATTGCGCAACCAGCGCAGCGGCAACGGATTGGCCTGGAACAACCGCTCGAAACCCTCCATCGCCGCCATCAACGCCAGGTTGTGCGGCATCCGCCGACGCTCGAAACGGCTCAGCACCTTCACATCGGCCAAGCGTTCGCCACGTTCACAGGCCCGCACCAACTCTTCGGCCAGCACGGCGGCATCGAGGAAGCCCAGGTTGACCCCCTGCCCCGCCAGCGGGTGAATGGTATGGGCCGCGTCGCCGATCAGCGCCAGCCCTTCCTCCACGTAGCGTTTGGCGTGGCGCTGGCGCAGCGGCACGCAGACCCTTGGGTCGGCCTGCAACACCCCGCCCAGGCGGCCCTCGAAGGCACGCTCCAGCGCCTTGCAGAACGCCTCGTCGCCCATCGCCATGGCCTGCTCGGCCTGCTCCGGCGTGGTCGACCAGACGATCGAGCACCAATCCTGCCGGCCATCGCGATCGAGCGGCAGGAAGGCCAGCGGGCCTTCGTCGGTGAAGCGCTGCCAGGCGGTGCCCCGGTGTGCCTCGCTGCAACGCACGCTGGTGACGATGGCGTGGTGCAGGTAATCCCATTCACGGGTCTGGCAACCCGCCAGGCGCCGCACCGCCGAGTTGGCGCCATCGGCGGCGATCACCAGCGGTGCACGCAGTTGGCGGCCATCGGCCAGGGTCAGCAGCCATTCGTCACCGGACCGGCGCAGTTGTTCCAGGCGGGCGTTGGGCAGCAGGCCGACATCGCTGTCGTGCAGGCGCTCCAGCAGGCCGTCCTGGACGACGCGGTTCTCGACGATATGGCCCAGCACCTGCGCATGCACGCTGGCCGCCGAGAAATGGATCTCGCCGGTGCCACTGCCATCCCACACACGCATGTCCGAATACGGCGAGACGCGCCGCCGGGCAATGCCCTCCCAGGCCCCCACACGTTCGAGGATACGCTGGCTGGCCGCCGACAGGGCGCTGACTCGCGGCTCGAACGCCGCGTCGCTATCGAAGGGTTTGACCGACAGCGGGCCGCCGTCGAGCAGGAGGACTTCCAAGCCGCTGTGGCGCAAGGCCAGGGCCAGGGCGCTGCCGACCATACCGGCACCGACAATCAACAGATCCGCGCGCATTTCCATGCCTTACGCCTGCCTCGCTTGCGGCTTGAGCCGCACGTATAGGGTTTTGTCGACCCGCGCCACCAGCTCGCCGGTGCCGTCACGGATCTCCACCTGCAGCCGGGGCAGGTATTTCTTGCCGCTGGCGGTCTGCTGGCGGATGTCGTCCAGCAGCGCGTCGTCGACGTGCAGTTCGGCATATACCGGGCCTTTGCCCGGCGAGATGAAATCGATACTGGCAGCCTTGTCCCAGACGATGTATTCGCGCCCCAACTGCTCGATCAGTAGCAGCATGTAGAACGGGTCGACCATCGAGTACAGGCTGCCGCCGAACTGGGTGCCGACGTAGTTGCGATTCCACCGCGTCAGCTTCATGCGCACCTTGACACGGCGCATGTCCGGGCTGATTTCCTGGATATGGATGCCGGCGCCGAGGTAGGGCGGGTAGAAGTTCAACAGCCAGCGCAGCATGCGGGCCCGCCGCGCGAGCTTGCGAGGGTCGCTCATGCCTGGCCTCGTGGGTCGGGGCGTGTACCCAGGCCCATGGCCTGGCGGGCGAACCAGCGTTTTGCGGGTGGCAGCAAGTCAAGGCCGAGCAGGCCGATATTTCGTCCGGCAGCCATCAAAGGCTGGTTGCTGCCAAACAAGCGAGTGACCTGGTCAGAGAAGCCGATGGTCATCGCCTGGTCGAGGCGCTGGCGTTTCTGGTAGACCTGCAACGTGGCCAGGTCGCCGAGTTGCTGCGGGCCGGCCAGCAACGCATCGGCCAGCGACTGCACATCGCGCAGCGACAGGTTGAAACCCTGGCCGGCAATCGGGTGCAGACTGTGGGCGGCGTTGCCCAGCACCACCAGGTGCGGGCGCACCTGCTCCTCGGCCTCGACCAGCGCCAGCGGATACAGATGGCGGGCGCCCACCTGCCGCAGCGCGCCCAGGCGATAGCCAAAAGCGTGCTGCAGCTCGCGCAGGAAACTGCGCTCGTCGAGTTCGGCCAGGCGCTTGGCGTCCATCCCCTGGCGGGTCCAGACCAATGCACAGCGGTTTTCGGATAGCGGCAGCAACGCCATCGGGCCTTGCTCGGTGAAGCGCTCAAAGGCTTGCCCGCCGTGGGCCTCGCCAGGAGAGATGTTGGCGATCAGCGCGCTCTGGTCATAGGGCGTGCGGCGCACATGGATGCCCAACTGCTCGCGCAGGCCAGAGCGACCGCCATCGGCCAGTACGGCCAGGTCGCATTCAAGAGAGGTGTCATCGTCCAGTTGCAGGCGATAACCACCGGCAATGGCCTGCATGGCTTTCACTTCAGCCGGGCAACGCCAGCTGATCACCTCACTGTCGATGGCCTGCCACAGGCACTGGCCGAGCCAGGCGTTTTCCACCACATAGCCGAGTGCCGGCACGCCCTCCTCGCTGGCGTCCAGGCGCGTGGCACCAAAGCGGCCACGGTCGGAAACCTGGATTTGCAGGATCGGTTCGGCACGACGGCTGATGGCCTGCCACAACCCCAACTGTTCGTAGATTTGCCGGGTGCCATAGGAAAGCGCCGAGGAGCGCGCGTCGTAGCTGGGCTGGAAGCTGTCGCCCGGGGCGAACGGCTCGATCAGCAGGATCTTCCAGCCGCGCGCCTTGGCCGCGGCCTGCAGGGTCAACGCCAGGCTGGCACCCACCAAGCCGCCACCGATGATCGCCAGATTGACCCGGCTCATGCGGCGTCCTCGCGGGCACCGAGCATCAACGCCTCGATGTCGGCGACGGTCTTGGGCACGCCTGAAGTAAGGATTTCACAACCTTGCCTGGTGACTACCACGTCGTCCTCGATCCTTACGCCGATGCCGCGCCATTTCTTCGCGACGTTCTGGTTGTCGGCGGCAATGTAGATGCCGGGTTCAACGGTCAGCGCCATGCCCGGCTCGAGCACCCGCCACTGGCCACCGACCTTGTATTCGCCCACGTCGTGCACGTCCATGCCCAGCCAGTGCCCGGCACGGTGCATGTAGAAGGCGCGATGGGCTTCGCTGTCGATCAGCGCCTGCACCTCGCCCTTGAGCAGGCCCAGCGCCACCAAGCCTTCGGTGATCACCCGCACGGTCGCCTCGTGGGCGTGGTTCCAGTGCTTGCCTGGGGCGATCACCTCGAACGCGGCCTCCTGGGCCTTGAGCACCAGCTCGTAGATGGCCTTCTGCTCCGGCGAGAAGCGCCCGCTGACCGGGAAGGTGCGGGTGATATCGCTGGCGTAGCAGTCGATCTCGCAGCCGGCGTCGATCAGCACCAGGTCACCGTCCTTGAGCGGCGCGTCGTTCTGCTGGTAATGCAGGATGCAGCTGTTGCGCCCGGCCGCGACGATCGAGCCGTAGGCCGGCATCTTCGCTCCGCCCTTGCGGAATTCGTAGTCGAGCTCGGCTTCCAGGCTGTACTCGTGCAACCCCGGGCGACACGCCTGCATGGCCCGGACGTGGGCGCGGGCGGAGATTGCCGCGGCCTCGCGCATCACCTTCACTTCCGCCGCCGATTTATACAGGCGCATGTCGTGCAGCAGATGATCCAGGGCAACGAACTCGTTCGGCGGCTGGGCACCGAGGCGGGCCTTCGAACGGATCACGTTGATCCAGTCCATTAGCCGCCGGTCGAACTCGGCATTGCTGCCCATCGCACTGTACACCCGCTCACGCCCTTCGATCAGGCCGGGCAGGATCTCGTCGATGTCGGTGATGGGGAACGCGTCGTCGGCGCCGAAGTCGCGCATCGCGCCTTCCTGGCCGGCGCGCAGGCCATCCCATTGCTCGCGCTCAGGGTTGCGCTCACGGCAGAACAGCACGTATTCACCGTGCTCGCGGCCGGGGATCAACGCGATCACCGCCTCGGGCTCGGGGAAGCCGCTGAGGTACTGGAAGTCGCTGTCCTGGCGATAGACGTGTTCGACGTCGCGGTTGCGGATGGCGACTGCGGCCGCTGGCAGGATGGCGATACTGTTGGGGACCATCTGCGCCATCAGCGCCTTGCGCCGACGGGCGTACTCCGCCTTGGGTATGTGGCTCATGGGCAAACGACCCCGGTTCAGATCAGTGCAGCGATGGCTTGGTGGCGGGCGCCTGCGGCTTTGCCAGTTCCGTGTACAGCAGCAGCGGCGCGACGCGCAGGTATTCCATGACTTCCATGTAGTCGTTTTCGCCGTCCTCGGACTCTTCCAGCGCTTCCTGGACCTGCGAAATGGCCACCAGGTCCTGGAGCACTTCCTTCGCGTCGGTGGACAAGTCCTTGCCACCGGCGTTCAGGCCGAAACCGGTAATGAAGCCCTGGCACCACAGGCCCAGCGCGGTGGCGCGGTCGGCCAGCGCGGCATCGTCGGACGGCAGCAGCAGGACGATGGCGACATCCTCGCCGGTCAGTTCGGCCTTGACCATCTCTTGCAGGCCGACCAGGGCGTTGCGAACGGTGTCGCCGGGCTCGGTCTCGAGCAGCTGGGCCGCGTCGGCCAGCCAAGCGTCGGCATCGAAGCCGGCGCCGGCGCAGCTGCGGCCGATCAGCAGGCCATGCAGCTCGGCGGGAGTGACAGGGTGGCCATTGCTCGAAAGCAACATGGCGAAGGCGACGTAGGGCGATTGGGTATTGGGCATGGGCAGCTAGGCGCCAGACGGCGCAATGACTAGAATGGAGACCTTGTATCCTAGCACCGGCAGGCGCGCCAAGACCATCGGCACTGGCCGTCTCGCCCCTGGGGCAGGCATGATCGCCAGGTGAGTCAAGGAATCGAGTGCAACCCATGCAAGAGAACGACCTGCAAGCGCTGATGAGCCGGTTCGAGCTGCTGATCGAGCGTGTCGAGCAACTAAAACGGCAAAATGCACTCCTACTAGCTCAGGAACGATCCTGGCGCGAGGAGCGCGCCCACCTCATCGAAAAGAACGAGATCGCCAAACGCAAGATCGAGTCGATGATCTTGCGCCTCAAGGCCCTGGAGCAAGACTCATGAGTTCAAGCAATAGCGTCACCGTGCAGATCCTCGACAAGGAATACTCGATCATCTGCCCGCCCGAGGAGCGCAACAACCTGGTCGGTGCCGCGCGTTATCTGGATGGCAAGATGCGCGAGATCCGCAGCAGCGGCAAGGTGATCGGCGCCGACCGCATTGCCGTGATGGCCGCGCTGAACATTACCCACGAGCTGCTGCACCGCCAGGAACGCCCTGAAGCCGCCAGCGGCGGCACCACCCGCGAGCAGGTGCGCGACCTGCTGGAACGGGTCGACCAGGCACTGGCCGACGATCCGGTTAGCAAAAACGATTGAGATTGGTATACTGGCGCCACTCCCTGGGGGATGCGCCAGTCGGTTATGTCCCTGAGCCGATACGCACAACCACGGGGGTTGCACGCTGGGGCCGGTGTGCATGTCCGCCCGACGGAAAGCCTTAACGCCCCCTGCAATCTCCACCTTGAACTTTCGGGTTCAAGGGCTACACCGATAGCGGTCTTGTCGGGGAGCCTGAATTCTCATTGCCCGCCTTCCTGGCGGGCATTTCGTTTTGGCCGCCAGCCTCATCGGGGACCGCCCGTGCCATGACCGACATCGCGCCCCTCACCCGCCCACAACTGCGCCGTCTGCTGCGCAACGCCCGCCGTGCACTGACAACATCCCAGCAACGCCAGGCCGCACTCGGCCTGTACCGCCAGTTGGCGCAGGACCCGCTGTTCCGACGCGCCCGGCATATCGCCCTGTACCTGCCCAACGACGGCGAAATCGACCCGCGCCTGCTGCTGCGCGAAGCCCATAAGCGCGGCAAACAGGTGTACCTGCCCGTGCTGCACGCCTGGCCTCGCACACGCATGGTGTTCCAGCGCTTCGAGCCGGGCGAGAAACTGCGCCCCAACCGCTTCCGCATCGCGGAGCCGGTGATCGAGCGCAAGCGTCAACGACCGGTCTGGGCGCTGGATCTTGTCCTGCTGCCGCTGGTCGGGTTCGATGAAGTGGGCGGTCGCCTGGGCATGGGGGGCGGGTTCTACGACCGCAGCCTGGCCTATCAGGCGCGCCGCAAGGCCTGGAAGAAGCCCGTGCTACTGGGGCTGGCGCACGAATGCCAGAAGGTGGAGCGGCTGGCCCAGGCAAGCTGGGATGTACCATTGCGCGGGACGGTCTCGGACCGGGGCAGGTACCTGGCGCCGAAATGAACAGGCGCGAAAAAGGGGATCAGCGGTGCTGCTGTTGCGCGGGGTCGACCGGGGCCTGTTGATAGGCGGCGTCCAGCTTGCGCTCCCACAACCCCTGGGCGTAACCGGTGGTGACCACACCCAGACCGAAGATGAAGGCCAGGATCCAGAGCAGGTCCGGTTTACGTTGTTTCATCGATTGCCCCCCTAGGCAATAGTCCATGCTCGGCGGCTTTCTTGATGGCTGCCGGAGCGTCTAGCTTTAAAATCGGCGCATTTTCCGACAACGTGAGTCGACACGCAAACGTTGACGCCAACCGACTGTCGGTTTCATGCAACGAGTTATTTCAAACCCTTTCAGGAGCAGCACCCATGGCCTACTGGCTGATGAAATCCGAACCCGACGAGCTGTCGATCGAAGCCTTGGCGCGCCTGGGCGACGCTCGCTGGGACGGTGTGCGCAATTACCAGGCGCGCAATTTTCTGCGGGCCATGAGCGTAGGCGACGAGTTCCTGTTCTACCACTCCAGCTGCCCACAACCGGGGGTCGCCGGCATCGCCCGGATCACCGCCGCCGCCTATCCCGACCCGACCGCGCTGGACCCTGAAAGCCACTACTTCGACGCCAAGGCCAGCATCGAGAACAACCCGTGGAGCGCGGTGGACGTGGCCCATGTGAAGACGTTCCGCCAGGTGCTCGGCCTGGGCCTGCTCAAGCAGCAGGCCGCATTGGAGGCATTGCCCCTGGTGCAGAAAGGTACCCGCCTGTCGGTCATGCCCGTGACACCCGAACAGTGGGCGGCAATCCTCGCGCTGAACTGAATAGCCGTCTATCGTCAGGGGTTTGACCAATATCAACGCGCCAGGAAGTGCGCCGCGCCAGGATTGAGGCGTGCAAGCCGCAGGATGCAGACCGATGAACCGAATTGCCCCCAGAATCTTCGCTGGCGCCCTGATCGCCCTGCTGCTGGCGGCGGGTGGGCTGGGTTACTGGAAATCCCTCCACGACCGCCTGCCCGAGGGCCTGAGCATGGGCAACGGCCGCCTTGAGTCTACCGAAGTGCAGATCGCCAGCAAGGTTCCCGGCCGCTTGGCCGAGGTGCTGGTCGACGAGGGCGACAAAGTGACCCGTGGCCAACTGCTGGCGCGCATCGACACCCGCACGATGGAAGCCCAGCGCGCCCAGGCCGAGGCTGAAGTGTTGCGCGCCAACGAGAACTACGCCGCCGCCCAGGCCAGTGTGCAACTGCGCCAGAGCGAACTGCTACTGGCCAGCCAGGAGCTCAAGCGGGTGCGCGAAATCTACCAGCGCAAGTTCGCCAGCCAGCAGTTGCTTGACCAGCAGCAAGCCCGCTATGACACCGCCAACGCCGCCGTGGTCGCCGCCCGGGCGCAACTGGCGGCGATAAAGGCCGCCATCGGCGCCGCCGAGGCCCAGGTGGCGCAGCTCACCAGCGAGATCGACGACAGCAGCCTGCGCGCGCCCATCGACGGCATCATCCAGCTGCGCCTGGCCGAGCCCGGCGAAGTGCTCGGCGCCGGCGGCCGGGTCTTGATGCTGATCGACCCCAGCGACCAGTACATGAACCTCTACCTGCCCGCCGCCACCACCGGGCGGCTGACGGTTGGCGACCAGGCACGGATCGTCCTCGACGCCCTGCCGGAGAAGGCCTTGCCAGCCAAGGTAGCGTTCGTCGCGGCGAAGGCGCAGTTCACCCCGAAACAGGTCGAGACCCGCGACGAGCGGCAGAAGCTGGTGTTCCGGGTGAAGCTTCGCCTGAGTGAACCCAGCGCCGTGCCCCAGGCCAAGCCCGGCATGCCCGGCGCCGGTTACGTGCGCACCGCCGACGTGGGCTGGCCGGCCAACCTGCAATGAACGCCGCCCCAGCGCTGCTGGCCGAGGGCATCAGCCACCGCTACGGCGATCTCCAGGCCCTGCGGGGCGTGGCCTTCAGCCTGCCCGCGGGCACCCGCTGCGGCCTGATCGGCCCGGATGGCGCTGGCAAGTCGACGCTGCTCGGGCTGATTGCCGGGGTCAAGCGCCTGCAACAGGGTGAGCTGCAGGTGCTTGGCGGCTCGATTCGCCAGCGCCGCCACCGTAGCGCGCTGTACCCCAAGGTCGCTTTCATGCCCCAGGGCCTGGGCAACAACCTGTACCCGGAGTTGTCGATCCGCGAGAACATCCAGTTCTTCGCCACCCTGTTCGGCCTGGGCCGAGCCGAATGCCGCCAGCGCATGACCAGCCTGTTGCGCGCCACCGACCTGGAACGCTTTGCCGAGCGCCCGGCAGGCAAGCTGTCCGGTGGCATGAAGCAGAAACTCGGTCTGTGCTGCGCATTGATTCACGAACCGGATTTGCTGATCCTCGACGAGCCGACCACCGGCGTCGACCCACTGTCGCGCCGACGCTTCTGGGAGCTGGTGGAGGAGGTCCGCGCCCAACGTCCACAGCTGACCCTGCTGGTGGCCACCGCCTACATGGAAGAGGCCGAGCAGTTCGAGCACTGCCTGATGCTCGATGGCGGGCGCCTGCTGGCAACCGGCCCCAGCCAGGAGCTGGCCGCCGTCACCACCAGCGGCAAGCTGGACGATGCCTTCACCCACTTTCAAGGCGCCGGCCGCGAGCAGCCCGCCCCCCTGCACATTCCGCCCCGCAAGGCCGACGACGGCCCAGTCGCCATCGAGGCCCACGACCTGACCCTGCGCTTCGGCGACTTCACTGCCGTGAACAAGGTCAGCTTCGCCATCGGGCGTGGCGAAATATTTGGTTTCCTTGGTTCCAACGGTTGCGGCAAGACCACCACCATGAAGGTGCTCACCGGCCTGATGCCAGCCAGTGAAGGCAGCGCCAACCTGCTGGGCCGCCCGGTGGACGCCGGCGACCTGGCCACGCGCAAGCGGGTCGGTTTCATGTCCCAGAGCTTTTCCCTGTATGGCGAGCTGAGCGCCCGGCAGAACCTCGAACTGCATGCGCGCCTGTTCGACCTGGCAAAGGCCGACAGCGCCCCACGCATCACCGAGCTGATCGAACGTTTCGACCTCGGCGCCATGGCCGACCACCCCTCCGGCGCCCTGCCCCTGGGCCTGCGCCAGCGCCTGTCGCTGGCCGTGGCGGTGCTGCACCGCCCGGAAGTGCTGATCCTCGACGAGCCGACCTCCGGCGTCGACCCGGCCGCCCGCGACGGCTTCTGGCGCTTGCTGGTCGAGCTGTCCCGTGAACAAGGCGTGACCATCTTCCTCTCAACCCACTTCATGAACGAAGCCCTGCGCTGCGACCGCATCTCGCTGATGCATGCCGGCCGGGTGCTGGCCTGCGACACCCCGCAGGCGCTGCAACGGCAGTTCGGCGGCGACACCCTGGAGGACGCCTTCGTGCACTGCCTCGAACAAGCTCAGGACACACCAGCCCAGGCCCAGGTTGATACAGCCCTGGAACAGGCCGGCACACCTCCACCGCCACTGCGCCAATCCTTCAGCCTGCGCCGTCTGCTGGCGGTGGCCAGCCGCGAGGGCAAGGAGCTGCTGCGCGACAAGGTGCGTCTGGCCTTTGCCCTGCTCGGGGCGCTGTTCATGATGGTGATCTTCGGCTACGGCATTTCGCTGGACGTGGAAAACCTGGCCTTCGCCGTCTACGACCAAGACCAGAGCCCACAAAGCCGTGCCTACCTCGAAGCCTTCCGCGGCTCTCGCTATTTCGCCGAACAGCAGCCCATACGCGATGCCCGCCAGCTGCACCAGCGCCTGCAACGCTCGGAGATCAAGCTGGCCTTGGAGATCCCGCCAGGCTTCGGTCGCGACCTGCACGCCGGCCGCCAGCCGGTGGTAGCGGCCTGGCTCGACGGCGGCATGCCGTTCCGCGCCGAGACCAGCCGCAACTATGTCGAGGCCGTGCACCAGGCCAACCTCGAACAACTCGCCGCCCTCAGCCCGAACCCGGTGTCGCGCCAGCAACCCGTGCGCCTGGAAACGCGCTTTCGCTACAACCAGGATGTGGTTAGCGTCAATGCCATCGGCCCCGGGGTGATGGCGCTGATCCTGGCGTTCATCCCGGCCATGCTCACCGCGCTGGGGATCGTGCGGGAAAAAGAGCTGGGCTCGATCACCAACTTCTACGCCACCCCGCTCACCCGCCTGGAATTCCTGCTCGGCAAGCAGGCCCCCTACCTGGCGGTGAGCCTGGTCAACCTGGCGCTGCTGGTGGCAATGAACCGCTGGCTGTTCGGCGTGCCGCTCAAGGGCAGCCCGCTGGCCCTGGCCTGCGGTGGCCTGGCCTACCTGTTGGCGACCACCAGCCTGGGTCTGTTGATCTCCGCCTTCACCCGCACGCAGATCGCGGCGATCCTCGGCACCATGATCATCACCAGCCTGCCGACCATCCAGTTCTCCGGGCTGATCGTGCCACGCTCGTCGCTGGACGGTTCGGCGGCGCTCATGGGCCAGCTGTTCCCGGCCGGCTACTTCCTCGACATTGCCGTCGGCACCTTCACCAAGGCCCTGGGCCTGCGCGAGCTGTGGCCGCAGTGCTTGACGCTGCTGGGCTTCTTTGCCGCCTTCACCGGCCTGAGCCTGGCCATGCTGAAAAAGCAGGAGGCCTGAGATGAGCCGGCTCACCCATACCTTGCGCCTGGGCCTGAAGGAACTGACCAGCCTGCGCCACGACAGCGTGCTGCTGCTGTTCCTGCTGTACGCCTTCAGCGTGGCGATCTACATGCCTGCCGCAGGCTCGGTGATCGGCGTGCACAACGCCAGCGTGGCGGTGGTCGACGAAGACCGCAGCGCACTGTCGCGCAAGCTCGCCGAATCGCTGCAACCGCCCGAGTTCCAGCCCGCCGTAGCGCTGCCGGCCGACCGCCTGTACCAGGCCATGGACAGCGGCCAGTACACCTTCGTCATCAACGTGCCGGTGAACTTCCAGAGCGACCTGCTGGCCGGGCGCTCGCCGGAACTGCAGGTCAACGTCGATGCCACGGCCATGAGCCAGGCGTTCATGGGCGCCGGCTACATCGGCCGGATCTTCGAGCGCGAACTGCTCGAATACGCCGACCGCAGCGCCACCAGCCCTGCGCTGATCAACCCCAAGGCACTGTTCAACCCCAACCTGGAAGGCGGCTGGTTCCTGGCGGTGATCCAGATCATCAACAACATCACCATTCTCGCCATCGTGCTCACCGGCACCGCGCTGCTGCGTGAGCGCGAACACGGCACCCTCGATCACTTGCTGGTGCTGCCCCTGACGGCACTGGAGATCATGCTGGCGAAGATCGGCAGCAACGCCCTGGTGGTGGTGCTGTGCACCTGGATTTCGCTGGAGGTGGTGGTCAAGGGCGCACTGGGCGTGCCGCTGGCGGGCTCGCTGGGGCTGTTCCTGGGGGTGACCGCGCTGTACCTGTTCGCCAGCACGGCGCTAGGGATCTTCCTCGCCACCTTGGCGCGCTCGACGCCGCAGTTCGGCCTGCTGGCAATCCCGGTGATCATCCCGATGCTGCTGCTCTCGGGGGGCAGCACGCCGCTGGACAGCATGCCGCAGTGGCTGCAGTGGGTCATGCAGGGCTCGCCCTCGACCCACTTCGTCAGCCTGGGTGCGGCAATCCTGTTCCGCGACGCCGGGCTGAACGTGGTGTGGCCAGACATGCTGGCCCTGACCATGATCGGCCTGGTGTTCTTCAGCGTGGCCTTGCTGCGCTTTCGCCGCAGCCTCGCCGCCTGATCACTGCACGATCAGGTTGTTGAACAGCAGGTCCTCGACGATCGGCTTGCCCTCTTCGGACTCCATCACCTGCTGCACCTGCTTCAGGGCTTCCTGGCGCAGTTTTTCCTTGGCTTCGACATTGCTCATGTTGTCCACGCCCTGCTGGGTGAACAGCGCCACCAGCTGGTTGCGAATCAACGGCTCGTGGTGCTTGACCGCGGCGGCGGCGGTATCGCCGGTGACGCGCAGGGCCACATCGGCCTTGTATACCCGCAGCTTCGGGCCACCATCGAGCGCGTAGTTGCCGACGAAGGGCGGGCTCAGGGTGATGTAGGATACTTTCGGCTCCCCTTCCTTGGCTTCCTCGGCCATTGCCGCCGCTGGCAGCATCAGGGCCAGCACCATCAAGATCCACGCTTTCACGAATTCGCTCCTCAATACAGTTGGCGCCAGCTTACCCAGCGCGCCAGCCAAACCCAAGCCCGGGCTTATGCCGGCTCATCAGGGCGGGCCATGCTCGTTGACCGCAGTCACGGCCCTCCTACACTTATCGGCCACCACACGCAAAGGAATAGCCCTGATGAAAGCCTTGTTGTGCAAAGCCTTGGGCCCGGCGCGGGACCTGGTCCTGGAAGAGGTCGCCAGCCCTACGCCGAAGAAGAACGAGATTCTCCTCGACGTGCATGCCGCCGGGGTCAACTTCCCCGACACCCTGATCATCGAGGGCAAGTACCAGTTCCAGCCGCCCCTGCCGTTCTCACCCGGTGGCGAGGCGGCTGGCGTGGTGGCGGCGGTCGGCGAGAAAGCCGGTGCGTTCAAGGTGGGCGACCGGGTCATGGCGCTGACCGGCTGGGGCGCTTTCGCCGAGCAGGTGGCGGTGCCGCACTACAACGTACTGCCGATCCCGGCCGGCATGGACTTCACCACTGCTGCTGCCTTCGGCATGACCTACGGCACGTCGATGCATGCGTTGACCCAGCGCGGCCAGCTCAAGGCCGGCGAGACCTTGCTGGTGCTCGGCGCCTCGGGCGGCGTGGGGCTGGCGGCGGTGGAAATCGGCAAGGCCCTCGGCGCGCGGGTGATCGCTGCGGCCAGCAGCGCCGAGAAACTCGCGGTGGCCAAGGCCGCAGGGGCCGATGAACTGATCAACTACAGCCAGGTCAGCCTGAAGGATGAGATCAAGCGCCTGACGGGTGGCCAGGGCGTGGATGTGGTCTACGACCCGGTCGGTGGCGAGCTTTTCGACCAAGCCGTGCGCGGGTTGGCGTGGAACGGGCGGTTGCTGGTGGTGGGCTTTGCCAGCGGTACGATCCCGCAGTTGCCAGTAAACCTGGCGCTGCTCAAGGGTGCGGCGGTAATCGGGGTGTTCTGGGGGGCGTTCGCCCAGCGTCAGCCGGAGGACAATGCGAGAAACTTCCACCAGCTGTTTGCCTGGCACGCCGAGGGCAAGTTGAAGCCATTGGTGTCGCAGACCTTTCCGTTGGCCGAAGGGGGCGCGGCGATCGAGCGGCTCGCGCAACGTCAGGCGCTGGGCAAGCTGGTGGTGGTGGCCAGGTAGATCTGTTCGTCGGCAAGCCGGCTCCTGCAGCAGGTCGTGCTTGCCGGCAAACCGCTCAGAGCTCACGCAGGTTGTGGCAGCGCCTGAACCGCGCTTCCAGGTTGCGGTCCGGCATCTGGTGGCTGCGCAGGGCGTTGAGGGTCTGCTCCACGTAATCCCGCGTCGTGCCGTAGCGGCCCTTGGCGCTGGCCAGGATCTGGCTCAGCAAGGTGTCTGGCAGATTTCCGGCATAGCAGGGCAAATGCCGCTCCAGCACAAAACCCAGCGCCTGCACCTTGCTGCCATCGCTCAGGCGGCAGCTGAGCCAGTGCGGCCGGTACGCCGGATAGGGCATCTCGCGTTGCCACAGGGCCATCAGCGAGTCCTCTAGGTTGCTATCGTCCAGCCGGTAGGCGAAACCGCTGCAGGAGCCCCCCCGATCCAGGCCGAACACCAGCCCAGGGCATTCAGGGGTGCCACGATGCTCGTGAGACCAGAGATAGAGCCCACGATGATAACCATGCACCCGTGCCCGCTGGCGCTCCACCGAATGACATTCAGGGCGCCAGATCAATGAGCCATAGGCGAACAGCCATACCGGGCCGCCCATGTGCTGTGACAGGGTCACATTCATCGAGTGCTGTAATTGCTCGCGGGTCAACTGTTGCCCGAAGTCGAGCGAGGGAGGGTATGCGACCTGCCAGGATAAACTTTCAAGTGCCGACATAAACTGCCGCCATAATTCCTGTGAACTGCCAGAGTGCCGATTTTACTGTGATACTTACAGTGCCTGTACGGACGTATTCGCGGCAAACCCGCGCCTACAGAGGCCTGCGCAACTCCTGTAGGAGCGGCTTCAGCCGCGAAGGCCCTGCGCCTAACGTAAGACAGAAGGCAGGTTCGGCTCAAGCCCGAACTCAAAGTTTCATTCAGTCGCCCGCCGAACGGAAACTAATGTTTCGAGTATAGCGATAGTTATTAACCGTATCGGCAATAATGCTCGCCATATAATCAAACGAAAAAAGTTGGTTATCAAAAACGGCACACCCTTGCAGTGTGCCGTTTCTCGGTCAACCACGCGGTGCGTAGGCGAACACGTCGGCACGCATGCGGTGAGCATCCATACCGGCCTCGACCAACGCGTCGAGGGTGGCATAGACCATGTTCGGCGAACCGCTGGCGTAGACATGGACCTGGTTCAGGTCGTCGATGTCCTCGCACACAGCCTCGTGCAGCAGGCCACAGCGCCCTTCCCACCCGCACAGGTCGCTGACGACCTTGTGCAGGAACAGATTGGGCAGGCGCTGCCACTCGTCCCAGTGCTCGATCTCGTAGAAATCCTCGGGTCGGCGCACGCCCCAGTACAGGTGCACCGGGTGCTTGAAGCCATTGGCACGGCAATGCTCGACCAGGCTGTGCATCTGGCCCATGCCGGTGCCCGCGGCAATCAGCACCAACGGGCCATCCGGCAGCTCGGCCAGGTGGGCGTCACCGAACGGCAGTTCGATACGCGCGATGCCATTGCGCTGCAATTGCGCGATCAGTTGCACGGCGCTGCTCTCGCGCGCCAGCACATGCAGCTCCAGGTCACGGCCACCGTGAGGTGCCGAGGCCAGGGAGAACGCGGCCTTGTCAGCGCCCTCGCGCTCGATCATCAGGTACTGCCCGGCGTGATAGCGCGGTGGCTTGCCGGCCGGGGCACGCAGGCGCACACGCCAGACGTCGCCACCCACCTCGACGCACTCGCTCACGGTGCAGGCCAGTTTGCGCACCGGTAGCTCGCCCAGGGCCAGCACACCATCCCAGAGCACCACGCAATCCTCCAGAGGCTCGGCAATGCAGGTGAACAGCTCGCCGTGATCACGGACCACGCCGTCCTGGCGCACGCGCCCTTCCACCAGCAACGCGGCACAGACATGGCAGTTGCCATTACGGCAACTGCTCGGGCAGTCGTAACCCAGCCGCCGCGCCGCGTCCAGAATCCTTTCCCCGGGTTCTACCGCCAGTACCGCCCCGGAAGGCTGCAAGGTCACCTGCATCAATCTATTCCCAACTGGTCCCACAGCTCATCGATACGGCGGGTGACGGCCTCGTCCTTGACGATGACCCGGCCCCATTCGCGTGTAGTTTCGCCCGGCCACTTGTGCGTGGCGTCCAGGCCCATCTTGGACCCCAGCCCCGACACCGGCGACGCGAAGTCGAGGTAGTCGATGGGGGTGTTGTCGATCATCACCGTATCACGCTTGGGGTCCATGCGCGTGGTGATGGCCCAGATCACATCGTTCCAGTCGCGGGCATTGATATCGTCGTCGGTGACGATAACGAACTTGGTGTACATGAACTGTCTCAGGAACGACCACACACCCAGCATCACGCGCTTGGCGTGGCCTGGGTACTGCTTCTTCATGGTCACCACCGCCATGCGGTACGAGCACCCCTCCGGGGGCAGGTAGAAGTCGACGATCTCGGGGAACTGTTTTTGCAGGATAGGCACGAACACTTCGTTCAGCGCCACACCGAGGATCGCCGGCTCATCTGGCGGACGGCCGGTGTAGGTGCTGTGGTAGATCGGTTTCTGCCGGTGGGTGATGCGCTCGACAGCGAACACCGGGAAGCTGTCCACCTCGTTGTAATAGCCCGTGTGGTCGCCGTACGGGCCTTCCGGGGCCATTTCGCCCGGGTGAATCACGCCTTCGAGGATGATCTCGGCGGTGGCCGGCACCTGCAGGTCATTGCCACGGCATTTGACCAGCTCGGTACGGTTGCCACGCAAGAGGCCGGCGAAGGCGTATTCGGAAAGGGTGTCCGGTACCGGAGTGACCGCGCCCAGGATGGTCGCAGGGTCCGCGCCCAGCGCCACGGCCACCGGGAAAGGCTGGCCGGGGTGCTTCTGGCACCATTCGCGGTAGTCCAGGGCGCCACCGCGGTGGCTCAGCCAGCGCATGATGACCTTGTTGCGGCCGATTACCTGCTGGCGGTAAATGCCCAGGTTCTGGCGGTCCTTGTTCGGGCCGCGGGTAACGGTCAGGCCCCAGGTGATCAGCGGTGCCACGTCGCCCGGCCAGCAATGCTGGATCGGTAGTTGCGACAGGTCGACATCGTCACCCTCGATCACGATTTCCTGGCACACCGCGTCCTTGACCACTTTCGGCGCCATCGACACGACTTTCTTGAAGATGGGCAGCTTCGACCAGGCGTCCTTCAGGCCTTTCGGCGGCTCGGGCTCCTTGAGGAACGCCAGCAGCTTGCCGATTTCACGCAGCTCCTCGGTCGATTCAGCGCCCATGCCCATGGCCACGCGCTCGGGGGTGCCGAACAGGTTGCCCAGCACCGGGATGTCGAAGCCGGTGGGCTTTTCGAACAGCAATGCCGGGCCCTTGGCGCGCAGGGTGCGGTCGCAGACTTCGGTCATTTCCAGGATGGGGGAGATGGGAACCTGGATGCGCTTGAGTTCACCGCGCTGTTCCAGGCCACGGATGAAGTCGCGCAAATCGCGATACTGCATGCATGAGCCTCGTGTTGGCCGTATCGGTCGGGGTGCAGAGTGTAGCGCCGATAGGGCCGCAATAGCCAAAGTACAGATAGCAAAAAGCCGGGTTTCCCCGGCTTTTAGCGTGGTACGACGATCTTACTTGCGCTTCATCGACAGGAAGAACTCGTCGTTGGTCTTGGTCTGCTTGAGCTTGTCGACCAGGAACTCGATGGCGGCGATCTCGTCCATCGGGTGCAGCAGCTTGCGCAGGATCCACATGCGCTGCAGTTCGTCGTCGGCGGTCAGCAGCTCTTCGCGGCGGGTACCGGACTTGTTGATGTTGATGGCCGGGAACACGCGCTTCTCAGCAATGCGACGGTCCAGGGGCAGCTCCATGTTGCCGGTACCCTTGAACTCTTCGTAGATGACTTCGTCCATCTTCGAACCGGTCTCGACCAGCGCGGTGGCGATGATGGTCAGCGAACCGCCTTCCTCGATGTTACGCGCGGCACCGAAGAAGCGCTTTGGCTTCTCCAGGGCGTGGGCGTCGACACCACCGGTCAGCACCTTGCCGGAGCTCGGGATCACGGTGTTGTAGGCACGGGCCAGACGGGTGATCGAGTCGAGCAGGATGACCACGTCTTTCTTGTGCTCGACCAGGCGCTTGGCCTTCTCGATGACCATTTCGGCGACCTGCACGTGGCGGGTCGGCGGCTCGTCGAAGGTGGAGGCGACCACTTCGCCGCGCACGGTGCGCTGCATCTCGGTCACTTCTTCCGGGCGCTCGTCGATCAGCAGGACGATCAGGTGGCACTCGGGGTTGTTGCGGGTAATGTTCGCCGCGATGTTCTGCAGCATGATCGTCTTGCCCGCTTTGGGTGGGGCGACGATCAGGCCACGCTGACCTTTGCCGATCGGGGCGCACAGGTCGATAACGCGACCGGTGAGGTCTTCGGTGGAACCATTGCCGGCTTCCATCTTCAGGCGCTTGTTGGGGAACAGCGGCGTCAGGTTTTCGAACAGGATCTTGTTCTTCGCGTTTTCCGGACGGTCGAAGTTGATGGTGTCGACTTTGAGCAGGGCGAAGTAACGCTCACCTTCCTTCGGTGGACGGATCTTGCCGACGATGGTGTCGCCGGTGCGCAGGTTGAAGCGGCGGATCTGGCTGGGCGACACGTAGATGTCGTCAGGGCCGGCCAGGTAGGAGGCATCCGCCGAACGCAGGAAACCGAAACCATCCTGGAGAATCTCCAGCACGCCGTCACCCGAGATCTCTTCGCCGCTTTTCGCATGCTTTTTCAGCAGGGCGAAAATCACGTCCTGTTTGCGCGAACGGGCCATGTTTTCGATGCCCATCTGTTCGGCCATTTCCAAAAGATCGGTAATCGGCTTTTGCTTGAGTTCTGTCAGGTTCATAAGGGGAGTGACGTAATCATGTAAGAAGGGAGAGAGTAAGCATTTGGCTTAATGAGGCCGCGCCGCTAGATGGCGACAAGATCGCGTACTGATTCGAATTAGGGATGCTTCGGCGACGGCGTGCAGAGGGCACTGAAAGGGTCAGTGCGAGGCCGAATGTAACACTTGATTTTTTCGACGTCTAGTGGTTTTAGCCACACATATCGACAGGTTTTTACCGGGAGGGGCGATATCGTGGGGCGAGCCTGCTTACGCCGACATTTCCCACAGCAGACAAAGAAAAGCCCCGCAATTGCGGGGCCTTTTCACATCACAGGTTGGCGTCGATGAACGCCTGCAGCTGCGATTTGGACAGGGCGCCGACCTTGGTGGCCTCGACGTTGCCGTTCTTGAACAGCATCAGGGTCGGGATGCCGCGCACGCCGTGCTTGGCCGGGGTTTCCTGGTTTTCGTCGATGTTCAGCTTGGCGACCACCAGCTTGCCTGCGTACTCTTCGGCGACGGCGTCCAGTACCGGAGCGATCATCTTGCATGGGCCGCACCATTCAGCCCAGTAGTCGACCAGCACCGCGCCTTCGGCCTTGAGTACGTCGGCTTCGAAGCTGGCGTCGGTGACGTGTTTGATTTTGTCGCTCATGGAAATCTCCAAGGTCGTAAGCAATAAAAAACGTTGCCCATCATAGCGGCACCCTGGCGCGACAGGAAGCCACGGACGATTGAGTGTAACTATAGTTGTGCAAGACCCCACGAATCGAAACGGTCATGTCGCTGCCATAACATTGCCATGACCTTGCCATGCATCAAGCCTTGCAGCACCGCGCGTTGGCGGATGGCCACGATCGTGGCACGATTGCCGGGTTAACGACCGAGAACCTCCAGACCATGCCGCAAACCACCGCGAAGAACCTGTCTTTGATCGCCGCCATCGACCTGGGCTCCAACAGCTTCCATATGGTCGTGGCCAAGGCCCATCACACGGAAATCCGCATTCTAGAGAGGCTCGGAGAAAAGGTTCAGCTCGCCGCCGGTATCGACGAGGAGCGCAAGCTCAGCGAGGAAGCCATGCAGCGGGGCCTGGAATGCCTCAAGCGCTTCGCCCAGCTGATCAACGGCATGCCCGCAGGCTCGGTGCGCATCGTCGGCACCAACGCCCTGCGCGAAGCGCGCAACCGCAACGAATTCATTCAACGCGCCGAAGCCATCCTCGGCCACCCGGTCGAGGTCATCTCCGGCCGCGAAGAGGCGCGCCTGATCTACCTCGGCGTCTCCCACACGCTGGCCGACAATCCGGGCAAGCGCCTGGTCGCCGACATCGGTGGCGGCAGCACCGAGTTCATCATCGGCCAGCGCTTCGAGCCGCTGCTGCGCGAAAGCCTGCAGATGGGCTGCGTGAGCTTCACCCAGCGCTACTTCCGCGATGGCAAGGTCACCCCCGCACGCTACGCCCAGGCCTACACCGCCGCGCGCCTGGAGCTGATGAGCATCGAGAACGCCCTGCACCGCCTGACCTGGGACGAAGCGATCGGCTCCTCGGGCACCATTCGCGCCATTGGCGCGGCGATCAAGGCCGGCGGCCTGGGCAATGGCGAGGTCAACGCCGAGGGCCTGGCCTGGGTCAAGCGCAAACTGTTCAAGCTGGGCGAGACCGACAAGATCGACTTCGACGGCGTCAAGCCGGATCGCCGGGCGATCTTCCCGGCCGGCCTGGCGATCCTGGAAGCAATCTTCGATGCCCTGGAGTTGGCGCGCATGGACCATTGCGACGGCGCCCTGCGCGAAGGCGTGCTGTTCGACCTGCTGGGCCGCCATCACCACGAAGACGTGCGCGAACGCACCCTGAACTCGTTGATGGAGCGTTACCACGTCGACCAGGGCCAGGCCGCACGCGTGGAGCGCAAGGCGCTGCATGCCTTCGACCAAGTGGCCAAGGCGTGGGACCTGGAGGATGGAAACTGGCGCGATCTGCTGGGCTGGGCGGCGAAAATCCACGAAATCGGGCTGGATATCGCTCACTACCACTACCACAAGCACGGCGCCTACCTGATTGAGCACTCCGACCTGTCCGGCTTCTCCCGCGAGGACCAGCAGATGATGGCCCTGCTGGTGCGCGGCCACCGCCGCAACATCCCCAAGGACAAGTTCGCCGAGCTGGGTGACGAAGGCATCAAGCTGCTGCGCCTGTGCGTGCTGCTGCGCTTCGCCATCCTGTTCCACCATATCCGTGGCACTCAGCAGATGCCCAAGGTGGAGCTGCAGGCCGGCGAAAATAGCCTGGATGTGGTGTTCCCGGCGGGTTGGCTGGAGCAGAACCAGCTGACCCAGGCCGACTTCGCCAACGAGGCGGAATGGCTGGCGCGAGTCAATTTCGTGCTTAGCGTCAGGTAACGTGCGCCGGTGTTCGCCGGCAAAGCCGGCTCCTACAGGGACCACGATCGTCTGTAGGAGCGGCTTTAGCCGCGAATCAGACAACGCGGTGCCTGGCACCGGCTGCGCCGGTGATCGCGGCTGAAGCCGCTTCTACAGGCACCGGGCATGGGCACTAGCGAACGTTGAGCACCGGGTTGCTCAGGCGCTCCAGCAAGGTTGCCTGGGCACTGCGCGGGTTCTGGTTGCCGGTCGGCGTGCTGCGCACGTAGCGCCCGTCCGGCTGCAGGGTCCAGGCCTGGGTGTTGTCGGTGAGGTAACCCTCCAGCTCCTTCTTGACCCGCAGCAGCAGCTTCTTGCCCTCCACCGGGAAGCAAGTCTCGACGCGCTTGTCGAGGTTGCGCTCCATCCAGTCGGCACTGGACAGGTAGATCTGCTCCTCGCCACCGTTGAGGAAGTAGAACACCCGGGTGTGCTCGAGGAAGCGGCCGATGATCGAGCGCACATGAATATTGTGCGAAACCCCGGCAATGCCTGGGCGCAGGCAGCACATGCCACGCACCACCAGATCAATGCGCACGCCCGACTGGCTGGCCTTGTACAGCGCCTTGATGATCTTGGCGTCGGTCAGCGAGTTGAACTTGGCGATGATGTGCGCCGGTTTGCCGTCCAGGGCGAACTGGGTCTCCCGGGCGATCATGTCGAGCATGCCCTTCTTCAGGGTGAAGGGGGCGTGCAGCAGCTTCTTCATGCGCAGGGTCTTACCCATGCCGATCAACTGGCTGAACAGCCGGCCGACGTCCTCGGTAAGGGAGTCGTCGGAGGTCAGCAGGCTGTAGTCGGTGTACAGGCGGGCGTTACCGGCGTGATAGTTGCCGGTACCCAGGTGCGCATATCGCACGATCTCGCCCTGCTCGCGGCGCAGGATCAGCATCATCTTGGCGTGGGTCTTGAAGCCCACCACGCCGTAGATCACCACTGCGCCGGCAGCCTGCAGGCGGCTGGCCATCTGCAGGTTGGACTCTTCGTCGAAGCGCGCGCGCAGCTCGATCACCGCAGTGACCTCCTTGCCGTTACGCGCCGCGTCCACCAGGGCGTCGACGATCTCCGAGTTGGCGCCCGAGCGGTAGAGCGTCTGGCGCACCGCAAGCACATGCGGGTCCTTGGCGGCCTGACGCAGCAGGTCGATCACCGGGGTGAACGACTCGAACGGGTGCATCAGCAGCACGTCCTGCTTGCCGATCACGCTGAAGATGTTGTCGGCGTTCTGCAACAGCTTGGGGATCGCTGGGGTGAACGGCGTGTACTGCAGCTCCGGGTGGCTGTCCAGCCCGGTGATACTGAACAGGCGGGTCAGGTTGACCGGGCCGTTGACCTGGTACAGCTCGCTTTCGCTCAGGCTGAACTGCTTGAGCAGGTAGTCGGAAAGGTGTTTCGGGCAAGTGTCGGCCACCTCGAGGCGCACGGCATCACCGTAGCGGCGCGAGAACAGCTCGCCGCGCAGCGCGCGGGCCAGGTCGTCGACTTCTTCCGAGTCCAGCGCCAGGTCGGCGTTACGGGTCAGGCGGAACTGGTAGCAGCCCTTGACCTTCATGCCCTGGAACAGGTCGTCGGCATGAGCGTGGATCATCGACGACAGGAACACGTAGTTGTCGCCTGGGCCACCGACCTCTTCCGGCACACGGATCACCCGTGGCAGCAGGCGCGGCGCCGGGATGATCGCCAGGCCCGAGTCACGACCGAAGGCATCGACCCCCTCGAGCTCGACGATGAAGTTGAGGCTCTTGTTCACCAGCAACGGGAACGGGTGGGTCGGGTCAAGGCCGATCGGGGTGATGATCGGCGCGATCTCGTCGCGGAAGTAGCGGCGCACCCAGGTCTTGAGCTTGGGCGTCCAGTAGCGGCGGCGGATGAAGCGGATCTGGTGCTTCTCCAGCTCCGGCAGCAACACATCGTTGAGGATCGCGTACTGCCGGTCCACCTCGATGTGCACCAGCTCGCTGATGCGCGCCAGCGCCTGGTGCGGCTGCAGGCCGTCGGCGCCGGCCTGTTCGCGGGCGAAGTTGATCTGTTTCTTCAGGCCCGCCACGCGGATCTCGAAGAACTCGTCCAGGTTGCTGGAGAAGATCAGCAGGAACTTCAGGCGCTCGAGCAGCGGATACGACTCGTCCAGCGCCTGTTCCAGCACGCGGATGTTGAACTGCAGCTGCGAGAGCTCGCGATGAATGTACAGGCTGCTGTCGTCCAGGCTCGGCACGGTGATCGCCGGCGTTGGCGCCGGGGCGGGTGCGACGGCCTCCACCACCGGTTCCGGGGCTACGGGCAGGTCGGGCGGGGTCTGTACCAGCTCTTCGGGCACGGCCTGGGCATCCTTGATCTCGACAGGGGTTAGCACTTCGTTATTCATCTGACGTTCCTGGAGGGCGTTACTGCCCTCTCATCAATTGAGCGGCACGCACGGCGAAATAGGTCAGGATGCCATCAGCGCCTGCCCGTTTGAAAGCAGTGAGGGATTCGAGGATAACGGCCTCGCTCAGCCAGCCGTTCTGGATCGCCGCCATGTGCATGGCGTACTCGCCGCTGACCTGGTAGACGAAGGTCGGCACCTTGAACTCGGTCTTCACCCGGTGAACGATGTCCAGGTAGGGCATGCCCGGCTTGACCATGACCATGTCGGCGCCCTCGGCGAGGTCCAGGGCCACTTCGTGCAGGGCCTCGTCGCTGTTGGCCGGGTCCATCTGGTAGGAGGCCTTGTTGGCCTTGCCCAGGTTCAGCGCCGAGCCGACCGCGTCGCGGAACGGACCGTAGTAGGCGCTGGCGTACTTGGCCGAGTAGGCCATGATGCGCACGTTGACGTGCCCGGCCACTTCCAGCGCTTCGCGGATCGCACCAAGGCGGCCGTCCATCATGTCCGAGGGGGCGACGACCTGAGCGCCGGCTTCGGCGTGGGACAAGGCCTGACGCACCAGGGCGTCGACAGTGATGTCGTTCTGGACGTAGCCCTCTTCATCGAGGATGCCGTCCTGGCCGTGGGTGGTGAACGGGTCCAGGGCCACGTCGGTGATCACCCCCAGCTCCGGGAAGCGGGCACGCAGGGCGCGGGTGGCGCGCTGGGCAATGCCGTCCGGGTTCCAGGCTTCGGCGCCGTCGAGGGATTTTTTTTCGGTGGGCGTCACCGGGAACAATGCCAGCGCTGGAATGCCCAGCTCCACCCAACCCTGTGCGGCTTCCAGCAGCAGGTCGATCGACAGGCGCTCGACGCCCGGCATGGACGGGACTTCCTCGCGGCGGTTCTCGCCGTCCAGCACGAATACTGGAAGAATCAGGTCATCGACAGTCAGGGTGTTTTCGCGAACCAGGCGACGGGAGAATTCGTCCCGGCGGTTGCGACGCAGGCGGGTGGCAGGAAACAGACGGTTGGCGGGGGTAAAGCTCACGGCAGACTCCTGAGCCCGCGCAGGCGGGCGAGCGCGACAGTTATAAGCGGCCATTATGACGCCTGTGTTACACCCAAGGGCAACCCTGCGACTCGTGGCCGCAGTCATTGTCCTTGTAGGAAATGTTCACGTCGAGACACATTTGGACACTTTCCCGAACGCCCACGAAGGGGTAGGCTGCGCGTTCATTTCGCCAGCACGCCAGAAAATGCTTCAACAATTCCTGAACGATTTCGGCTACTTTGCCCTTTTTCTCGGCACGTTCTTCGAGGGCGAGACCATCCTGGTGCTCGCAGGCTTTCTTGCGTTCCGCGAATACATGGATATCAAGCTGGTGGTCGCAGTGGCCTTCTGCGGCAGCTATGCCGGTGACCAACTGTGGTACTTCATGGGCCGCCGCCACGGGCGCAAGATCCTCGCCCGCAAGCCACGCTGGCAGGCAATGGGCGACCGGGCGCTGGAGCATATCCGCCGCCACCCCGACATCTGGGTGCTGAGCTTTCGCTTCGTCTATGGCCTGCGCACGGTGATGCCGGTGGCCATCGGCCTGTCCGGCTACCCGCCGCGCCGCTACCTGCTGCTCAACGGCATCGGCGCCGCGGTCTGGGCCCTGGCCCTGGGCCTGGCGGCCTACCACTTCGGCGCCATCCTCGAAGGCATGCTGGGCAGTATCAAGAAATACGAGCTATGGGTGCTCGGCGGCCTGCTGGTGCTGGGCCTGCTGCTGTGGCTGCGCCGGCGTTTTCGCAACATCCGCGCCGAGCGCCGCGCGGCGGCAGCAGGCGAGGCCGGCGAGGCTGAGCAGGCTGTAGCCCAGGAGCAGCCACCACGCCAGGGGCGTGACCACCAGTAACCCGAGCACGCCGGCCAGGTACAGGGCCGGCGCATTCGACAACAGGCGCGCCAGCTCCAGGCGCCCTGCCCAGGGCCGGTCCTCCAGGGCCGCGCCCAGCACGAACAGCCCGAACGCCATCAACGTCCAGCCCAGCACCAGGGCCGAGGCCGACATGCGCCCGGCGTTATCCATCAGGTAACTGCCCAACGCCACGTAGACCGCGAACTGCAGCGTGACATACAGCTGCTGTGTGCCGCTCAGCGGGATGGCGAACTTGCGAAAGCGCGCCAGGTCCTGCTTGGGTTGCGGATGGGCCGCCGCCACGTCGGCCGGGCGCCAGCCGGTGGGCATGAACCAGATACGCAGCCGGTCCCACCAGTTGGATGCGAGCCGGGCGTCGCTCCACAGCTGCGCGTAGAACTGCACGTTGGCCCACAGCGGGTTCCAGCTGGCCAAGGGCGTGGTCACGCCGAAGATCACCGGTTCCCGCTCGTCTTCTTCCTGGAAGGTGCCGAACAGGCGATCCCAGAGGATGAACACACCGCCGTAGTTGCGATCCAAGTACAGAGGATTCTGCGCATGGTGGACGCGATGGTTGGACGGCGTGATGAAGATCCACTCCAGCCAACCCAGCTTGGGTACATGGCGGGTGTGCACCCAGAACTGGTACAGCAGGTTCAGCGAGGCCACGGTGATGAACACCACCAGCGGCACGCCCAGCAGCGCCAGGGGCAGGTAGAAGATCCACGAGAACAGGAAGCCGCTGCTGGTCTGGCGCAAGGCGGTGGTGAGGTTGTACTCCTCGCTCTGGTGATGCACCGAGTGGGCGGCCCAGAGGATGTTGCGCTCATGGCCGAGGCGGTGCAGCCAGTAATAGCAGAAGTCGTAGAGCACGAAGGCGAATATCCATACCCACCAGGCGTCGGCAGGCAGGCGCAGCAGCGCCAGGTGCTCCAGGGCCAGTGCGTAGGTTACCAGCCCCACGCCCTTGGTCAGCAACCCGGTGCTGGTCGACAGCGCCCCGGTGCTCAAGCTGTTGATCGAGTCGGCCAGGCGGTAGTTGCGCTGGCCACGCGCACGGTCAGCGACCAGCTCCACGGCGATCAGCACGAAGAAGAACGGCACGGCCAGCAGAATCAGGTCCATGAACGGCCACCTCCAAGGTTATCCACGAAGATTAGGCCGCCTGCGGGGTAAATCCCATGGATACATCTGCCAAACTAGAGGACATTTAGCGCCTCGACACTGGAGTATTGAGCATGACAAAAAAAGTTGCGGTGATTCTTTCCGGCTGTGGCGTCTATGACGGCGCCGAAATCCACGAAAGCGTGATCACCCTGCTGCGCCTGGACCAGCGTGGCGCGAAAGTGCAGTGCTTTGCCCCGAACATCGCGCAGATGCACGTGATCGACCACCTCACCGGTGAACAGATGCCCGAGTCACGCAATGTGCTGGTGGAGTCGGCGCGCATTGCCCGTGGCGAGATCAAGGATATCCGCGAGGCGCGGGCCGAAGACTTCGACGCGCTGATCGTGCCCGGTGGCTTCGGCGCCGCCAAGAACCTCTCCAACTTCGCCGTCGAAGGCGCCAACTGCAGCGTACAGCCGGATGTACTGGCCCTGGCCGAAGCGTTTGCTGAAGCAGGCAAACCAGTCGGGCTGATCTGCATCTCGCCCGCGCTGGCGGCAAAGATCTACGGGCCGGGCGTAGTCTGCACCATTGGCAAGGACGCCGGCACCAGCGCGGCGGTGGTGAAGATGGGCGGCACCCATGAAGAATGCGATGTGCATGACATCGTCGAGGATGTGCAGCGCAAGCTGGTGACGACCCCGGCGTACATGATGGCGAAGTCGATCAGCGAAGCCGCCAGCGGCATCTACAAGCTGGTGGACCGAGTGCTGGAGCTGACCCACGAGGGTGACCAGTAAGGCCGCTTCGCCGGCAAGCCGGCTCCTTCCCCGTAGGAGCCGGCTTGCCGGCGAACAGCATCACCACCGAATCAGGCCTTGGAAAGCCGGGTCAAGATGCGATCCAGGGCATTGGCGAACGCCTGCTTCTCCCGCTCGCCATAGGGCGCCTGCCCGCCCCCCACCTGCCCCTGCTCGCGCAACTCGGTGAACAGGTTGCGCACCGCCAGCCGCTCACCCATGTTGCGTTCGTCGAACTCGCGCCCGCGCGGGTCCAGCGCCGCCACGCCCTTCTTGATCAGCCGGTCGGCCAGCGGCACGTCGCTGCAGATCACCAGCTCGCCGGGCACGGCATTTTCCACCAGGTAGTCGTCCGCCGCGTCCATGCCGCTGGGCACCACGATCAGCCGCACGCAGGCGAAGGCCGGCTTGATCTGCGGCTGGCCCGCGACCATCACCACCTCCAGCTTGCGCTTGAGGGCGAATTTGACGATCAGGTCCTTGGCTGCCTTGGGGCAGGCGTCGGCATCGATCCATACACGCATTTGAGTTGTTCCTGTGTTTCGCGAAGGGCCATTGTCGCAGGTTCGGCCACAAGCTCAACGCCGCGTCTGAGCCGGCTTTGCCGGCGAATGGCCTCCCCCGGCTCAGCTAGCCGCCGCCCTGCGCCTCTCGGCCAGCCAGCTGCGCCCGTACAGGAACATCACCGCCAACAACGCCACCGCCTGGGCCCCCAACGAGTAAGCATCGGCATGAATCCCCAGCCAGTCGAACTCGAAGAATGCCACCGGCCGCGTGCCCAGCACCCCGGCCTCTTGCAGCGCCTTGACGCCATGCCCGGCGAACACCACCGACAACGCGCACAGCAGCCCGGCGTTGATACTGAAGAACAACGCCAGCGGCAGCTTGGCCGAACCGCGCAGGATCACCCAGGCCAGCCCCACCAACGCTACCAACGCCGTGGCGCCGCCGGCCAGCACCGCCTGGTGCCCGGCCGGGCCCGCTTGCAGCCACAGGGTCTCGTAGAACAGGATCACCTCGAACAGCTCGCGGTACACCGAGAAGAACGCCAGCAAGGCGAAGCCGAAACGCCCGCCGCCACTGACCAGGCTGCTCTTGATGTAGTTCTGCCAGGCCGCAGCGTGGCGGCGGTCGTGCATCCACACCCCCAGCCACAGCACCATCACCGAGGCGAACAATGCCGTGCAGCCTTCGAGCAGCTCACGCTGCGCGCCACCCACGTCGATCACGTAGGCTGCCAGGGCCCAGGTGCCAAACCCCGCGAGCAGTGCCAGGCCCCAGCCAATGTTGACACTGCGCACCGCCGATTGCTGGCCGGTGTTGCGCAGGAAGGCGAGGATCGCCGCCAGCACCAGGATCGCTTCCAGGCCCTCGCGCAGCAGGATCAACAGGCCGGAGATATAGCTCAAGGACCAGCTCAGGCCATCGCCGCCCAGCAGCTTGGCAGCCTGGGCAAGCTTGACCTTGGCCTCGGCCAGGCGCTGTTCGGCCTGGGCCACCGGCAGGCCGTCCTGCAGTGCCTGACGGTAGGCCATCAGGGATTTTTCAGTGTCCTTGCGTACCTGGGTGTCGATGTTGTCGAGCGAGCTTTCCACCAGTTCGAAGCCTTCCAGGTACGCCGCCACCGACAGGTCGTAGGCCTGGTCATGGTCACCGGCGTGGTAGGCCGCCAGGCTCTTGTCCAGGGTGCTGGTGGTGTAGTCGAGCAACTGTGCCGGGCCACGCTTGACCTGCGGCGGCTGGGCGCGCTGGGCGCGGAATGCCGGCACGGCGTCGGCGCCTTGATTGGCGGCGATCTCGGCAGGGGTCTGGCGAGCCAGGTCGGCGATGTTCCAGGTCTTGTCACCCTTGGACGCCTGCGGGTCGGCGGTGAAGCTGGCGATATAAGCGGCCACATCCCAGCGCTGGCGCTCGTCGAGCTGGTCGGCGAACGATGGCATTTCGGTACCTTCGATGCCGAGGCCGAGGGTGTTGTAGAGGTCGAACAGGCTGAGCTGGTCAAGGCGCTCGGCGTTGCGCAGGTTGGCCGGCGCGGGCTCCAGGCCGACACCTGCCGGGCCATCGCCCAGCCCGGTGTCGCCGTGGCAGATCGAGCAGTTCTGTGCATACAACGCCGCGCCACGGGCCGCATCCGGGGTGATCACCGGGGCCTGGCTGACTTCATAGGCCACCGCCAAACGCGCACCCAACTGGCGAGCCTGGCGGGCAACAGCGCTGCCGTCCTGGCGTTGCTCAATGGCCTCGCGCAGCGCCTGCACACCCTGCTCCAATGCAGCGCGCTCGGCATTGACCGGCAGGCCTTTGACCAAGCCGGCCAGCAGCGCGCTGAACTCTTGCTGTTCGCGGTATTCCCCGGTGTCCACCACCTTGCCGTCGCGTACTGTCGGCGGGTAGTCGGCCCCGATGTAGTCCAGCAAATGCAGGGCCTTGGCCGCATCGGCCGGGGCCTCGGCCAGCACCAGGGTGCTGCCCAGGGCCAGCAGTGGCCACAGCAGCCAGGCGAGAAGACGGGAACGGGAAATCATGGCCAATCTCGACGGTAATACGAAAGAGAACATTGTTCACTTCCACTCCCCTTCGCTCAAGACTCAGCGGCGGATTTCATGAAAAATCTTGCAACATCCCCTTTCTCCCAGACAGCTATCCGACTGATGGTAACTACCAAAAAATAAGAACCATTTGGCCATCACCTAGCTACTACTTTGGGTATAATCCCGCGCCGCCTTAATAGCCATTTGAATAGCCATTTGCAATCAAGGTGCCTTCATCGAGAGGTTTCGGCGATGAACAGAGGGATCTGCCGCCCCCGCCTGCGCGGCTCAACTGTTTCAGGGAAAGAAGAAGTCCGATGGTATCCCGCGCCTTAACCCTGGCGACCCTGGTCGCCGCCGTGCAGCTCGCTGGCTGCTCGGTATTCCGCAGCTACGACAGCGAACTGCAGGAAACCAACCAGCAACTGGCCGCTGGCAACGTCGATGCCGCCCTCGCCTTGCTGGAAAGCCACAATAAAGGCGAGCAGAAAGACCTGCTCTACTACTTCGAGAAAGGTGAGCTGCTGCGCTCCAAGGGCGACCTGAAGGGAAGCCAGGACGCCTGGCGCGCTGCCGACAGCGTAGTGTTCCAGTGGGAAGAGTCGGTCAAGCTGGACACCGACAAGTACCTGAGCCAGTTCGGCAGCTACCTGGTCAACGACAAGGTCCGCCGCTACGAAGGCTACGACTACGAAAAAGTCATGCTGACCACGCAGATGGCCCTGAACCTGCTGGCCCAGAACGACTTCGACGGCGCCCGCACCGAAATCAAGAAAACCCACGAGCGCGAGGCGGTCATCGCCGAGCTGCGCGACAAGGAATACCTCAAGCGCGAGGAAGAGGCCGAGAAAGAGGGCATCAAGACCGAGTACAAAGACCTGCAGGGTTACCCGGTCGCCAGCCTCGACGCCCCCGACGTGGTGGGTTTGAAGAACAGCTACCAGAGCGCCTTCAGCCACTACCTGTCCGGTTTCGTCTATGAAGCCCTTGGCGAGAAAGGCCTGGCTGCGCCGGGCTACCGCAAGGCCGCCGAACTGCGACCGAAGACCCCGCTGCTGGAGCAGGCCCTGCTCGACCTCGACAAGAACAGCGCCAAGCCCGGCGAGAGCGATGTGCTGATCGTGGTGCAGACTGGCCTGGCGCCGGCCCGCGACTCGATTCGCATCCCCCTGCCGCTGCCGATCGACAACAACCTGGTGATCACCCCGCTGTCGTTCCCGATCATCAAGGACGACACCTCGACCGCGCACCTGGGCGAGATCCAGCTCAACGACAAGGCCCTGGCCCTGACCGCGCTGAACAGCACCAGCGCCATGTCGCGCCGCGCCCTGCGCGACGACATGCCCGGCATCATCTTGCGCACCAGCGTGCGCGCCATCAGCCGCGGCGTGGCGCAGAAAAACCTGAACAAGGCCAACCCCATGGCTGGCCTGGTGGTGGGTATCGCCGGCACCGTGCTCGAAGGCGCCGACACCCGCACCTGGCGCACCCTGCCGAACGAGACACAAGTGGCTCGAGTACGCCTCAAGCAAGGCGAGCATCACCTGAGCTTGCCGTCGAGCCTCGGTGGCGCCCAGGTCACCGTGAAGGTCGATCGCCCGTACCAGGTGGTCAGCCTGCGTGTGGTCGGCAATCGTGTATTCGCCGGCGGCCCGGCCGTCGAAGTTGCCCCTCAGGCCTCGGCGCAAGCCGTTGCCAGCCTCAAGTAAGTCAAGGAACGATCATGCGCAGAACATGCCTCGCCCTGGCCGCCGTCGCCCTCCTGGCCGGCTGCGCCACCCCGCCACCCGCCCCGGGCAGCGCCGCCAGCAAGGTGGTGACCATGGGCCAGCTGGACAACATCGAGGTCGGCCAGATGCGGGTCGCCCGCGAGAACGGTTTCCTCACCGTCAACGTGGCGCTGAACAACACCGGCCGCAGCAACCAGACCCTGTACTACCGCTTTGCCTGGTTGGGCAACGACGGTTTCCCGGTGGCTGAAGAAGAGTCCTGGAAGACCCTGCCGCTGTACGGCAAACAGGCCAAGTACCTGCCCGCCATCGCCCCGACGCCCAAGGCCACCGACTTCCGCCTCGAAGTCCACACCCGGTAACCCCTTTCAGGAGCAATTCCCATGTTTGCACGCCTTTCCCTCGCCGCCGTCGCCATCGCCCTGGTCAGCGGCTGCAGCAGCCCTTCCCCGGTACTGGGCAGCAAGAACATCAACTACGGCGACAGCAAGGCCGTCGAGCTGATCACCAACGAGTTCGGCTCCACCGACCTGCAGATGATCGCCGAGAGCATGACCCGCTCCCTGGCCCAGTCCGGCGTGCTGCACGGCCGCCCGGTGGTGCAGGTGTACGACGTGAAGAACAAGACCAGCGAGTACATCGATACCCGCGAGATCACCACCTCGATCAAGACCCAGCTGATGAAGTCCGGCACCGCCCGCTTCGCCAGCGACAACACCGAGATGCAGAGCCAGGTCGACCAGCTCAAGCTGCAGAACCAGAGCGGCCTGTACAAGAAGAACAGCGTGGCCAAGACCGGCAACATGATCGCCGCCAAGTACCGCCTGGAAGGTTCGATCAGCTCGATCGTCAAGCGCAGCAGCGACTACAAGGACGTGTTCTACAAGTTCAGCCTGCAGCTGATCGACGTGGAAAGCGGCCTGGCCGAGTGGATGGACGAAAAAGAAATCCGCAAGACCACGGAGCGCTGATCGATGCGTGCATGGATGACCATCATCGGCCTGGCCTGGGCGTTCGGCGCCCAGGCGGCCCCCAAGGTGGCGGTGACCGACCTGGCCTACCAGGAGCGGGTGGAGGAGTACATTCACACCGTCGAGGCGCAGAACAGCCACCAGTCGAGCCTGTACAGCGCCAGCGGCCAGTCCAGCTACAGCGAGTACGAGAGCCTCAACAGCTACATCGAACAGACCGAAGTGCGCAAGTTCGGTGGCGATATCAAGGGTGAAATCCTCAAGACCGGCATGTTCCAGCTGGTCCAGGGCACACCCTACACCGCCGCCTCGAAGGAAGACGTGTACGACGTGATCCGCCGCATCAAGAGCGGTGCGTTCAAGGGCGCCGACTACGTGCTGTTCGGCACCCTGTCGGACATCGACTTCCAGGAAGACATCAACGCCCTGGACCACACCGACAGCTACTCGGCGGTGCTGGGCCTTACGGTGGTCGCCGACTTCAGCCTGATCAATACCCGCACCTACGAGATCACCTCGGCGTTCACCGCCATGGGCGAGGGGCAGGACACCAAGCTGGTGAAGAGCCGCGACCGCAGCGTGACGCTGAACCGCCCGCGGGTGGTGCGCGACGTGTCGAAGGCGCTGGGAGAGGATGTGGCGCAGCAGCTGGCTGAACAGCTGGGTGGCTCGGTGCCGGGGCAAGCCCGGCAGCCGCGGGGGCAGGACAACCTGCCGCCGGATGAGCCAGCGCAAATCCTGCGGTAACCGTTGAAAACGCCCGGTGAACCACCGGGCGTTTTCATTCAAGCGGGCTCAAATGCTCATGGCGCCCGATTCATCCCCAACTCCATGTCATCGATCAGTGCCTTGGCCAGCTCGCTGAGGATCCGTGCCGCGCTCCCAGCCATGCGGTCGTGTTCCATTTCTGCTTCGGTGGCCAAGTGGCGGATGCAGCCGAGCAGGACCGACAGCTGGGAAAAGGCGTGATCGAAGGGCACGCCGGGGCGCATCTGAAACAGGTCGAAGGTCGCCTTGCCGGCCGTTTGTGTGATGTTCAGCACGTCGGTCATGGCCTTGCTCCCTCTGTCATCGTCTGGTCGTGCAATACCGTCATGAAGCGGCACAGCAGGCGGATGTTCATGCCCATGGCATCGCGCGTAGGGCCGGGCTGGTTGTCGAGGAAGACGTTCACGGTTTCGTGCATGATCCGGCTCAGGGTGTGGAGCATGCTGTGGCATTCGTTGATGCCGAGCGGGGATTGCAGCGCGAGGAGTGGGGGTTCGAAGGGGATCAATGGGGTGGAAGGTGGATCGGGGACGATCTTTTTCATTCTGGAAGCTCCTATTGATATGCCAGGAACTGCCGTCCTATTCGTCTCACGGAAATGGTGGCAGCAACACGCGGGGGTGAGACCCGGGCCAATAGGAAACCCGACCAGGCCGAAGCCTGCCCGCGTGCGGCTGCCATGGAGTGGCATCTATTGATCCAGGGGTCTCAATCCCGGTCGCCCAAAAGCGACCCGAGGACGTTATGCCTGGGGCATTTCCCCGACAACATCGAAGCTTCCGCAAGGCGCGTAGGATACTTCCGAAGCCAAGAATGGCTGAAGGATTTGGTTTCAGATTCAGAAAAGTCGTACCGCGTTATCGCGGAGAAAGGGTCACCGTAACAGCCCATTCTTTCGAGGTGGGTGCCAGACGGTAGCCTTGCAGAGTTCTGGAGATCGAGCGCCGCCCGCGCGGCGCTCGATCTCATAGGCGCTGCAACACTCCCGTCGACCCCTTCGAGAAAACCAACATTCTCAAGCTCAGGCGCGCACGCCCTCAGGCAACGGCAGCGCCAGCAAACGCTCGTCCAGCAGCCCCAACCCTTCCTGGAACAGCTGGTTGCTGCGCTCGGTCTCACCCAGCCCCGCCAATAGACGCGCAAGCTCAGCACACGCCTCAGGGTTGCGTTCCATGCGCAGGCTGCTTTCCAGATAATCCCGGGCCTTGCCCCACAGGCGGTTCTGCAAGCTCAGACGACCAAGCGTGAGCAGCAAACTCGGGTCCTGCGGGTGCTCCTTCAACCAGCCTTCGGCCGTTTGCAACTGACGCGCCGGATCATCACCCCGCACCAATCCATACAAGCGGGCCAGGTGGCTTTCATAAGCACGCTTGAGCGCCCCGCGCAGCACCTGCTCGGCTTCACCCTGCGCGCCCACCTGGCGCAACTGCTCGGCATAGGCCAGCACCAGTTGGGGCTCCTGGCGCTGGGCGGCGGTCAATTGCTGCCAGGCACGCTCCAGCGCCTGGCGCGCCGCCTGCGGGTCTTCGCCGCGAGTCGCCGCCAGCCCCAGGTTCTGGCCCCAGGCACGCTGCTCGAGGTCAGCCAGTTCATTGGCCGGCAGCACCTTGTGCTTACGCAGGTCCGGCAGCAGACGAATCACCGCCGACCAGTCGCCGCGCTCCAGGTGCAGGCGCTGCAACAGGCGCAGCACCTGGGCGTTGTTCGGGTAGCGCTCCTGCATGGCCAGCAGGGCTTCCAGGGCCCCATCGCTTTCGCCACGGTCCATCTGCAACTGGGCATGGGCCAGGGCGATGGCGAGCTCGGCCTGGGGCTGACGCTCCAGGGCACGCTCCAGCAGGTTGTCGCGATCTTCGACACGGCCCAGCTCGTTGGCCGCGCGGGCGGCGCCGAGGTAGTACAGCAGCGGCTGGCGCGCGGACTCGGCGGCACGCTGCAGATGGCGCTGGGCACTGGTCCAGCGGCCTTCGGCCAGGTCCAGCTGGCCTTGCTCGATGGCGATGCGGTCACGACGAACGCGGTTACGGCGCGACCAGGGGTTGACCACGCCAGTCGACGTCAGCACCAGCCCGATCAGATAACGCAGCACCAGCAACAGCAGCACGATACCGACCAGAGCGCCCAGCGCGGCCCACAGCCCCGACTGGTAACGGAAACCACCGTAGGCAATCAGCACGTAACCGCTGTGCTTGGCAATGGCGATGCCCAGCGCCGCGGCGATCACGATCGCCAGCACCGCCAGCAGGTAGGCACGTTTCATGGCTTGGCCCCCTCGGCCGGGGCCGGCAGGTGGTGGCGCTGGATGTAGGCTTGCACCGCCGCCAGGCTCTCGCTCAGGTCAGGCGTCACGACCGACACCGGTTGCTCGGCGAGCTGGTTGAGGCTGTCGAGCATGGCCTTGCTTTGCGGGTTGTCCGGGTTGAAGTTGGCCAGCAGCACGCTGCGGGCGTCATCCAGCGCCTGGCTGTAGACCTTGTCCTGGCCATTGAGCGCCGCCCACTGGGCCTGCTCGATAGTCAGGCTGAGGGCCAGGCGCAGCTGGTTCAGCGACTGCCCGGAGAGCAACGGGCGCACATTGTCGTCGGCGTTGAACTCGATCTGGAAGTACTTGGAGATTTCAGCCCACCACTGCGACCAGCGGCTGGCGCCATCGCCGTCGGCGGTCAAGGCCCCCATGGCGTCGGCGTTTGCAGCGAACTCCGGTGACTGCGCACTGAGTTGCTGCACCAGCTCACGCTGGGCGGCGAGTTTGAGGAACAGGCCGGTACGGTCCGGCTGCTGGGTGCTGTTGAGCGTAGCCAGGCTGCGCGCCAGTTGCTCGCGCGCCGCGAAGGCACCTGGGTCGCTCTGCTCGCGCAGGATCTCGTCGGCACCTTCGACCAGCGCCTTGGCGCTGGTGACATCCTGCAATGCCGAGAGGCGCAGCGTGGCCAGGCGCAGCAGGTGCTCGGCCTCGGCCAGGCGCCATTCCTTGCGGCTCTCGCCCAACACGGTTTCCAACCGCTGGCTCAGGCGCTGCTGGTCGCCCTGCAACTGCGCCACCAGGCGACGGCGGTCTTCCAACTCGCCGGCGGCCGGCAGGCTGGCCAGTTGCGCGGTCAGTTGCTGCTCACGTTGCTGCAAGGCGTCGGCCCGTTGGGTGAGCGCCTGCAAGTGCTCGCCCTGCCCTTGCTCACTGCCCTGCAGCTGGCGCACCTGCAAGACACCCCAGCCGCCCACGGCGACCCCGGCAGCGCCCAGCAAAAGGGCCAACAGTGCCAAGCCGTTGCCGGAGCGTCGGGCGGGCGTGGCGGTGGTGGTTTGCGGCGCGTCGGGCGCCGAGGGCTGTTCCGTGTTGGACAAGACAGTTTCGCTCACGTATCCATCCTTTGCATGGTGGCGCATCGTTCTCTAGCTTAGCGCCTTAAAAGGCAGGCGCAGCAGTTCGCTGCACGGCTGCCAGCAAGGCCGCGGCACTGGCGCCACGGCAATCCACAACCTCACGGGCACCCAGCGCACGGGCCTGGTCGGCGACCCGCGGGCTGGGCACGAACAGCGGCAGGCGTGAAAGCCGCGGCCAGTCCGTTCCCGCTATTTGATGCAAGTGTTCAAGACCCTGCCCACTGCTGACCACCAGGCCATTGAGGCGTTCCCCATCGATGCGCCGTGCCAGCGTTCCGGCCGGGTAATGCGGCAGGCAACGGCGATACAGTTCCAGATAATCGACACTAGCACCTTGCTCTGCAAGACGCTCGGCCAGCAGTTCGCGACCTCCGACACCACGGACAATGAGGACGCGGGATGTAGGAAGTGCGATAGCCTGACGTAGGAATGAATGGGCCAGCAAGGCCTCGCTGTCATCACCATCTGTAGGGAAAGTCACCAAAAGCCCACGCGCCTGAAGCACGCTCGCCGTGGCCTCCCCCACCGTGAACCAGCCCGCACGCGGCGGTTCGACGCCCGCCTGGTCAAGTTGCTCGAGCAGCAGGCGCGCAGCCGGCTTGCTCACCACGATGATCGCTTGCGCCTGGCCAATCTCTGCCAGGCACTTCTGTTGCTGGGGTTCAAGCTCAACCGGGTCGATGGCCAGCAGAGGCAGGCTGGCGCTGGCAATGCCTGCTTCGGCCAGCGCCCGCGCCAGTGCCGCACAGTCCTCTTCAGGGCGGGTCAGCAGCAGGCGCCAGGGGCTCACGGGTGACCGGCCTCGCCATAGACTTCCTTGAGAATCGCCTCTGCGCCCTGACCAAGCAGGGCTTCGGCGACCTGTACGCCGAGTGCTTCGGCATTGGCGCGTGGCGCCCGGGCGTCGGCTACCAGCAAGGTGCCGCCGGAGGGCTGGCCGACCAGGCCGCGCAGCCACAGCTGTTCGCCTTCGAGTACCGCGTAGCAGGCGATCGGCACTTGGCAGCCGCCGTTCAGGTGCTTGTTCAAGGCCCGCTCGGCCACCACCCTGTCGGCAGTGTCGGCATGGTGCAGCGGCGCCAGCAGCGCGTGGATCTCGCTATCGGCGCTGCGGCACTCGATGCCCACGGCCCCCTGGCCACCCGCTGGCAGGCTGTCGTCGACACTGATGGTGGAGGTGATGCGGTCCTCGAAGCCCAGGCGAATCAGGCCGGCGGCGGCGAGGATGATGGCGTCGTACTCGCCGGCATCGAGCTTGGCCAGACGTGTGTTGACGTTGCCGCGCAGGAAGCGGATCTCCAGGTCGGGACGACGCGCCAGCAACTGAGCCTGGCGACGCAGGCTGGAGGTGCCGACGATGCTGCCGGCCGGCAGTGCCTCGAGGCTCTCGAAGGTATTGGAGACAAAGGCATCACGCGGGTCTTCACGCTCGCAGATGCAATACAGGCCCAGGCCTTCGGGGAAGTCCATGGGCACGTCCTTCATCGAATGCACGGCGATGTCGGCTTCGTTGTCCAGCAGGGCGGTTTCCAGCTCTTTTACGAACAAGCCCTTGCCGCCAATCTTGGCCAGCGGCGCGTCGAGCAGCTTGTCACCACGGCTGACCATGGGCACCAGGCTGACCTGCAGCCCGGGATGGGCCTGCTCGAGACGGGCTTTGACGTATTCGGCCTGCCACAGGGCCAAGGCGCTTTTACGGGTGGCAATGCGGATTTCGCGAGTGGACATGAAACGCCCCGATCCAGAGAAATGCGGCCGATGATAACAGCTCCTCCGGCTGTTCCCGCAGATTCAGATCAGCAATCCATGCAACCCATTCGCGGCCAAACCTGCGAATGGGCGATTCAGTGCAGCGTCTGCATCATCTTGCGCACCCCCGCCACATGCCTGCGGCTGACGGTCAGGGCATCCCCATCCAGGCCCTTGAGATAGAGCTGGAAATGCCCCAGCGGCGTGCGCTGCAGCTTTTCGATGCGCTCACGAGCGACCAGGGCATTGCGGTGGATACGCACGAAGCGCTCGCCGAACTCGTCTTCCAACGCCTTGAGCGGCTCGTCGAGCAATACCTCGCCCGCTTCATGGCGCAGGGTGACGTACTTGTGATCAGCGATGAAATAGATCACTTGCGGCAACGGGATCAGTTCAATGCCCTTGCGGGTGCGGGCACTGATATGGCTGCGCGGGCCGCCACCCTCATCACTGGTGGGCCGGGTCAGCGCCGCCAGCTGGGCGCGGTTGGGTTTTTCCGCGCGGCGCAAGGCGTCGCGCAGTGTCTGGGGCTGGATGGGTTTGTCAACATGGCTCAAGGTGCTCTCCTTGAAGGCCTGGCTGCCGTATTCGTCGTCACCGGTGCAGAACACCACCGCCGGCGGCGCCTCGCGCTCGCACAGCTTGGCGGCAACCTGCAGGCCATCGAGGCCGGGCATACCGATGTCCAGCAGCACCACATCGGGCTTGAGGCTCTCGATCAGTGCCAGGGCCTCCTCGCCGTTGGTGGCGCTGGGCTCCATCACGGTGTAGCCCTCCAGCTCGCCGAGCAGCCGGCTCAGGCGTTCGCGGGCTTGGGGTTCGTCATCAACGATCAGGACATTCATAATTGCGCTGGATTCCTGAGTGAGTCTCGCACGGGTATAGCGTAGACAAGTGTGGGGAGACCGGAAACGGTCACGCTACAGACCGGTGCGAAGGCCAAAGATTCACTGGCCTGGCAGATTCACCGCCAGTCCTCTGTCCAACTGTAGACGGTCCGTGGAACACTGCCGTTCAATCGTTGAATATGCCGCACCCCCTTGCCTGCGCGCTTCTCTCGACCAGCGCCCTGCGGCGGTGGGCGCAACCCTGCTATGATCGGCGCCACTTTTTCCGTTCACGCCTTCAAAGAGTGAATCCATGAGCACCGACAAGACCAATCAGTCCTGGGGCGGCCGCTTCAGTGAGCCCGTCGACGCCTTCGTCGCCCGCTTCACCGCCTCGGTCGATTTCGACAAGCGCCTGTATCGCCACGACATCATGGGTTCGATCGCCCACGCCACCATGCTGGCGCAGGTCGGCGTGCTCAACGATACCGAGCGCGACACCATCATCGATGGCCTGAAGACCATCCAGGGCGAGATCGAGGCCGGCAACTTCGACTGGCGCGTCGACCTGGAAGACGTGCACATGAACATCGAGGCACGCCTGACCGACCGCATCGGCATCACTGGCAAGAAGCTGCACACCGGCCGCAGCCGCAACGACCAGGTGGCCACCGACATCCGCCTGTGGCTGCGCGACGAGATCGACCTGATCCTGGGCGAGATCACCCGCCTGCAGCAGGGCCTGCTGGAGCAGGCCGAGCGCGAAGCCGAAACCATCATGCCCGGCTTCACCCACCTGCAGACCGCCCAGCCAGTGACCTTCGGCCACCACCTGCTGGCCTGGTTCGAAATGCTCAGCCGCGACTACGAGCGCCTGGTCGACTGCCGCAAGCGTGCCAACCGCATGCCACTGGGTAGCGCCGCGCTGGCCGGCACCACTTACCCGATCGACCGCGAGCTGACCTGCAAGCTGCTGGGCTTCGAAGCCGTGGCCGGCAACTCGCTCGATGGCGTCTCGGACCGCGACTTCGCCATCGAATTCTGCGCCGCCGCGAGCATCGCGATGATGCACCTGTCGCGCTTCTCCGAAGAGCTGGTGCTGTGGACCAGCGCCCAGTTCCAGTTCATCGACCTGCCCGACCGGTTCTGCACCGGCAGCTCGATCATGCCGCAGAAGAAGAACCCGGACGTGCCGGAGCTGGTGCGTGGCAAGACCGGCCGCGTGTTCGGTGCCCTGACCGGCCTGCTGACCCTGATGAAAGGCCAGCCACTGGCCTACAACAAGGACAACCAGGAAGATAAAGAGCCGCTGTTCGACGCCGCCGACACCCTGCGCGACTCACTGCGTGCCTTCGCCGACATGATCCCGGCGATCAAGCCCAAGCACGCGATCATGCGCGAAGCGGCCCTGCGCGGCTTCTCCACCGCCACCGACCTGGCCGACTACCTGGTGCGCCGCGGCCTGCCGTTCCGTGACTGCCACGAGATCGTCGGCCATGCCGTGAAGTACGGTGTCGACACCGGCAAGGACCTGGCCGAGATGAGCCTGGACGAACTGCGCCAGTTCAGCGACCAGATCGAGCAGGATGTATTCGCCGTGCTGACGCTCGAAGGTTCGGTGAATGCGCGTAACCACATCGGCGGTACCGCGCCGGCGCAGGTGCGCGCCGCCGTGGCGCGCGGCAAGGCCTTGCTGGCTTCGCGTTGACTGCATTCGCCGGCAAGCCGGCTCCTACAGGTGTAGGAGCCGGCTTGCCGGCGAACCGCTGTAAGCCTATCGCTTACCGCTCTTGATCATTTCCTGGAACGCCGGCATCGCCGCGTCCTTGTCCGCCACGATCCGCGCCATGTGCGGGTTCCCGCGCAATTTCTCCAGCAATGCCGCCGCCTGCGGGAAGTCCGCCAGGAAGTCGACGTTCAGCACTTTCTTGCCCACGACGCACGCCAGGTCGACCGAGAAGCAGAACATCAGGTCGGCGATGGTCATCTGCTCACCTGCCACATAAGGCTGGAAACGCCCATTGCACTTGAGCGTGGCGAACCCCGCCAGCAGGTCGACCCTTGCACGCTCCTTGATCAACGGTTCCACCGCCGTGCCGAAGAACGCCTCGCCATAGCAGGTGCGTGCCGGCAGTTCGATGTACAGCTCGATCTCCCGGAGCAGCTCTCGTACCTTCGCCTGGCCGAAGGCATCGGCAGGCAGCAGCGGTTTGCCGGGCTGAGTCTGTTCGATGTAGTCGAGGATCACGCCGGTCTCGCTGACGAAACCGTGCTCGGTTTCCAGCGTCGGCACCTTGCCACGTGGGCTCTTGGCCAATGCCTCGGGCGCCGGACCACCGAAGAACAGTACTTCCTCGAACGGCAGGCCTTTTTCCAGCAGGGCCAGCTTGACCATGTTGTAGTAGTTGCTGACCGCGAATCCATGAAGCTTGAGCATGTGAGACAGCCTCCAAGGCCGTGAGGGGTTGGCCCGGCTTTTATAGCCCTCCCGCGTCACCTTGACCAGCGCCATGGCCGGCGCTGATGGCCGGGCATTGCCAGCGCAGGCATGGCACACTGTGCGCTTCACCACAGGAGCACCGCCATGAGCGAGCACGACGATATCGACGGCAACGACGAAGAAGCCTTCACCGAGGCCACCCTCACCCAAGCCATCGAAAACCAGATCGAAAGCGGCGAGCCCCCAGCGGCCAAGGCCACCTTCAACAAGCTGACCCTGGTTGGCTACGAGCGCGAGGACATCCTCAACCTCATGGCCCATGTGCTGGCCGTCGAAATCGACGCCATGCTCGACGAGGACCGCCCCTTCAACACCGAGTGGTACGAAACCGCCCTGCGCGCCCTGCCGGAGCTTCCACCTGAGGCCGGTCAAGGCGATATCGAATAAGCCTGACTACACTCCTGACTTCCATCCTTGTCTGGAAGTCAGGAGTCGCCCATGTCCTTCACCCCCGAACTGATCGCCGAACTGGAAGTCCTTGCCCTGTTCGACCTGAACAGCCACCAGGAAGGCATCAAGGTTCACAGCAATGCCTCCCCTGCCCTGATCGCCGCTGCAAAACGCCTGCACGACAAACAACTGACCGACCAGCCCGATGGCGGCTACCTCACCAGCCTGGGCCTGGATGCCGCGCAGAGTGTCCAACAGTTGCTGACCATCCTGAAGACCGCTCAGCCTGCCTGATCGATCATCATGCTGGCGAACGGCATTGCTACGCGGTTCGCCAGCAAGCTGGCTCCTACAATTACGAGCGGTGCTGGAAAAATGGCGTCAAAAAGCCACTTTTCGCTTATCCGAGCGCCGCGCTCAGGCTAAACTCGCCAGTGCTTCCCCAGCCTGCCTGAGTGCGCAATGAACCACCCCCATGAAATCCGCCCCGATATCGACCAAGGCATCGACCGCAAGGAGTTGTCCAGGCTGCGTGCGCGGTTTCTGAAGATCAATCAGGGTCGGTTGGCACGGGCGCTGGAAGGGTTGTCCACGCGCCAGCAGCAGGTGCTCACGCTGTTGCCGCTGTTCTTCCACGTCAACCACCCGTTGTTGCCGGGCTATGTCTCGGGCACCACCCCTGCTGGCGTTTCCGGCTTCGAGCCGGATGCAGAGCTGCTGGCCGAGGCCCAGCGCCTGACCCGATCGTTCACCTACAAGGCCCGCCACGGCAACCCGCCCCAGCCCATCCATGGCCTGTTCCTGATGGGCAGCCTCGGCACCCTGGCCCAGGCCGAGCAAAGCGACATGGATGTGTGGGTGTGCCATGCCCCAGGCCTGGACGAACAGGCACTGGTCGAACTGCGGCGCAAGTGCCAGTTGCTCGAGGACTGGGCCGCCACCCAGGGCGCCGAGGCGCACCTGTTCCTGATCGAGCCCCAGGGCTTTGTCCAGGGCGAACGCGATAGCCGGCTCAGCTCGGACGATTGCGGCACTACCCAGCACTACCTGCTGCTCGACGAGTTCTACCGCACCGCGCTCTGGCTCGCCGGGCGCACACCCCTGTGGTGGCTGGTGCCGGTGTACCAGGAGCACAACTACCAGGACTACACCCAGACCCTGCTGTCCAAGCGCTTCATCCGCATGACCGATGCCCTGGACCTCGGTCATCTGGCGCATATTCCACCCGGTGAGTACGTCGGTGCCGGGCTATGGCAGCTGTACAAGGGCATCGACTCACCCTACAAGTCGCTGCTCAAGCTGCTGCTCACCGAAACCTACGCCAGCGAACACCCCCACGTGCGCTGCCTGAGCCTGGACTTCAAGCAGGCCGTGTTTGCCAACCGCCTGGACCTGGACGAGCTCGACCCCTATGTCATGGTCTATCGGCGTATAGAGCAGTACCTGCTGCGCCGTGGCGAGACCGCGCGCCTGGAGCTGGTGCGCCGCAGCCTCTACCTGAAAGTGAACAAGAAACTCGGCGACCTGAGCCGTTCGCGCAACGCTGGCTGGCAGCGCAAGTTGCTGGCTCGCCTGGCCGAGGAATGGGGCTGGGACGAACGCCAGCTGGCACTGCTCGACAGCCGCAGCCAATGGAAAGTGCGCCAGGTCGCGGTCGAGCGCCGCGAACTGGTGGCCGAGCTGAACCACAGCTACCGCTTCCTCACCCAGTTCGCCCGTGAGCAAAATGCCAACAGCCGCGCCGACCAGCGCGACCTCAACGTGCTGGGCCGGCGCCTCTACGCCGCGTTCGAGCGCCGCGCCGGCAAGATCGAGGTGATCAACCCGGGGATCGCGCCCGACCTGGCCGAAGACACCCTGACGCTGGTGCAATCGCCCAACCGCAAGGAGCCGGGCACCCATCACTGGAGCCTGTACAACGGCAACCTGGGCGTGCACGAATGGGAGCATTTCAGCCCCATCAAGCGTTGCCGGGAGCTGCTCGAACTACTGACATGGGCCCACCGCAATGGCGTCATCGACAGCAGCACACGCCTGGCCCTGCACCCAGGCCTAAGCGACCTCAGCGAATTTGAACTGTTCAACCTGATCGGCAGCCTGCAACAGAGCATCCCCCTGCCCCTGGAAACGGTCAGCGAGGTGCGCCTGCTGCAACCCAGCGTGGCCGACGAGATCCTGCTGCTGGTCAATGTGGGTGTCGACCCGCTGCGCCATCACCGCGACCTGAACATCCTGATGACCACCGAGCGCACCGACTCGCTAAGCTATGCCGGGGTGCGCGAAAACCTGGTGCTGACCCTCGACCAGATCACTTTGAACAGCTGGAACGAAGTGCTGGTGCAGCGTTACGACGGCGAGCACGCGCTGGTGCGCTGCCTGCGCGACTTCCTCAACAGTCTCGGCCAGCGCAGCCACCGCCCCCGGGTGCGGGTGCGCTGTTACTGCCACAACCGGGCACAAGCCATCAGCCAGCGGGTCGAGGACGTTTTCGATACCGTGCAGTTGCTGCTCGACCAGAACCTCAATCACCGCTACCTGCTACAGGTCGCCCGGCACACCCACGTACTGGAGCTGCTGCCTGGGCAGGTGACGCTGGCCACCCTCGACGAGCATGGCGCGCTGCTCGACACGCTCGGCGAGGAACGCAACAGCTACAGCCCATTGCACTTGGATGCCAATGCGCTGCAGGACTACGACCTGCCGCTGGTGCTCGGCCAGGGCCAGCCCCAGTGCATCCAGGTGTTCTACCGCCTGCTCGATGGTTGGGCCGACCTCTATGTACTGGACGAGTACAACACGCTCTGGCAGCAGCGCCTGCCCTTGCAGGACGAACCGCACCTGCTGCTGCCCCTGCAGCGTTTCCTGCAATCGATGGTGATGCGCCGCGACGCGCAGCTGCCATTGGACAGCCTGCAGCAGGCCTCGCTGGACATTCTCTATTACCAGTTGCTGCCTTCAGGCATCGGCAAGGCCCGCGGGCTGGAGCCACGGCAGGCGCCAGCCGATGGGCGCGACCGGCCGTACTACGAGGTTCAGGCGATTCTCCAGGCCGGCACGGGTGACGAAGTGCACGTCACACTCTATTGCGACCAGCAGGAATACTCCGAGTTGGAGCACGGCGATCAGCTGTACAGCGTGGTCGCCCGGCAGATCCTGCGCCAACGGCGCAGCGCCGGGAGCTACCGCTGTTACATCACCGACCTTGATCTCTCCGAGCTGCTGGGTGACGACCAGGGTTCGACCAGCTTGTACCTGCGCTACAAGGGTGAATTGGAACAAGCGCTCAATGACGGGTTGGAACGCTTGCAAGCGACACTGGAACCCTGAGAAACATCTCACTTCCAGGAAGGACTTCTCGCTGCCAAGCGATGTTTTGTGGGAAGCATCCTACGCGCTCTCCAACAAACCAAACGAGAGTGCTGTCATGAACAAAGAACACTGGATGGGCGCCTACCCTGAGCTGGGGCGCTTGCGCATCGATCAACTGATCCTGCCCGGCACCCATGATTCCGGCATGGACAAGCAGGCCAATGGTCTTTCTCTGCCGAACGAGATCACACAGGATGTGCCCTGCATCGAACAGATTCGCGGGGGCATTCGAGTACTGGACCTGCGCGTGAGGGCATACCCACAACACGCGCAGACCTCCGCCCTGCACTTTCAACTGTTCCACCTGAATTCATCCGGGCGCACGATCAAGGAAGATATCGTCGACGCATTGAATGGTTTCTATGAAAACCCGGACAATGCCAAGGAAATCGTTATTCTCGATTTTCATGAATTCAGCCGCTTCGACCCCGACGAACACCGGCTGCTGCAGGCGCTGCTCGCCGAGCTGGGCCCACGCATGATCCCGTATTCATTGCATGGGCTGACACTGGACGAGCTATGGCGCGAGCACCCGGGCAGAACGGTGGTGATTGGTTATGATCAAGGCCGCACCCCACCCGAGTACTGGCCAAGCGTCAGCCATCGCTGGATTGGAAAAAATACGCCCAGTACCAGCACATTGAAGGTGTACATGGACCAAGTGGCAGGGTACGGCGAATCGGGCTTGCCATTGACTTCGATCCAATGCGCCAAATACGTCTGGCCCTTCTTCGTGCCGGACGACTTTCACGACAAGATCGACGAATGGTTCGAGTCCCGCGACCTGAACAGCTACATCCAGCACTTCCGGATCATCAATACCGACTGGTCGCTACGAGGCAGGATCGTGGACAACTGCATCCATGCCAACCGCCTGCGCGCATCGGCCATGGGCTGATGCAGCTAACCGCCCCATCTCCGTTCAAAGGTCAAAATCGCCCGCAGCCTCTGGCTGGTACTCGACGGCCAGCAGCTCGAGCTTGAGCGTCTTGCCGCCCGGTGCTGGCCAGTCGATCTGGTCGCCCACCGACAAGCCCAGCAGCGCGCAGCCGATCGGTGCGAGAATCGAGACATTGCCTTCCGGCCCTGCGTCCTTTGGGTAGACCAGGGTCAGGTGGTAATCCTTGCCACTGGCGATTTCACGGCAATGCACGCGGGAATTCATGGTGACCACGCCGGCCGGCACTTCCTCATGGCCAACCACCTGTTCGGCGCGGTCCAGCTCGTCCTGCAGGGCGAGCACACCAGGGGTGCTTTCATCGAGGCTGTCGAGCAGGCGCTCGAGACGCTGCACGTCCAAGCGGGTGAGGATGAGGGAGGGCTTGGTGCTCATGATCCAGTCAGACTCCTTTGAACAGGCGATTTTCCACAGACAGATAAAGCAAAACCCCGCCCAAGGGCGGGGTTTGCGAAATGCTTCTGGCGTCGATGACGCAGAACCTGACACTACCACAGCGGGGCAAATACACAAGCCCGCAAGAAACTTGTGGCTATCGCCCGGACCGGGCCTTGAGCACCTCGGCCTCGCGGCAGATCTGCCGGCGTCGTTCATCGTCGGCCGCGCGCCACTCGCGGATATGCTCGACATGGCGGTGGCAGCCGGTGCAAACCTTGTGCTCGTCTAGCCGACACACACTGATACAAGGTGACGGCACCGCCGGGCTGACATTGCTGTAGAGCGGCTTGGGCGGTCGAGGCAGGTCACTCATCTCAGATCTCGTCGAAATCCAGCTTCTCGCCGGCCCGCTCCCAGACGATGCGCTCGAGCATTTCACCAAGCAGTTCCTCGGTCTTCTCGCACACCCACTTGCCGGTTTCTTCGTCGTAGTCGAAGTGGAAACCGCCAGAACGGTCGGCCAGCCACAACTGCCGCAGCGGCTCCTGGCGGCTGAAGATCAGCTGGCTGCCATTGTCGAACTTGATGGTCAGCACACCAGCGGAGTTCTCCATGTCCAGGTCCAGGTCGCTCTCGTCGAACAGGTCTTCCAGGGCCTGTTGGGTCGCGTCGACCAGATCGTGGAAACGCGCTTCGCTCAAACTCATTGCAGGAACCTCGAAAAATGGCTGCATTACAAGCAAGGCGGGGAAGATACGGGCGCCGGCCGCTGAATGCAAAGACTAGCGGATGCCTGCACTTGCCCTTTCGCGGGTAAACCCGCTCCCACAGCTGCGGCGGCGCCCCACTGTGGGAGCGGGTTTACCCGCGAAGAGGCCGGCATCGACCACACGAAGGATAGCCCGCCAGGCGGGTCGGCACTTGCATAGGCAATCGGGTGGTCGCTCGGTATACTCGGCCGCAATACTGCATATTTCCAAGGATTTCACCCATGAAACGCCTGATTTCCTCCATCGCGGCGCTGGTCGCGGTTGCTTGCCTCGTTTCGGCCTGCGGTCAGAAAGGCCCCCTGTACCTGCCCGAAGATGGCAAGAACGGCAAAGGCCCTCGCAAGTCGCACCAGCAGCACCAGCATGCCCAACCGGCCCAGCAGCAGGCACCGGAGCAGCAAGAGCAGGCCGAGCCGTCTCCCGCGCCGTAAGGAAATCCCATGGATGCATTCAACTACCGCGGCGGCGAGCTGTTCGCGGAAGGGGTGGCCCTGTCGGCCGTCGCCGAACGCTTCGGCACGCCGACCTACGTGTACTCCCGCGCCCACATCGAGGCCCAGTACCGTAGCTACACCGACGCCCTGCAGGGCGTCGAGCACCTGGTCTGCTTCGCGGTCAAGGCCAACTCCAACCTGGGCGTCCTGAACCTGCTGGCGCGCCTGGGCGCGGGCTTCGACATCGTCTCCGGCGGTGAGCTGGAGCGCGTGCTGGCCGCCGGTGGACGGGCCGATCGCGTGGTGTTCTCCGGTGTCGGCAAGACCCGCGACGACATGCGCCGTGCCCTGGAAGTCGGCGTGCACTGCTTCAACGTCGAGTCCACCGACGAGCTCGAACGCCTCCAGGTCGTCGCCGCCGAGATGGGCAAGACAGCCCCGGTCTCGCTGCGCGTGAACCCGGACGTCGATGCTGGCACCCACCCGTACATCTCCACCGGCCTCAAAGAGAACAAGTTCGGTATCGCCATCGCCGACGCCGAAGCCATCTACGTGCGCGCCGCGCAGTTGCCCAACCTGGAGGTGGTCGGCGTCGACTGCCACATCGGTTCTCAGCTGACCACCGTCGAACCCTTCCTCGATGCCCTCGATCGCCTGCTGGTGCTGGTCGACCGCCTGGCCGAGTGCGGCATCCACCTGCGCCACCTCGACCTCGGTGGCGGTGTCGGTGTGCGTTATCGCGACGAACAGCCCCCGGTACTGGCCGACTACATTCAAGCCATCCGTGAACGCGTCGGCGACCGTGAGCTGGCCCTGGTGTTCGAGCCGGGCCGCTACATCGTCGCCAACGGCGGCGTGCTGCTGACCCGCGTGGAATACCTCAAGCACACCGAGCACAAGGACTTCGCCATCATCGACGCGGCGATGAACGACCTGATCCGCCCGGCCCTGTACCAGGCCTGGATGGATGTCAGCGCGGTCAAGCCCCGCGAAGGCGAAGGCCGTGCATACGACCTGGTCGGCCCGATCTGCGAGACCGGCGACTTCCTGGGCAAGGACCGTGTACTGGACCTGGCCGAAGGTGATCTGCTGGCCGTCCGCTCCGCGGGCGCCTATGGTTTCGTCATGAGTTCGAACTACAACACCCGTGGCCGTTGCGCCGAAGTGCTGGTCGACGGCGACCAGGCCTTCGAAGTGCGTCGCCGCGAGACCGTCGCCGAATTGTTCGCCGGCGAAAGCCTGCTGCCGGAGTAAGCCCATGCTGCTGCGTTTCACCAAGATGCACGGGCTGGGCAACGACTTCATGGTCCTCGACCTGGTCAGCCAGCACGCCCATATCCAACCCAAGCACGCCAAGCAATGGGGCGATCGCAACACCGGCATCGGCTTCGACCAGTTGCTGATCGTCGAGGCCCCCAGCAACCCGGACGTGGACTTCCGCTATCGGATCTTCAACGCCGACGGTTCCGAGGTCGAACAGTGCGGCAACGGTGCGCGCTGCTTCGCCCGCTTCGTGCTGGACAAGCGCCTGACCGCGAAGAAGCGTATCCGCGTCGAAACCAAGGGCGGCATCATCGAACTGGATGTGCGCAACGATGGCCAGGTCTGCGTCGACATGGGCCCGCCGCGTTTCGTGCCCGCCGAGATCCCATTCATCGCCGACGCGCAGGCGCTGAGCTACCCGCTCGAGATCGATGGCCAAGTGCACCAGATTGCCGCCGTTTCCATGGGCAACCCGCATTCGGTGCTGCGCGTCGATGACGTACGCACCGCGCCAGTCCATGAGCTTGGGCCGAAGATCGAGCACCACCCGCGCTTCCCGCAGCGGGTCAACGCCGGCTTCATCCAGGTCGTCGACCGCCACCGCGCCAACCTGCGGGTCTGGGAGCGCGGCGCCGGTGAGACGCAAGCCTGCGGCACTGGCGCCTGCGCCGCGGCCGTTGCGGCCATCGCCCAGGGCTGGATGGACTCCCCGGTGACCATCGACCTGCCAGGCGGGCGTCTGGGCATCGAATGGGCCGGCCCCGGCAAGCCTGTGCTGATGACCGGCCCGGCTGTACGCGTTTTCGAAGGACAGGTTCGTCTCTAAGCGAGTATCCGCCATGACCGATCAGCCTAACGTACCACCCCAGGCCAACGCGCTCGACGAAGACGCCGTGGTCGCCTACTTGCGCGCCCACCCCAGCTTCTTCGCCGAGCACGACGAGCTGCTGCTCGAGCAGCACATCCCCCACCAGCGCGGCGACAGCGTGTCGCTGGTGGAGCGCCAACTCAAGCTACTGCGCGACCGCAACATCGAGATGCGCCATCGCCTGTCGCAATTGATGGACGTGGCCCGCGACAACGACCGGCTGTTCGACAAGACCCGCCGGCTGATCCTCGACTTGCTCGACGCCGGCAGCCTGGAAGAAGTGGTGATGGCGGTCGAGGACAGCCTGCGCCAGGAGTTTCAGGTGCCCTTCGTCAGCCTGATCCTGTTCGGCGAAAACGCCGCGCCCGTCGGCCGCTGGGTACCTGGCACGGAGGCGCAACAAGCCATCGGCGGCCTGATCGGCGGCGGCAAGACCATCAGCGGCAGTTTGCGCGAGCACGAACTGGCCTTCCTGTTCGGCGATACGGCGCACAAGGAAGTCGGCTCCAGCGCCGTGGCCACTCTCGAACACCAGGGCCTGCATGGCGTGCTGGCGATCGGCAGCCGTGACCCGCAGCACTACAAGAGCAGTGTCGGCACCCTGTTCCTCAGCTACATCGCCGAGGTGCTCGGCCGCGTGCTGCCGCGCTTCACCCAGACGCTGCGCTCGGTGCGTTGATGGAGCGCCAGCTGGAAGCTTATTGCGCCCACCTGCGCAACGAGCGCCAGGTATCCGGGCACACCCTGCTGGCCTACCGCCGCGACCTCGAGAAAGTCATCGAATTCTGCAACAACCAAGGCATCACCGGCTGGGACGCGCTGCAAGTCCAGCAGTTGCGCCAGCTGGTGGCCCGCCAGCACCACCATGGCCAGTCCTCGCGCAGCCTGGCACGGTTGCTCTCGGCGGTACGCGGCCTGTACCGCTATCTCAATCGCGAAGGGGTGTGCCAACACGACCCGGCCAACGGCCTGGCGCCACCGAAGGGTGAGCGCCGCCTGCCCAAGACCCTGGATACCGACCGCGCCCTGCAGTTGCTCGACGGTGGCGTCGACGACGACTTCATCGCCCGGCGCGACCAGGCCATCCTCGAACTGTTCTACTCCTCGGGCCTGCGCCTGTCGGAACTGGCCGGCCTCGACCTGGAACAGCTGGACCTGACCGGTGGGCTGGTCCAGGTGCACGGCAAAGGCGGCAAGAGCCGCGTGCTGCCGGTCGGTCGCAAGGCCCGCGAAGCCCTGCAGGAATGGCTCAGGCTACGTGGCATCGCCGGCCCTCGGGACAGCGCGGTGTTCATCACCCGCCAGGGCAACCGCTTGAGCCCACGGGCCATCCAGATGCGGGTCAAGACCGTCGGTGAGCGCGAGTTAGGCCAGCACCTGCACCCGCACATGCTCCGCCACTCCTTCGCCAGCCACCTGCTGGAGTCGTCCCAGGACCTGCGCGCGGTGCAGGAGATGCTCGGCCACGCCGACATCAGCACCACGCAGATCTACACCCACTTGGACTTCCAGCACCTGGCCACCGTGTACGACAGCGCCCACCCCCGGGCCAAACGCAGCAAAGGCAGCGAACCATGAGCATCAAGCTGATCACCTTCGACCTGGACGACACCCTGTGGGACACCGCGCCGGTGATCGCCACCGCCGAGGCCGTCCTGCGCGACTGGCTGGCGGCCAATGCGCCGATCCTGGGCGGGGTGCCGATCGAGCACCTGTTCGCCATCCGCGAACGCCTGGTGCAGGCCGAGCCCGGCCTCAGGCACCGTATCAGCGCCTTGCGCCGCCGTGTGCTGTTCCACGCCCTGGAAGAGGTCGGTTACAGCGAGAAGCATGCCCAGGAACTGGCCAACGAGGGCTTCGAGGTGTTCCTGCATGCCCGCCACCAGATCGAGGTGTTCCCCGAGGTGCAGCCGGTGCTGGAGCTTCTGCGCCACCAATTCATCCTCGGCGTGGTCACCAATGGCAATGCCGACGTCCGCCGGCTGGGGCTGGCGGACTACTTCAAGTTCGCGCTGTGCGCCGAGGACCTGGGTATCGGCAAGCCCGACCCGGCGCCGTTCATGGAAGCCTTGAAGCGGGGCGATGTGGACGCAGGGGCTGCGGTGCATGTGGGTGATCACCCAGGCGATGACATCGCCGGCGCCCAGCGTGCTGGCCTGCGTGCAGTGTGGTTCAACCCACAGCACAAGGCCTGGAACGGCGAGCAGGCGCCGGACGCGGAGATCCAGAGGCTGTCGCAGTTGCCCGACGTTCTATCGCGCTGGCGTTGACCAGGCTTCGCACTCTGCTGCCAATTAGGTATTTCGTGGGAGCGGGCTTGCCCCGCGATGGCGCTGATACCGCCATCGTGGGGCAAGCCCGCTCCCACGTTGGTCTGACTAACAGTTGACGCCCACAAAAAAGCCCGCAGCGACGGCGGGCTCTTTTGCATTCAGCCACTCAGATAGGGCGGCTGCCGTACTTGTTGTCCGGCTTCTTGGGCGGATCGGCGACCACGTTGGCCTCCACTTCCTGCACCTTGCCACCGCGCGACAGGAACTCTTCCATCGCCTTGGCCAGCGCATCACGCTCTTTCTGTTTGGCTTCCATGCTCGGCATCTCGTCTACCGAGACAGCCGCCTTGGATTTGCCTTTGGCAGCGGGGGCGGGGCTGCTGTCGTCATCGCCAGCGTCTTCCGCGCCATCGTCTGCGGCCGCTTCGAGGCCTTCATCAGCCTCGTCTTCGTCGCCTACTTCGAGGTCGTCATTTTCCAGATCGTCGTCGCTCATGTTCTACCTCATGACTTGCGAAAAGCAGGTTAGTTATAGACCGGTGCAGCCGTAGACCGGCAGCCACCAGTGAAAATTCAACTGGCCGTGGGTTGGCCACTGCCCTGGGTGTCCGCCCCCTCATGGGGGGCCTGGCACCCTGCAGGCCCTGCTCCTGGCAAGGCCTGACGAAATACGTTGTACCCTTGCTGGCCACAGGCTATTGGCAAGCCTAGCAAAGGGTGGCGAAGTGTGTGGACTACTCGTCCAGCTTCCTTCGGCGCGCATTCTAGCGCGCTCGCAGAAAAAGCAAAGCACCAGAAACGCCCGATGGCTTGTAAGTTTTCCGCCCAGGTCGCGAACAGGCCGGGTAAATCGTTTGCCCCCCGCCAGGCAGCAAACTACAGGCAAAAAAATGCCCGGCGAACCGGGCAAGTTTTCCAGCGTGGCGGTTACAGGTTGTAGCCGCGCTCGTTGTGCTGAGCCAGGTCGAGGCCGACCGACTCTTCTTCTTCGCTGACCCGCAGGCCCATCACCAGATCGAGCACCTTGAGGATCACGTAGGTGGCGATGGCGGTGTAGACCACGGTGAAGATCACGCCCTTGGCCTGGATCCAGAACTGCGCGGCGATGTCGGTGACCGCACCGAAGCCGCCCAGGGCAGGTGCCGCGAACACGCCGGTAAGCAGGGCGCCGATGATGCCGCCGATACCGTGCACACCGAAGGCGTCGAGGGAGTCGTCATAGCCCAGTTTGCGCTTGAGGCTGGTGGCGCAGAAGTAGCAGACGATGCCAGACACCAGGCCGATCACCAGGGCGCCCATCGGGCCGACGGTACCAGCGGCCGGGGTGATGGCGACCAGACCGGCGACCACGCCCGAAGCGATGCCCAGCGCGCTGGGTTTGCCGTGGAAGATCCACTCGGCGAACATCCAGCCCAGCGCGGCGGCGGCGGTGGCAATCTGGGTCACCAGCATGGCCATGCCGGCAGTGCCATTGGCCGCGGCGGCGGAACCGGCGTTGAAGCCGAACCAGCCGATCCACAGCATGGCTGCGCCCATCAGGGTGTAGCCCAGGTTATGCGGGGCCATCGGCGTGGTGGGGTAGCCCTTGCGCTTGCCCAGCACCAGGCAGCAGACCAGGCCGGCGATACCGGCGTTGATGTGCACCACGGTGCCGCCGGCGAAGTCGAGCACGCCCCAATCCCACATCAGTGCGCCGTCACCGCTCCAGACCATGTGTGCGATCGGCGCATAGACCAGGGTGAACCACACGCCCATGAAGATCATCATCGCCGAGAACTTCATGCGTTCGGCGAAAGCACCGACGATCAGTGCCGGGGTGATGATGGCGAAGGTCATCTGGAAGGTGATGAACACCGCCTCAGGGAACAGCGCGGTGGCCGAGGTCAGGCCCGACGGCGTGACGCCGCTGAGGAAGGCCTTGGAGAAACCACCGATAAAGGAATTGAAGTTGAGCACGCCCTTTTCCATACCCGCGGTATCGAAAGCCAGGCTGTAGCCGTAGATGACCCACAGGATGCTGATCAGGCCAGTGATGGCGAAGCACTGCATCATCACCGACAGCACGTTCTTCGAACGCACCATGCCGCCGTAGAACAGCGCCAGGCCCGGGATGGTCATGAACAGGACCAGCGCCGTCGAAGTGAGCATCCAGGCAGTGTCGCCGGAGTTCAGCACCGGGGCGGCCGTTTCCTCGGCCAGGGCCAGCCCTGGCATTACGAGGGACAATAGGGCTCCTAGCCCTGCGATCTTGCGCAGAGTCATGTTGTTTTCTCCTGGGGCGTTGGGTTTGGTGAGGCTGTGTTCTGGCGCTTAGATCGCGTCGGTATCGGTTTCGCCGGTACGGATGCGGATCGCTTGCTCCAGGTTGACCACGAAGATCTTGCCGTCGCCGATCTTGCCGGTGTTGGCCGCCTTGGTGATGGCTTCGATCACCCGATCAAGGTCTTTGTCGTCGATGGCCACATCGATCTTCACCTTGGGCAGGAAATCGACCACGTATTCGGCGCCGCGATACAGCTCGGTGTGACCTTTCTGACGGCCGAAGCCTTTGACTTCGGTGACGGTGATGCCCTGCACGCCGATTTCCGACAGCGACTCGCGCACGTCGTCCAGCTTGAACGGCTTGATGATGGCAGTGACTAGCTTCATGAAACTCTCTCCCGATTTGGTGGACTTGCCCCAGGAAAACAAACCCGACTCAAGTCTAAGCGCAGCGCCTGGCTTTGTAACGCATCGTCGGCTCCATCCTCCCCGCCGACACACGATCCGGCTGTGACGAAGAACCCTCCGGCTTCGCCCGCGCACTGCCTGGTCACAAGGGACTGCATCAGTGCATGGCTCGATCAGGTCTTTGCAGAAACCTTGCCAGTTGGCGCAAGTGGCTAAAAAACAGCGAGTTGCGTGAACAGGCAGGGATTGGCCAATCGCCAGCAGCGAAAAAGCGCACAAAATCGGTGCGCGACCTTTGGCCGCCCTGCGCGAAAAGCGTGCAACGCAAGCGGGCCGGGGCGGCGTGCTACACTGCTGCCCTTTCAGTGATCAGCGGATAGCCAACATGCTCGCGCCCAAAGCCTTTCTCGATGCCCTGAGCGACCAGGCCTCGCGCCTGTTCAGCGGCGACACCGCTGCGCCTCGCGCCGAACTGGAAAGCCAGTTCAAGGTGCTGATGCAGGGCGCCTTCAGCAAGCTCGACCTGGTCAGCCGCGAAGAGTTCGACAGTCAAATGGTGGTGCTGGCCCGCACCCGCGCCAGGCTGGAAGCCCTGGAGAAACAGGTCGCCGAGCTGGAAGCACGGATGGCACCGCCCACTACGGAATAACAATCGATACACGGAGCGTTCCCCATGCAAGTCAGTGCCCGCAATGTCTTCGAAGGTAAGGTCAGCGCAGTCCAGCCAGGCGCGGTCAACGCCGAAGTCGAACTGACCCTCGCCGGTGGCGAGAAATTGGTCGCAGTGGTCACCATGGCCAGCCTGCACAACCTCAACATCAATGTCGGCAAGCAGGCCGTGGCGCTGGTGAAGGCCCCTTGGGTGGTACTGATGACCGACGCCGCCGGCTACAAACTGTCGGCGCGCAACAGCCTGGAAGGCGAAGTGGCGCGGGTCGGCGACGGCGCGGTGAACGCCGAGGTGGTCCTGAAGCTGCCCGGTGGCACCGAGGTCTATGCCATCGTCACCCGTGAAGCGGTGCAGGAGCTTGGCCTCAAGCCAGGCGTAAAAGCCACCGCGTTGATCAAGGCCTCGCACATCATCCTCGGCGCCAAGGCCTGATGACCACGGGCCACTGATCTTGCGTGGCCTCTGTAGGAGCGGCTTCAGCCGCGATCACCCACGAAGCGGGTGGCACACACCGCGATGCCTGCATCGCGGCTAAAGCCGCTCCTACAGCCAACTCATGCAAAACCAAATATTCCCTGAACCAACCAGATGAAACTTATTTAAGTTTCACCTCCCCGGTTGACTTGCCCGCTATGCTTTGCATAAAGTTCACCCGCCCCAAAAAAGCGGGCCTTTATTTCAACTCATGAAGAACTCAATGGACACAGTATCTAGTCGCTGCCTGGCCGTTTTTGCCTGCCAGGCACTTGAACCGGAACTCCGGGCCCGCCCCCAAGGTCGGGCAAGCCGCGCCAGAGCCTGATTGCTCCGCCGTCGCTTGCCGTCCCGGGTGCCCGCCCGGTCGGAGGCAAGCTCATGAACTTCATCATCTTTATCCACGATCGCCTGCACGCCCCGGCGCGCAAGGCCTTGCCATGCCTGCGCCCTCCCCACGCGACCGCTCAACGGCTGCGCGCCACTTGGCTGCCCCAGCTGGTTTGCCCTGCCCTGCGCCTGCACTGGCACACCGAAGACACCCAGGAACCGCCCAGTCGATGGCGCGCCCGTCTGTGCTTCTGCTAACCGGCGCGATGCATTCCCGACACTAAGCTGACGACCTATTCAGCGTCAGAACTTCACGAACTTTAACTCTTTAAAGTTTGCGGGCTTCTTATTGCCAATCACTTTATTCGAGGTTTCAAAAGACCATGGAATCCGCCAGTAGAAAGTTCGCTGCCGATCTTATTTCCGGCATTCGCCAGCGAACACGTAAACGTCGGAAAAACCACGTTTTTCATCGATCGAATGATCGCGGCCCGAGACACGTTCACTCACCCGTTCAACAGTGAGTCGACTGTGTGTCGTGCCGCCTCCTGCGGCAGGAGCACAGCCAAATGACCGTAAAAGACCGCAACACCACGAGCAAAGCCGGCGCAGACACCCGCCTCTCCATGCGCGCCGCCCGCGAGGCGCGCAACGGCCTGGCCGTCACCCTCGCCAACCTCGACGCCAGCGAACGGGGCCTGACCGAGCACGAAGCCACCAAGCGCCTGCAACGCGACGGGGGCAACGAAGTCGCCCACGACAAGCCGGAACCGGCCCTGATGCAACTGCTCAAGGCCCTGCACAACCCCTTCATCTATGTATTGCTGACCCTGGCCGGGATCAGCTTCGTCACCGACTACTGGCTGCCCCTGCGCGCAGGTGAAGTGGAGGATGCCGACCTGACCAAGGTCATCATCATCATGACCATGGTCAGCGCCAGCGGCCTGCTGCGCTTCTGGCAGGAATACCGTTCGACCAAGGCCGCCGAAGCCCTCAAGGCCATGGTCCGCACCACCGCCACCGTGCTGCGCCGCGAACGCCACGACCAGGCCCCGCGCCTGCGCGAAGTGCCGATGAACGAACTGGTGGCCGGCGACATCGTGCAGCTCAGCGCCGGCGACATGATCCCCGCAGACATCCGCCTGATCGAATCCCGCGACCTGTTCATCAGCCAGGCCGTGCTCACCGGCGAAGCCTTGCCGGTGGAAAAGTACGACACCCTGGGCCACGTTGCACAGAAGTCCGCCGGCGACAGCACCAGCGCTGAAGGCAACCTGCTCGACCTGCCCAACATCGGCTTCATGGGCACCAACGTGGTCAGTGGCCGGGCCCGCGCCGTGGTGGTGGCCACCGGCAAGCGCACCTACTTCGGTTCGCTGGCCAAGGCCATCGCCGGCTCGCGCAGCCAGACCGCCTTCGACCGCGGGGTGAACAGCGTCAGCCGCCTGCTGATCCGCTTCATGCTGGTGATGGTGCCGGTGGTGTTCATGCTCAATGGCGTGGTCAAGGGCGATTGGAGCGACGCCTTCCTGTTCGCCCTGGCCGTGGCCGTGGGCCTCACCCCGGAAATGCTGCCGATGATCGTCAGCGCCAACCTGGCCAAGGGCGCCGTGGCCATGGCCCGGCGCAAAGTGGTGGTCAAGCGCCTGAACGCCATCCAGAACTTCGGCTCGATGGATGTGCTGTGCACCGACAAGACCGGCACCCTCACGCAGGACCGGATCATCCTTGAGCACCACGTCGACCCCAGCGGCCGCGCCGACCCGCGCCTGCTCGAACTGGCCTGGCTGAACAGCCACCACCAGAGCGGCGTGAAGAACCTGATGGACCAGGCCGTGCTGCGCTTCGCCGCTGAGAACGGCGGCTTCCAGCCGCCTTACGCCTACGCCAAGGTCGACGAGCTGCCCTTCGACTTCATCCGCCGCCGGCTGTCGGTGATCGTCAAGGACGCCCTGGGCGATCACCTGCTGGTGAGCAAAGGTGCGGTCGAAGAGGTGCTGGCCATCGCCACCCACGTGGAACAGGACGGCCAGCGGTTCGTGCTCGATGACGCCCGGCGTCAGCAGTTACTCACCACGGCCGCCACCTTCAACCAAGAAGGCTTCCGCGTGCTGCTGGTCGGCACCCGCGAGATTCCGGCCACCGAAGGCAAGGCCCAGTACCACACCGACGACGAGCGCGAACTGGTGATCCGCGGCTTCCTGACCTTCCTCGACCCACCCAAGGAAACTGCCGGCCCGGCCATCGCCGCCCTGCGTGAGATGGGCGTGAAGGTAAAGGTGCTCACTGGCGACAACCCGGTGGTCACCTGCAAGGTCTGCCGCGAAGTAGGCCTGGAGCCAGGCCAGCCGCTGCTCGGCCAGGACATCGAGCGCCTCGACGAAACCCAGCTCAAGGTACTGGTCGAGGAACGCACAGTGTTCGCCAAGCTCACCCCGCTGCAGAAGTCACGGGTGCTCAAGGCGCTGCAAGCCAACGGCCACACCGTAGGCTTCCTCGGCGACGGCATCAACGACGCCCCGGCCCTGCGCGATGCCGACGTGGGGATCTCGGTTGACAGCGGCACCGACATCGCCAAGGAGTCGGCCGACATCATCCTCCTGGAAAAGAGCCTGATGGTGCTGGAAGAGGGTGTGCTCAAGGGCCGGGAAACCTTCGGCAACATCATGAAGTACCTGTGCATGACCGCCAGCTCCAACTTCGGCAACGTGTTCTCGGTGCTGGTGGCCAGCGCCTTCATTCCGTTCATGCCGATGCTGGCGATCCACCTGTTGCTGCAGAACCTGATGTACGACTTCTCCCAGCTGTCGCTGCCGTGGGACCGCATGGACAAGCAATTCCTACGTGAGCCGCGCAAGTGGGATGCCCGCAACATCGGCCGTTTCATGCTGTGGATCGGGCCCACTTCGTCGATCTTCGACATCACCACCTTCGCCCTGATGTGGTACGTGTTCGCCGCCAACAGCGTGGAGATGCAGGCGCTGTTCCAGTCTGGCTGGTTCGTCGAGGGGCTGTTGTCGCAGACGCTGGTGGTGCACATGCTGCGCACCCGCAAGGTGCCATTCTTCCAGAGCACCGCGGCGCTACCGGTGATCCTGGCGACGGGGCTGGTGATGTGCCTGGGCATCTACATCCCGTTCTCACCGCTGGGGGCGATGGTCGGGCTGGTGCCGCTGCCGTGGGAATACTTCCCTTGGCTGGCCGCCACCCTGCTGGGCTACTGCCTGGTCGCGCAAGCCATGAAGACCCTGTACATCCGCCGCTTCGGCCAGTGGTTCTGAGGGGTGGCCATGCGTGTACTGATCTGCGCAGGGCGCAACTACGCCGACAACCGCCGCTGCCGCCAGGCGCTGGATGACCTCCAGCGCCAGCAACCGATCCATGTGCTGATCCATGGCGGCAGCCAGCACCTAGGGGGCGATATCGAAGCCTGGGCACGCGAGCATGGCGCCGATATCGTTCGCTACCCACCCAACTGGCAGCTGCATGGCAAGCTGGCCGAGCGGTTGCGCAATGTCTTCATGTTGCGTGACAGCCGGCCCGACACGGTGCTGGCACTGCCCGGCGGGGACGACACCGAAGAGCTGCTGGCCCGGGCACGGGGGGCAGGCATTGCCGTGGTCTGCAGCAGGCAGCCGTGGGCCGGAAAAACCCCGACGCACTCTTTCCTGCCACGGCGCGAGTGACATCACTAAGCTTTGCCGGGCCGCAGGATGCGGCCCTTCTCAAGCAAGCACGGAGCGCCCATGTCCCTCGCCCTCGTCCACAGCCGCGCCCAGGTCGGGGTGCTGGCGCCACCTGTCAGCGTCGAAACCCACCTGGCCAACGGCCTGCCCACGCTCACCCTGGTCGGCCTGCCGGAGGCGACGGTCAAGGAGAGCAAGGACCGCGTGCGCAGCGCCATCGTCAACTCGGGGCTGGACTACCCGGCCCGGCGCATCACCCAGAACCTTGCCCCCGCCGACCTGCCCAAAGACGGCGGGCGCTATGACCTGGCCATCGCCCTGGGCATCCTCGCCGCCAACGGCCAGGTGCCAGTGGCCACCCTCGACGACATCGAGTGCCTGGGCGAACTGGCCCTGTCCGGAGCGTTGCGCCCGGTCCAGGGGGTGCTGCCCGCGGCCCTCGCCGCGCGCGACGCCGGCCGGGCGCTAGTGGTACCCCGGGAGAACGCCGAAGAAGCCAGCCTGGCCAGCGGGCTGGTGGTGTTTGCCGTGGGCACCTTGCAGGAACTGGTCGCCCACCTGAGCGGGCAACTGCCCCTGCCGCCCTATGCGGCCAATGGCTTGCTGCTGGAACAACGGCCCTACCCAGACCTGAGCGAAGTCCAGGGCCAGGTCGCCGCCAAGCGCGCCCTGCTGGTGGCAGCCGCCGGGGGGCACAACCTGCTGTTCACCGGCCCGCCCGGCACCGGCAAGACCTTGCTCGCCAGCCGCCTGCCCGGCCTGCTGCCACCGCTGGACGAGCGCGAGGCGTTGGAGGTCGCGGCCATTCGCTCGGTCAGCGGCCATACCCCGCTCGACAGCTGGCCACAACGGCCGTTTCGCCATCCGCACCATTCCGCGTCCGGCCCTGCGCTGGTCGGTGGTGGTAGCCGGCCGCAGCCCGGCGAGATCACTCTGGCGCACCACGGCGTGCTGTTTCTCGATGAGCTGCCAGAGTTCGAGCGACGGGTTCTGGAAGTGCTGCGCGAACCCCTGGAATCAGGCGAAATCGTGATCGCCCGAGCCAAGGATCGGGTGCGCTTCCCGGCGCGTTTCCAACTGGTGGCGGCAATGAACCCCTGCCCCTGCGGCTATTTCGGCGACCCCACCGGCCGCTGCCGTTGCAGCCCCGAGCAGATTCAGCGCTATCGCAACAAGCTCTCTGGCCCCCTGCTTGACCGCATCGACCTGCACCTGACCGTGGCCCGGGAAAGCACCGTGCTGAACAACCAACCCAGCGGCGAGACCAGCGCCAGCGTCGCCGGCGTGGTAGCCGAGGCCCGTGAACTGCAGCAGCGTCGCCAGCACTGTGCCAATGCCTTTCTCGACCTCAAGGGGTTACGCAAGCACTGCCTGCTGGAGCCGGCCGATCAGGCGTGGCTGGAGACGGCGTGCGAACGATTGACCCTGTCGTTGCGAGCGGCGCACCGGCTGCTGAAGGTGGCACGCACGCTGGCAGACCTGGAGAAGGTTCCTACCATCGCCAGGGCGCATCTGGCGGAGGCGTTGCAGTACCGGCCCAGCGCCTGATTCAACCTGCAACCCCAGATCTGTAGGAGCGGCTTCAGCCGCGATCACCGGCAACGCCGGTGCCATGTACCACGTTGCCCGCATCGCGGCTAAAGCCTCCTACAGACACGCTCAATCGGGGTCATAGCGGAAATATATTTTGCGCGCTAAATATTATCGCGCAATATTGATTCCACGCAGCAAGCAGTCGCCAACCCCACTCAGCAGAACCTGGAGAACGACCATGACCCTTCGCAAAGCCTTCGCCCTTACCGCCACCGCCCTGACCCTCGGCACCAGTGCAGGCGCCTTCGCCACCGAAGCCACCCCCTACCGCTACGGCATGGACCTGGACATCGCCCAGGTGGTCAAGGTCGAAGCGCCCGCCAGCACCCAGGGCCACACCGGCAACGCCACCCTCACCTACCGCGACAGCAACGGCCAATTGCACGCAGTGAGCTACAGCCAGCCCACCACCCTCAGCAACCAGAACTGAACCACCGACACCTAACCGAAGGAGCCCGAACATGAAACTGTCCCGCACCCTGACCGCCGGCCTGCTGACCTTGGCCGTGAACAGCGCCTTCGCCGCCGGCAGCCCCGGCGTCGAGCACACCACCCAAGGCTTCCTCGACGCCCTGGCCTCCGGTGGCGGCAAGCCGCTGGAAACCCTCGCGCCCAAGGATGCCCGTGCGGTACTGAGCGGTGCCCAGGCCGGGGTGAAGGTCGACCTGTCCGGCATCCGCGTCGAACGCCGGACCATCCAGGCCGACGGCCAGCCGCTGGAGATCCGCGTGGTACGCCCCGAAGGCGCCAAGGGTGAGTTGCCGGTGTTCATGTTCTTCCACGGTGGCGGCTGGGTGCTGGGCGATTACCCCACCCACGAACGCCTGATCCGCGACTTGGTGGTCGGTTCCGGCGCGGCAGCGGTGTACGTCGATTACACGCCATCGCCAGAAGCGAAATTCCCCACCGCGATCAACCAGGCCTACGCCGCCACCCGCTGGGTGGCCGAGCATGGCAAGGAGATCGGCGTGGACGGCAGCCGCCTGGCAGTAGCCGGCAACAGTGTCGGCGGCAACATGGCCGCGGTGGTGGCGATCAAGGCCAAGGAGGCCGGCACGCCGAAGCTGCGCTTCCAGGCGCTGCTGTGGCCGGTGACCGATGCCAACTTCAACAACGCGTCGTACAACCAGTTCGCCGAGGGCCACTTCCTGACCCGCAACATGATGCAGTGGTTCTGGAACAACTACACCACCGACCCACGCCAGCGCGACGACATCCACGCCTCGCCGTTGCGCGCCAGCCTCGAGCAGTTGAAGGGCCTGCCACCGGCGCTGGTGCAGACCGCCGAGATGGATGTGCTGCGTGACGAAGGCGAAGCCTATGCCCGCAAGCTCGACGCGGCCGGGGTACCGGTGACCGCCGTGCGCTACAACGGCATGATCCATGACTACGGCCTGCTCAACGTGCTGAGCACGGTGCCCAGCGTACGCAGTGCCATGGACCAGGCGGCACAGGCATTGAAGCAACACCTCCAGTAGGAGTCGGCTTGCCGGCGAACACCGGCGCCGCCCAGTGCGGCGCTGGTTTCGCCAGCAAGGCTGGCTCCTACGGTACGCGGGTGCCGGGCGTACCGTTCCTCTGAACGAACGATGCGTCCCGCCCTGGCGGATTGTCGTTGCCACGGCCAGTCCGCAAAATAGCGCTCCAGACACAACCGCTGCCCACGCAGTTCATGGAGCCCGAACCGATGCCACACGAAGGCAGCCTTCTACAAACCGCGGTGATCTTCCTGCTCGCCGCCGTCGTCGCCGTTCCCCTCGCCAAACGCCTACAGCTGGGTGCCGTGATCGGCTACCTGCTGGCCGGCGTGGCCATCGGCCCGCAGGCTTTGGGCCTGATCCGCGACACCGAAAGCGTCGCGCACATCTCCGAGCTCGGCGTGGTGTTGCTGCTGTTCATCATTGGCCTTGAGCTGTCCCCGCGGCGCCTCTGGCTGATGCGCAAATCGGTGTTCGGCGTCGGCACCGCGCAAGTGCTGCTGACGGGCGCAGTGATCGGCGCCATCGCCCTGTTCGGCTTCAGCCAGACACTACCGGCCGCCTTGGTGTTGGGCCTGGGCCTGGCGTTGTCGTCAACCGCGCTGGGCTTGCAGAGCCTGGCCGAGACCAAGCAACTCAACGCCCCCCATGGCCGCCTGGCGTTCGCCATCCTGCTGTTCCAGGACATCGCCGCGATTCCGCTGATCGCCCTGGTACCGCTACTGGCCGCCAGCGGCCCGGACACCAGCCAAGGCGACAGCCTCGAACACGGTTTGAAGGTGTTCGCCAGCATCGCCGTGGTGGTCGTCGGTGGCCGTTACCTGCTGCGCCCACTGTTTCGCACCGTGGCCCGTACCGGCCTGCCGGAAGTCTCCACCGCCACTGCGCTGCTGGTGGTGATCGGCACCGCCTGGTTGATGGAAGAAGCTGGGGTTTCCATGGCCCTGGGCGCCTTCCTCGCCGGCCTCTTGCTGGCCGACTCGGAATACCGCCATGAGCTGGAATCGCAGATCGAGCCGTTCAAGGGTTTGCTGTTGGGGCTGTTCTTCATCAGTGTCGGCATGGGCGCCAACCTGCGCCTGCTGCTGGAAATGCCGCTGGTGCTGCTGGGCCTGACCCTGCTGCTGATCACCGTGAAGCTGGTGCTGCTGGTCGGCGTCGGCCGCCTGGCGGGCGGGCTCAACAGCGCCAGTGCCCTACGCCTGGGCATGGTGCTGGCGGCCGGTGGCGAGTTCGCCTTCGTGGTGTTCAAGCTGGGCAAGGACCAGGGGCTGTTCGATACCCAGACCTACGACCTGCTGCTGATGACCATCACCCTGTCGATGGCCCTCACCCCGTTGCTGATGCTTGGTTGCGCCCGTGCCCTCAAGCGCCCGCAACCGCCGCGCGAAGTGCCCGAGCAGTACAAGAGCATCGACGCTGGCACCCCGCGCGTGGTGATCGTCGGCATGGGCCGCATGGGTCAGATCGTCGCGCGCATCCTGCGGGCGCAGAAGGTGCCGTTCATTGCCCTGGAAACCTCGGTGGACACCATCGAGATGACCCGCATGTTCGAGCAGGTGCCGGTGTTCTACGGCGACCCGTCGCGCTCTGAGGTGTTGCATGCGGCCAAGGTCGGCGAAGCCGAGTACATCATCATCACCATCGACGACCCGGAGGCCGCCACCCGCACCGCCGAACGGGTCAAGCGGCTGTACCCGCACCTGAAGGTGATCGCCCGGGCGCGCAACCGTCAGCATGTGCACAAGTTGATGGACGTGGGCGCCGAGCCGATTCGCGAGACGTTCCATTCCAGCCTGGAGATGAGCCGGCGTACGTTGATCGGGCTAGGGTTGTCGGAGGAACAGGCGGCCTATCGGATCGAGCGGTTCACCGAGCATGACGAACAGGTGCTGGAAGCCCAGGGCCTGGTGCGAGACGACCGGGCCAAGGTGATGCAGACGGCCAAGGAAGCGCGGGTGGAGCTGGAGCGGTTGTTCGAGTCGGATGCGGATTGAGACTCAGGCGAAAGCCAACCGCTCGATGGGTGGATGCTCGCGGTGCGCGGCCTGCCACAGGTCATAGGCTGCTTGCTCGGCCAGGTACTGACGGGCACTGCCAAGGCCGGCCAGTTCAAGGCGATAGGCCAGGTCGGCTGAGATCGCTGCGTGGCCGTTGAGCACTGTGGATAACTGGCCACGTGAGTAGCCGAGGTGGCGAGCCAGGGAAGAGACGTTCATGCCGATGGCGGGCAGGACGTCTTCGCGCAGGGCCTCGCCGGGGTGGGGCGGGTTGTGCATAGGCATGGTTTCAGCCTCCTCGTGATAGTCCAGGTAGTCGACCAACTCGACATCAGTACCGATAAAACGGAACACCAAACACCAGTTGCCCGAAACATTTACAGCCCAGAAGGTGTTCAGCTGCCCTCGCAAGGGATGAAGGCGGTTGCCTGGGCGATCCAGATCCGAGAGGCTTTGCGCGACATCCAGCGATGCAAGCAAACGCCGCAAGAGCGCCACGTGATCAAATCGGACACCCGAGGTGTCACCCCGCAGGTGAAGTGACTTCAGGCCTTTGTGCCTGAAACTCCGGATCATGGTTGCCGAAGTGTAAGGCCATACCTTACACCCTTCAAGGCTGCTTGAGTCATGATGCGTTCCTGGCGAAAAGAGAGAGAGAACGCAGTTTGGCGACTCCGATCAATGTGATGAGAGCCCTCGCTCTCTGGAGGCCGTGTCAGATCAGTCCTGAACTGCTGCGGGTAGCTGGCGACCCCAAGTTCAATCAAGCCCGGCCATTTCCTACCGACTCTGAAGCCCTTTCTCATTGGGCAATCTACACCCCAGGAAATACCCTACGAAATCTGTCGATTCCCGTCTGATTGTCCGGGGAAATCATGCCCTCTAGGATCTCCCGGTCGCTGTCGGTTCAGCGATCGGGTGTGGAAACCCGGCTGGTTGGTTATCGGATTGTTGTCGTGACGGCAGCTGTACACGGGAGGCCTCAAGGCCTACCGGGGTTCTCCGATGACCTGGTTTTCCACCCTGTGTACAGCCGCCACCCTTCGCGTGGAAACGGACGGTGCCGGTCAATTTCTATCGGAGTTTGACCATGAAAAAGATCGTCCCCGACCCACCCCTCCCCGACACCCGCCACCACCCCTTCGGCAAATGCGACGCCGGCCACCCACCGCTGTTCGCGGTCAACCCGAACATCAATGCCCACGACGCCCTGGTGCATGTCGCCGAATACCTGCGCAGCGCCTACAACGTTGGCTATAAAGCCCTCGACCACATGGACGACACGGGCAAGAGCCTGTTGTGGGCCAACCTGCATGCGGTCGAGATGGCCGAGGGGCTGACGGAGGCGATACTCCAAGGCATCGAGTGCGGGAGCGCCAACTGACTCGGCCCCCCCTGTTGATAACCTCTTGCGAGATAGGCTGGCCTACTCACGGGTCGGCCTTTGCATACAGCCTGAAGCACAAGACTTCTAACGCTTCCGAAGTCCCGGTCCTAGAACTGCGTAGGACGCTTCCCTAACTGTTCAACGCACGAAAAATACCGCCCTCCAACTGCTAGCGTGCGGGCTTCCATTTACAAGGAAGTCTCACGATGACCTTTCGTATCAACAGCTTCGGTAAAGGCCAGGGATTGGACGGCGACCGCACTACTGGGGTTCTAATTTCCGCTGGCATGATCACATTTGCTGACTGACAAAAAATCACCTTATGGAACAATGAGCACCATGCAAACTGCACCAACGACTACCATCGAATCCTCAACAGCACACGTATCTCCAGCTTCACAACCCTTCAGAAAGTTCCATATCGTATCCATTCCAAAACTCATCATAATGATAAGTTTCTCCCTCGGCATCTATACCAGCTACTGGTACTACCGCCACTGGATGCTCTACCGCGGCCAACAGGGTTTTAAGTGGGTACCTTTGCTGTGCGCCATAGCGGCCCCCATAATGATATATCCATTAATGAAGCGCATCGTACGCAAGAACCTGGACATGGGCCATGTGCTCGACTGCTCGGCACTGAGCGTCACATTAATGTTCTGGCTGCCTTGTTTACTGTTAGTCGCGGGGGTCGTCTCGTTTACAGACACCCCTGAAACATCGTTAGCACTCTCACTCATGATCCTCCTACCGCTGTTATCCATATGCTGTACCAGCTTGCCATTGGTGGCAATGATACAGTTGCAGCAAACCGCCAACAGGTGCGAAGGCGATGAGTTGGGACAGAGTAATGCACGGATAACTTGGGCAAATGGCCTCTGGATCATTTTCAGCTGGTTACCCTTCCTCGCGCTGCTAGGTTTTGTGCTCACATTGCTTCCATAAATGTATTCGCCCTAATTTTCATCATCCACACGCCCCATAAAAACCAAAGGCCGGCATTCTTGGAGAATGCCGGCCTTTCATACAACTAGGTTTCAATCACTTGCCCGCAGTCAGCGCGTTATAGCTGGTGATCAGGTTGCGGTAGTCGGGGATGTGGTTGGAGAACAGTGCCGCCAGCCCTTCAACGTCGTTACGCCAGTCGCGGTGCAGCTCACAGGCCACACCGAACCAGGTCATCAGCTGCGCACCGGCCTGGCTCATGCGGTTGTGCGCGGCGTCGCGGGTCATTTCGTTGAAGGTGCCGGAAGCGTCGGTGACCACGAACACCTCGAACTCCTCTTCCAGGGCCGCCAGCGCCGGGAAGGCCACGCACACTTCAGTTACCACGCCGGCGATGATCAGCTGCTTCTTGCCGGTGGCCTTCACGGCCTTGACGAAGTCTTCGTTGTCCCAGGCGTTGATCTGGCCGGGGCGGGCGATATACGGGGCATCCGGGAACAGCGCCTTGAGCTCCGGCACCAGCGGGCCGTTGGGGCCTTGCTCGAAGCTGGTGGTGAGGATGGTCGGCAGGTTGAAGTACTTGGCAAGGTCGGCCAGGGCCAGCACGTTGTTCTTGAAACGGTCCGGCTCGATGTCGCGCACCAGCGACAGCAGGCCAGCCTGGTGGTCCACCAGCAGTACGGCGGCGTCATCTTTGTTCAGACGGTTGTAGGTGAATTTGCTCATGGTCGTTGCTCCTAAGGGGGTTGGTGTTTCGCGTTGATGAGAAAAGATTAGATTCGTTACCTTTGGACCGGTAGACTGCAAAAATTGGCTTTAGCGTTCTGTTTTATGAACGATAGATAGCGAATGACCTTACCGGCCTCTTCGCCGGCAAAGCCGGCTCCTACAGGTACGGCGCAACCCTTGCAGAGGCCGGCACAGGCAGCCCAAAATCCGGAGACCGCCCCATGGAAGACCTCAACTCCCTCTACTACTTCACCCAGGTGGTCGAGCACGGTGGCTTCGCCCCGGCCGGCCGGGCCCTGAACATGCCCAAGTCCAAGCTCAGCCGGCGCATCGCCGACCTGGAGGAGCGCCTGGGCGTGCGCCTGCTGCACCGCACCAGCCGGCACTGCTCGCTGACCGAGATCGGCCAGGCCTACTACAACCGCTGCCTGGCCATGCGCGTGGAGGCCGAAGGCGCTGCCGAGATCATCGAACGCAACCGCAGCGAACCGCGCGGGCTGGTGCGCGTCAGTTGCCCGACCACGCTGCTCAACTCCTGGGTCGGGCCGATGCTGACCCGCTACATGCTCAAGTACCCACAGGTTGAGCTGTTCATCGAGAGCACCAACCGCCGGGTCGACCTGCTGCACGAGGGCTTCGACATCGCCCTGCGCGTGCGCTTCCCGCCGTTGGAGAACACCGACATGGTGATGAAGGTGCTGAGCAACAGCACCCAGTGCCTGGTAGGCCATCCATCATTCCTCGAACAGCTGCCGGCAGGTTTCGACCCACAACAACTGAGCACGCTGCCCAGCCTGCATTGGGGTGGTGCCCAGCGCGAATACCAGTGGGAGCTGTTCCAGGGCGAGGACAGGGCGCGCAGCCTGGTGATCCCGCACAAGCCGCGCATGGTCACCGATGACCTGTTCGCGCTGCGTCACTTCGTGGTCGCGGGGGTGGGCATCGCACACCTGCCACGGGTGGCGGTGCGTGAGGACCTGGCAGCCGGGCGCCTGGTAGAGATGCTGCCGGACTGGCAGCCGCGCTGCGGGATCGTGCATGCGATATTCCCGTCACGGCGGGGGTTGCTGCCGTCGGTGCGGGCGTTGATCGATCACCTGGCGGAAGAGTTCGCGGTCAGCGATATGGCGTGAGGCGTTGGCTGGCAGTTGCGGCCTATTCGCGGGTAACCCCGCGTCCACAGCGGCCAGCGCAATCCCTGTAGGAGCGGGTTTACCCGCGAAAGGGCCGCAAAGCGGCCCCCGTTTCACTCAGAACGCAAAGCAGGAACAGCCCAACGCTCCCCAGAACCCCTGGAAGTCGCTGACCGGCACACTGGAATGCCGCGCCTTCTCATGGCTGTGCGCATGCACCCCACAAGGCCCGACGCACTGGTGCACCGCTGCGGCCAGCGGTGCGCCAGCTCGCCAGTGCCCCGGTACCTTCACCACCGGCGACCACTCTGGCACCACCGGGATCTGCGCCGGCCCCAGCTTCTCGAAGTCACCGGCGCCATACACCACCTTGCCGTCGACCACGGTCAGCACCGACTCGATCCACTTGATCGCCTCTTCCTCGACGCTGAAGAAGTCCGCCGACAGCGCCGCCAGGTCGGCCAGCTGGCCCACCTTGATCTGCCCTTTCTTACCCTGCTCGCTGGAGAACCAGGCGCTGCCGTGGGTGAACAGCTGCAGCGCGACGTCACGGCTCAGACCACCGTCCGGGTACAGCTCCAGCCCACCAACGGTCTTGCCGCTGACCATCCAGTACAACGAGGTCCAGGGGTTGTAGCTGGACACCCGGGTGGCATCGGTGCCCGCGCCAACCGGCACGCCCTCGGCCAGCATGCGCTTGATCGGCGGGGTCGCCTCGGCGGCCTTGGCGCCATAACGCTCGACGAAGTATTCGCCCTGGAACGCCATGCGGTCCTGGATGGCGATACCACCGCCCAGCGCCCTCACCCGCTCGATGTTCTTCGGTGTGATGGTCTCGCAATGGTCGAAGAACCACGGCAGGCCATTGAACGGGATATCGCGGTCGACCTTCTCGAACACGTCGAGCATGCGCGAGATGGACTCGTCGTAAGTGGCGTGCAGGCGGAACGGCCAGCGCTGCTCGACCAGGTGGCGCACCACCGGTTCCAGCTCCTGCTCCATGGTCTGCGGCAGGTCCGGGCGGGGTTCGAGGAAGTCCTCGAAGTCAGCCGCCGAGAACACCAGCATCTCGCCGGCGCCGTTGTGGCGCAGGAAGTCGTTGCCATCCCCAGGCTTGACCTTCTGCGTCCAGTTCTTGAAGTCGGCCAGCTCTTCCTTGGGCTTCTGGGTGAACAGGTTGTAGGCGATGCGCACAGTCAGCTGACCGTTGTCGGCCAGTTCCTGGATCACCTGATAGTCATCCGGGTAGTTCTGATAACCGCCGCCGGCATCGATGGCGCTGGTCAGCCCCAGCCGGTTGAGCTCACGCATGAACTGGCGGGTGGAATTGACCTGGTACTCCAGCGGCAGCTTCGGCCCCTTGGCCAGGGTGGCGTAGAGGATGGCGGCATTGGGCCGGGCGATGAGCATGCCGGTGGGGTTGCCGAACTTGTCGCGCTGGATCTCGCCACCGGGCGGGTTGGGCGTGTCCTTGGTGTAGCCGACCGCCCGGAGCGCGGCGCGGTTGAGCAGCGCGCGGTCGTACAGGTGGAGGATGAACACCGGGGTGTCGGGCGCGGCCTGGTTGATTTCTTCCAGGGTGGGTAGGCGCTTTTCGGCGAACTGGAATTCGTTCCAGCCCCCGACCACCCGCACCCACTGCGGGGTCGGCGTACGGTCGGCCTGGTCCTTGAGCATGCGCAGGGCGTCGGCCAGCGATGGCACGCCCTCCCAGCGCAGCTCCAGGTTGTAGTTCAGCCCACCGCGGATCAGGTGCAGGTGCGAGTCGTTCAGGCCCGGGATCACCGTGCGCTGCTTGAGGTCGATGATCTGCGTGCTGCTGCCTTTATGGGCCATGGCCTCGGCGTCGCTGCCCACGGCGATGAACTTGCCGTCCTTGATGGCGACGGCGCTGGCCTGGGGTTTCTCGCGGTCGACGGTGTGCAGTCGGCCATTGAACAGGATGAGGTCGGCGGACATGGGATCTCCTGAAATAGCGGCATGGGCGGAAGAGGTGAACGGCAATGCGCTCCACAGCGCGCCGGCGGCACCGAGCACGGTGCTGGTGGCGAGGAACTGGCGGCGGCTCGGGTCGGTGGGGTCCTGGCTCATGGTGCTCTCCGTCCGGGTGGTTTCGGCAGGCGGTTGAAGGCTAGCAATGGATCGCGGCAGGCGCTCAGCGACGCAACCAGCCGGCGCAGCGGCGCGTCACCCAGGGCATGATGAAGAACACCACCGGGAGGATGACGCAGAGGTTGACCAGCAGGTTGCTCGGCAAGCGTGCGCCCAGCAGCGGAAAGTGCTGGAACAGCGGCGCCAGCAGCATCGGCACCAGCAGTGTCAGCGGGCAGATCACCAGGTAGGTGAGCACGGCCTGCTTCCAGCGCGGCGGTGGCGTCGCTCCGCCGCTGGACGGTGTGAACCAGAACTCCGGGTCGTCATGCACCTGGGTCTGGTCGCCCTCCTCCAGCAGCGGCAGCACTTCGGCGACCAGCGCCTGGCGTTCGGCGGAATCGACCCAGGCCTGCAACTGGCCGGCCTCGGCGAAGCGCACGATGGTGGTGAACTGGCGGCCGCCGTCATCCGGGCGGATCACGTTCACATCCAGGTGCCCGGGTTGCTGGCGGGCCACGCCAACGGTGTGCCTGAGCCAGGCTTCGTAGCGCGCCAGGGCCTCGGCGCGAACCTTGTGCTGGATGACCAGCGTGACCACGGTGCTGTTGTTCATCGCGGTGTACCTGAGCGAGGTGGGCCAGGCGCCGAGGATGGCGCCTGGCGGGGCGGCTTACTTGCCGGCGGTCAGGGCGTTGTAGCTGGTGATCAGGTTGCGGTAGTCGGGGATGTGGTTGGAGAACAGCGCCGCCAGCCCTTCAACATCATTACGCCAGTCGCGGTGCAGCTCACAGGCCACGCCGAACCAGGTCATCAGTTGCGCGCCGGCCTGGCTCATGCGGTTGTGGGCCGCGTCGCGGGTCATTTCGTTGAAGGTGCCGGAAGCGTCGGTGACCACGAACACCTCGAACTCTTCCTCCAAGGCCGCCAGCGCCGGGAACGCCACGCACACCTCGGTCACCACGCCGGCGATGATCAGTTGCTTCTTGCCGGTGGCCTTCACCGCCTTGACGAAGTCTTCGTTGTCCCAGGCGTTGATCTGGCCGGGGCGGGCGATGTACGGGGCGTCCGGGAACAGTGCTTTCAGCTCCGGCACCAGCGGGCCGTTGGGGCCTTGTTCGAAGCTGGTGGTGAGGATGGTCGGCAGGTTGAAGTACTTGGCAAGGTCGGCCAGGGCCAGCACGTTGTTCTTGAAGCGGTCCGGCTCGATGTCGCGCACCAGCGACAGCAGGCCAGCCTGGTGGTCTACCAGCAGTACGGCGGCGTCGTCTTTGTTCAGGCGGTTGTAGGTGAATGTGCTCATGGTCGTTGCTCCCAAAGGTGTGTGATTGTCGTTGCCATCGGTGTTTCGCGTTGATGGGCAAAGATTAGAATCATCACCTTTGAGGCGGTAGACGGTGAAAATTGGCCATAGCGTTCTATTTCAAGAACGATAGAACGCCCTTCACCTGAAGCTGCTTAACGGACCAGCTTCCAGACAATGTGTGAATTCCGACCACTGAGCCTGTACTCGCACCCTTGGAATAGCCCCCAGATCAAAGGGCCAAACGACAGGAAGAACAGCAAGGGGAACACATAGAGCCCGAGGATGAGCAGCACCGAAAGCAGCTTGTGCTCGAAGGTCATGGCCAGCCTGTGGAGCTCGCCCGCCCCTTCGAATGTGTTGATATCCAGGCCTCGCTGCCTGGCGAAGAACCAGGCGTAGATCGCCAGGACGAATGCAGACACCATCATGCAGTCGAGCATCAGAAGATTGATGAACCTGAGGGTTTCACACATGGTTACGGAACCGGCCAGGTGCTGACTGTCTGCAAACCTGTTCGTTATTCATGATCGGGGAGCTCCTCTGCCCGGACATGGCCGCCCACTACATAGAACTCGCCGTCACGGCGGACCTCGTCGAGTGAGCGAGGGTCTTCGGCACCGCCATACATACCGTTTACATCGACGCACCAAAGGCCATCGAATTTCAGTAGTTTGACGCTGAGGTAAATCCGCCGGCATTCATCGCTGGATACTTTCAGGGACAACTCCCGAACATCACCGACCACGACCCTGACATGTCGCCAGACATTGCCGTCGGCCCAGTTGTCACGGCCGTTGAAGGTCATCGCGAAACTGAGGGTTCCATCCACGGCTTCCTGATACTCGAAAGCCAGCAGGTAACCATCGTCGAACCGGTGGTACTTCTCGAAAATCGCTTCTGCCGATAACGTCCCTGTAGCCACTGCAACCTCCTGGAAAAAAGCGAAAAGCCCCTGGCGACCTGGCGCACTCGAAGCACGCGCGGTTTCAGCCGCGCGCCATTGTTTCCAACTCATCGGCTTACAGCAAGAATGGCGTTCCCTCGAAGCAGACCGTTCTACGCCTCCTGCATGCCCATTGCGTGCCCCTTCAACCTGCTCTATTACTAGCCACAGCCCTCCCCCGCACCGAGACCATCATGCTGGCCTTCATCCAGTCGTCCCCCTTGTTGCTCGGCACCGCCCTGATCTTCCTCGACCTGCTGCTCTGGCACCTGATCCCTCTGGAGCGCCGCGCCTGGCGCATGGCTTCGCGGCTGGCGATCTTCCTGCTGTTCAGCTGGGTTCTGCTGGCCGCGGGCATGAGCCCGCTGCAACCGCCGCCCTGGGCCGACGACGTATCACGCAACCTGATGGCCACGGTGCTGGCGATTGGTTGGTGGCTGTTCGGCGCGCGCACGGTGACGGTGGTGTTCGGCCTGTTGCTGGTGGCGCGGGGCAGCCATGGCGGGCGCCTGCTGCAGGATGTGGTCGGGGCGCTGATCTTTTTGGTGGCGGCGGTGGCAGCGGCGGCCTATGTGATGCAGTTGCCGGTCAAAGGCCTGCTGGCCACCTCCGGGGTGATGGCCATCGTCATCGGTCTGGCCTTGCAGAGCACCCTGGCCGACGTGTTCTCGGGGATCGTGCTGAACACCACGCGCCCCTACCAGATCGGCGACTCGATCTCCATCGACGGCACCGAAGGCAAGGTCGTCGATATCGACTGGCGCGCCACCCGGCTGATCACCGGCAACAGCAGCCTGGCGGTGATCCCCAACTCGGTGGCGGCCAAGGCCAAGATCCTCAACTTCAGCCGCCCGGCCGAGGTGCACGGGGTGTCGATCAGCGTGGTGGTGCCAGCCAAGGTGCGCCCGCAACGGGTATTCGACGCCCTGGAAAAAACCCTGCAGGGCATCAGCATCCTGCTGGACAAGCCGGCGCCCAAGGTCACGGTGAAGGCCTCGACGCTGGAGTCGGTGGAATACGAGGCCAGCGGCTTCATCGCCGACATGTCGCGCAAGACCGAAGTGCGCAACCAGCTGTTCGACCTGGCCCACCGCCACCTGGAGGCCAGCGGCGTAATCTGGAACGTCGAGACCGGCGTGCCGCCGCGCAGCCGCCAACGCGAACTGCTGGAGGAGGTGCGGGTGTTCCGCTCGCTGACCAGCGACGAGCGCGACAGCCTGAGCCAGCGCATGACTACAGTGGAGTACCCGGCCGACCAGGTGATCCTGGCGATCGGCGAGCGTTCAGAGCATGTGCTGTTGATCAGCCGTGGCGTGGTGTCGGTGTCGGTGCGCGATGGCGAGCGAGTGGTCGAGGGCGGCCGCATGGGGCCGGGGGAAGTGCTGGCGCTGGAAGGGCTGGTGGATGACGAGGCCTCGCCCGTCGAATTCCGTGCCCTGACGGGGTGTGTGCTGTACCGCATCGACAAGGAGCAGATCCGCGGTTGCCTGACCCAGAGCGGGGACGTGAAATCGGCATTGACCAAGTTGCAGCGCTTCCGTCGGCAGAAGCGTGAATCGCTGTTGTTGCAGAAACCGACCGTTGTGAAGAAAGGCGGGTTTCTGAGTTGGTTGCACAAGTGAGTCGCCAGCAAGGTTGGCTCCTGCAGGTGCTCACCGCACCCTGTAGGAGCCAACCTTGCTGGCGAACCGCCTACAACACCACCCGCAAACACTGCCCCGCGTGGTACAGCGAGAACCCCGACTCATAGAACGCCGTGCGCAACGACGGCGCGCTCACCGGCTTCATCGGCGAGAACGGGATCGGCAAACTGTCCGGGTCATCCTTGAGCAGAAACTCGGCAAAGGCGCGGCCGATCACCGTGCCGGTGGTGTTGCCCCGCCCGTTGTAGCCGGTCACCGCCACCAGCCCCGGCGCCGGCTCGAACAGGCGCATCAGGTGGTCGGGGGTAAAGTCGATGCAACCGGTCCAGTGCATCTCCCATTCGACCTTGCCCAACTCAGGGTAGTAATGGCTCTGGATGCGGTCGGCCCAGCTGCGCACGAACCACGCCGGCTTGTTGTCGAGCCGGCCGAGGCTGCCGAGCAGCAGGCGGCCCTGATCGTCACGGCGAATGCTGCTGAGTACGGTGCGGGTGTCCCAGGAGCCCTGGCCATGCGGCAAGACCTTGTCGGCGGCCGCGCCTTGCAACGGTTTGGAGGCAACCTGGTAGTAGTAGCCACGGAAGAAGTGCTTCTGCAGGTTGCTCCAGTCGCCTTCGGTATAGGCACCGGTGGAAATCACCACCTTGTCGGCGCGCACCACGCCGCGCGCGGTCTTCACCCGCCAGGCGCTGCCATCACGTTCCAGGCCTTCGACCGAGGACTGCTGGAACAGCTTGCCACCCAGCCGGCTCACGGCCGCAGCCAGGCCTTGCGTATACCCCATGGGGTTGATGGTGCCGGCGCGGCGGTCGAGCAGCGCGGCGGAAATCTTGTCGGTACCGCAGTATTCCTGGCATTGCGCGCCGGTCAGCAGCTCGACGTCGGCGCCACGCCGGGTCCATTGCTGCTGGCGGGCTTCGAGGTCGGCGATGCCGGTGGCGTTGTGCGCCATGTGCAGGGTGCCTTTGTGCTGCGCCTGGCAATCGATCCCAAGACGCTCGATCATCGCGAACACTTCGCCCGGCGCTTCACCCAGCACCTTGTTCAGGCGGCTGCCCTGCTTGTGGCCGAGGGTGGCCTCGACGTCGTCGGGGCGGATCCAGGTGCCAGCGTTGACCAGGCCGACGTTGCGCCCGGAGCCACCATGGCCGATCTTCCAGGCCTCCAGAAGGATCACCGACTTGCCCTGCTCCAGCAGGTGAATCGCCGCGCACAGGCCGGTGATGCCGCCGCCGATCACGCAGACATCGGCCTTGTGCTCGCCGGCCAGGGCCTGGGCGGCCACGGTCGGCTGGGTGACGAATTCCCACAGACATTCTTGACGCAGTTCGGACATGGCCCGGCTCCAGCGGTGTTGTTCTTGTTGGGGCCGCTGTGCGGCCCATCGCCGGCAAGCCGGCTCCTACAACTATCCCCTGTAGGAGCCGGCTTGCCGGCGAACCAGGGGCATTGCCCCCGGCCATTCAGCATCAATCGAAAACAATCCCCTGCGCCAGCGGCAGCTCGCGCGAATAGTTCACGGTATTGGTCTGGCGACGCATGTAGCCCTTCCAGGCATCCGACCCGGACTCACGCCCGCCCCCGGTCTCCTTCTCGCCACCGAACGCGCCACCGATCTCCGCACCGCTTGTGCCGATGTTGACGTTGGCGATACCGCAATCACTGCCCGAGGCGCTCTGGAAGCGCTCGGCCTCGCGAATGTCGGTGGTGAAGATGCACGACGACAGCCCCTGTGGCACTTCATTGTTCAGGCGCAGCGCCTCTTCGAAGTCGTCATAGGCCAGCACGTAGAGGATCGGCGCGAAGGTCTCGTGGCGCACCACGTCGCTCTGGGCTGGCATTTCGGCGATGGCGGGCGAAACGTAGTAGGCGTTGGGGTACTGGTCGGCCAGCTGGCGCTCGCCACCGAACACCTGGCCGCCTTCGTCGCGGGCCTTGGCCAGCGCGCCCTGCATGGCGTCGAACGACAGCTTGTCGATCAGCGGCCCGACCAGATTATCCTTGCGTGGGTCGCCGATGCGCACCTTGCCGTAGGCAGCTTTGACCCGCGCCACTACGTCGTCCTTGATCGAACGATGGACGATCAGCCGGCGCAGGGTGGTGCAACGTTGGCCGGCGGTGCCCACCGCCGAGAACAGGATGCCGCGCACGGCCAGGTCCAAGTCGGCGCTCGGGGCCAGGATCATGGCGTTGTTGCCGCCCAGTTCGAGGATGCTGCGGCCGAAACGCGCTGCAACCCGTGGCCCGACTTCACGGCCCATGCGGGTGCTGCCGGTGGCGCTGACCAGCGGCACGCGCGGGTCGTCGACCAGGGCTTCGCCGGCCTCGCGGCCGCCGATCACCAGCTGGCTCAGGCCGGCCGGCGCGTCACCGAAGGCTTTCAGGGCTTTTTCGAACAGCGCCTGGCAGGCCAGGGCGGTAAGCGGGGTTTTCTCGGATGGTTTCCACACCACGGCGTTGCCGGCCACCAACGCCAGCGCGGCGTTCCACGCCCATACCGCCACCGGGAAATTGAAGGCGCTGATCACACCCACCACGCCCAGCGGGTGCCAGCTTTCACGCATGTGGTGGCCCGGGCGCTCGGAGGCGATGGTCAGGCCGTACAGCTGGCGCGACAGGCCCACGGCGAAGTCGCAGATATCGATCATTTCCTGCACTTCACCCAAGCCTTCCTGGGTGATCTTGCCGGCTTCGATCGACACCAGCTCGCCGAGGTCGGCCTTGTGCGCGCGCAGCACTTCACCGAACAGGCGCACCAGCTCGCCACGGCGTGGCGCCGGCACCTTGCGCCAGGCTTCGAAGGCCTGTTGCGCCTGGCCGATGCGGGCGCTGGTGTCGGCCTTGCCAAGCAGTTTCACCGAGGCGATCTGGCTGCCGTCGATCGGGGTGTGGACAGGGTGGTCGCCCTGGGTGTGAGCCGAGGCGGCAACGCCGAGGCGTTCGAGCAATCCAGCAACCATGTGCTTCTCCTACATCGGGTGAAGGGTTGGAAAATGACGTGGGTCAGTATTAATCCGATTACACAGGTGCAACAAACGACCTTTATTCCGCATATCATTCCGCCAGGTAATGATTCGAGCCGCAGAGACCGCTATGTCCAAACGCCTGGTGCCTTCCATGACCGCCCTGCAGTGCTTCGAGGCTGCAGCCCGCCACCTGAGCTTCACCCGCGCCGCCGAGGAGCTGCACCTGACGCAGAGCGCGGTGAGCAAGCAGGTGGCGCAGCTCGAAGAGATGCTGCGCCATCACCTGTTCCTGCGCATTCGCCGGCGCCTGCAGCTCACGCCCGCCGGCGCCCTGTACCTGGCCGAGGTCAACAAGATCCTCACCCAGGTCGACATGTCCAGCCGCTACGTGCTCAGCTACGGCACGCAGACCGAAGTATTGAAGGTAGCCACTCAACCGAGTTTCGGCGTGCGCTGGCTGATCCCGCACCTCAAGGGCTTCGGCAAGCGCCACCCGAACATCCACCTGGACATCCGCAACGAGATGGAACCGTTCGCCCTGCTGCAAGGCTCGGCCGATGTGGTGTTCTTCTTTGGCCAGGGCACCTGGCCAGGGGCGACCTGCGTGGCGTTGTTCGGCGAGGAGGTGCTGCCGGTGTGCGCGCCGGAACTGCTGCAAGGCCGCACGCTGCCTGACGCGGGCGCGGTGGCCGAGCTGGTGCTGCTGCAAAGCACCTCGCGGCCGGAGGCCTGGCACGAGTGGTTCCTGGAGCAGGGGTTGCACACCGACAACAGCTACCACGGGCCGCGTTTCGACACGTTCTACATGGCCTTGAGCGCGGCGCAGGCCGGTTGTGGCGTGGCATTGGTGCCGCGTTACCTGGTGGCCAGGGAGCTGGCCGAAGGCAGCCTGGTGGTGGCCTGGGACCATTCAATGAAAAGCAATGGCGCACATTACCTGGCGTTTGCCGAGCATGCGGCGGAAGTGCCGAAGGTGCGGGCATTGGTGGATTGGGTTCGCGAGCAGTTGTAGCGGTTCAACTGTAGGAGCCGGCTTGCCGGCGAACCGCCCCTGAGGTCGATCAAAAAAGGAATGAAACCCGCACTTTTTTTCGCTTGTACGGCCACTCCATTCCCAGCTTTCATGTAAGGGTCCTCACTCACCCAGGAAGCTTGCGATGCCCGCCCACGATTTCGTCAGCCCCGACAGCATCCGCGCGCGGTTCTCCGCCGCCATGTCGCTCATGTACAAGCAGGAAGTGCCCCTGTACGGCACGCTGCTCGAGCTGGTGAGCGAGGTCAACCGCCAGGTCATGGCCGAGCAGCCCAAGGTGGCCGAGGCCCTGCGCTGGACCGGCGAGATCGAGCGCCTCGATCAGGAGCGCCACGGCGCCATCCGCGTGGGCACCGCCGCAGAACTGGCCACCATCGCCCGTCTGTTCGCGGTGATGGGCATGGAGCCCGTCGGCTACTACGACTTGAGTTCGGCCGGCGTGCCGGTGCACTCCACTGCGTTTCGCGCGGTGCATGAACAATCGCTGCATATCAGCCCGTTTCGCGTGTTCACCTCGCTGTTGCGCCTGGAGCTGATCGACAACCCGAAACTGCGCGAGCTGGCGCAGGCAATCCTGGCCAATCGGCAGATCTTCACCCCACGTGTGCTGGAACTGATCGACCAGTGCGAGCGCGACGGTGGCCTGAATGCGTCCGACGCCGACACCTTCGTCCGGGAAGCCTTGCACACCTTCCGCTGGCACCAGGACGCCACCGTCACCGCTGAGCAGTACCAGCAACTGCACGACCAGCACCGACTGATCGCCGACGTGGTGGCGTTCAAGGGCCCGCACATCAACCACCTCACGCCACGCACCCTGGACATCGACGCGATCCAGCTCGGCATGCCAGCCAAGGGCATCCCACCCAAGGCGGTGGTCGAAGGCCCGCCCACCCGCCGCCACCCGATCCTGCTGCGCCAGACCAGCTTCAAGGCGTTGCAGGAGAAGGTCGCCTTCAGCGATGCCCAGGGCAGCCACACCGCGCGCTTCGGTGAGATCGAGCAGCGCGGCGCGGCGTTGACGCCCAAGGGGCGGCAGCTATACGACCGCCTGCTCGACGCGACCCGCGCGGCCCTGGGCGGCGCGCCGACGGAGGCCAATGGCGAACGCTACATGGCGCTGCTCACGCAACACTTCACCGAGTTCCCGGATGACCTGGCGCAAATGCGCGAGCAAGGGCTGGCGTACTTCCGCTATTTCGCCACCGAGAAAGGGTTGGCGGCACGCGGCCAGGCGGAGCGCCCGACCACCCTGCAAGGGTTGATCGACGCCGGGCATGTGCATTACGAGGCCTTGGTGTACGAGGACTTCCTGCCGGTGAGCGCGGCGGGGATCTTCCAGTCCAACCTGGGCGACGAGGGGCAGGCGGAGTATGGCAGCAATGCCAACCGCGAGGCCTTCGAGCAGGCGCTGGGGCTGACGGTGCAGGATGAATTGGCGCTGTATGCGCAGAGCGAGCGCAGGTCGTTGCAAGCGTGTGCGCTAGCGTTGGGCCTGGGGGCGATGTAAGCCCGGTTCGCCGGCAAGGCCGGCTCCTACAGGAGGTTCACGCGGTACCTGTAGGAGCCGGCGTTGCCGGCGAAGAGGCCAGCACAGGCAGTAAGCCGTTACTTGACCCGGAACCGATCCACTTCCTGGCGCAACTGCCCCGCCAGCCCTTCCAGCTCCCGCGCCGTCATTGCCAGCTCATTGGCCACGTCACGCTGCTCACTGTTGGCCTGGGCGATGCTCTGCAGGTTGCGACTGAGCACCGTCGCGGTGCTGCTCTGCTCCTGGGTCGCGGTGCTGATCACCGTGAACTGCTCACCGGCCACCCGGCTCTGCTCGTCGATGCGCGCCAGCGCCTCGGCCACCTTGTCGTTACGCGCCAGCCCTTCCTGCATCAGCTGGTTGCCCTGCTCCAGGGTGCTGATGGCATGGCCGGTCTGCTGCTGGATGCTGGCGATCATGCCGGAGATCTCGTCGGTGGCCTGGCGGGTGCGCGCGGCCAACCCCCGGACTTCATCGGCCACCACCGCGAAACCACGCCCCTGCTCGCCGGCCCGGGCCGCTTCGATGGCGGCGTTCAGCGCCAGCAGGTTGGTCTGCTCGGCAATTGCGGTGATCACCCCGACGATGCCGCCGATTTCCTGCGAGCGCGCACCGAGTGTGTCCATCACTGCCGCCGTGCCACCCAAGGCCTCGGCGATCTGCTTGAGCGAGACCGAGGCTTCGTCCATGGCCGTGCGGCCGATGCGGGTCTGCTGGGCGTTGTCGCGGGCCATGCGTTCGGTGCCGGCCATGTTGTCGGCGATGTTCATCGAGGTGGCGCTGAACTCTTCCACCGCGCCAGCCATGCTGGTGATTTCGCCGGACTGCTGATCCATGCCCTCGCAGGCGCCGGACGACAGCCCCGACAGCGAACGGGCGCGGCCGCTGACCTGGTCCGAGGCGCTGCGGATGTGCTCGACCATGGTCGCCAGGGCCTCGCCCATCTGGTTGAAGCTGCGCGCCAGCTGGCCGATCTCGTCATGGCTGGTCACGCTCAGGCGGGCATTGAGGTCGCCCGCACCGAGGGCTTCGGCCTGGCGCACCAGGTCACCCAGCGGGCGCAGCTTGCGGCGCAGCAGCCACAGCGTGGCGGCAACGGCCAGGAGCATTGCCAGCAGGCTACCAATGGCCAGGCGCAAACCGACGCTCCAGGTCACTTCGCGGATCTCCCCTTCCGGCATGCTCGCCACCACGGTCCACGGGCCCTCAGCGAACGGCACGGCAACGCTGAACAACTGCTCGCCGACGCTGGCCCAGAAGCGTCCCTGGCCTGGTTCAAAGCCCTTGAACACCTGGCCATCGGCGTTGCCCGCCGCAGCTGGCGGCACCAACCATTTACCCTGCTCGTCGAGCAGCGCCAGCGAGCCGGTCTGGCCGATGCGGAAACGCTTGAGGTTGGCGAACTGGGCGTTCTGCGCGTCGGTGTAGTCGAAACCGACGAACAGCACGGCGATCACCCGGCCAGCGCCGTCGCGCACCGGCACGTAGCGGGTCATGTAGTTGCGCTCGAACAGCACGGCGCGGCCGACGTAGGTTTGCCCCGCCATCAGCTTCGAATAAGCCGGGTGCTGGCGGTCGAGCTGGGTGCCGATGGCGCGGCTACCGTCCTGCTTGGTCAGGCTGGTGCTGATGCGCACGAAGTCGTCGCCGCTGCGCACGAACAGGGTGGCGACCCCGGCAGTCATCTGCTGGAACGCGTCGACTTGCTGGAAATCGTTGTTCAACAAGTGGTCGCCGAGGTACAGGGCCGGTGTCTGCGCGCCGGCCACGTTGACCGTCTCGCCCGCGTGCACCGCCAGGCCCGAGGCGAAGCGCCGCTCGAACAGGCCGCTCAGGCGCTGGGTGTTGTCCTTGAGCGAACCGTGGAAAGTGTCGAGCTGGTCGGCCAGCAGCCGCGCCTCGCTGGCCAGGTGCGCCTGGCGGGTGGTGAGGTTGGCGTCGTCCAGCGAACGCAGGGCGAACAGGGTACTGCCGGTGATCACCAACGCCAGCACGACGGCGAGGGCGATACCAAGTTGCGAGGCAATCCGGGCACGCGGTTGGGACATGGGAAGCTCCTGGCAAGAGGCCGGGATCATCCTGATCACGCTGACCGCCCGCTTTCTGATCGACGGGTAATCGCGCCCTCTTCCGGGACGCTGGTGCCACTGGATCGGCGTCGCGGGGGAATACTTGAGTGTAGGGCCGGGGTATTCGCAAACCTTTGCGGCGTGCCTGGCCGCCCGGCGTTCACACGCCCCTGCAGGAGCCAGCCTTGCTGGCGAACAGCTCACCGCTGTGCTGGCAAAATTTGCACCGCAGGCAAATCCATCGCCACCGCCTCCTCCTGCAAGAAGGCACTCAACCGCCGCAACCGCTCACCCCCCGGCCGGGTCCTGGGCCACACCAGGTAATAATCCATGCCACTGGCCACCGCCGTCGGCCACGGCAGGCTCAAGCGCCGCTGGGCGACATCCTCGGCCACCATCAGCAGGTCGCCCATCGAAATGCCATAACCCCGCGCGGCGGCGATCATGCCCAGCTCCAGGGTGTCGAACACCTGTCCGCCCTTGAGCGACACCTTGTCGGTCAGCTCCATGCGCGCCAGCCAGGCGCGCCAGTCACGCTTGTCGGGGGTCGGGTGCAGCAATTCCATGCCGGCCAGGCGCCGCTCATCCCAGGGCGCCTCATCGAGCAGGTCCGGCGCCCCCACCGGGATCAGCAGCTCGGAGAACAGCCGGCGCACTTCCCAGTCCACCGGGAAATTGCCGTCACTGAGCAGCACCGCGCAGTCGAACGGTTCCTGGTTGAAGTCCACATGGTCGACGTCCATCCAGGCGCTGGTCAGTTGCACTTCGTTGCCCGGTTGCAGATGCCGGAAACGGCTCAAGCGCGCCAGCAGCCAGCGCATGGTGAGGGTGGACGGCGCCTTCATGCGCAGGATGTCGTCCTCCCCACGCAAGGCGTCACAAGCCCGCTCCAAGGCGGCAAAGCCGTCACGCACGCCGGGCAGCAGCATGCGCGCCGCCTCGGTCAGTTGCAGGCTGCGCCCGCTGCGCACGAACAGGCGGCAGGCGAAGTGCTCTTCAAGGGTACGGATATGCCGGCTGACGGCGCTCTGGGTGATTGACAGCTCTTCACCGGCGCGGGTGAAGGAACTCAGCCGGGCTGCGGCTTCGAATGCACGCAGCGCATAGAGCGGAGGGAGCTGGCGAGACATGGCGCACCTGTCATGCGGGGCCGAGAAGGCAATGCCGGATCATACAGGCATGAGTCAAACTCATGGCAATGATCGCTTTTATCCTTTTGTGCAAAGCTGACCGAAGCCTCAGAATCGACCCTTCGCTCAACAGGATCATCAAGAAGGATCGCCCCATGCATGTCGCGCCCACCACCGAACTCAAGGCTCTCCTGCGCCTGGCCGGGCCACTGATCGCCTCGCAGCTGGCGCACATGCTGATGGTGCTGACCGACACCTTGATGATGGCCCGCATCAGCCCGCAAGCCTTGGCCGGCGGCGGCCTGGGCGCGGCGAGCTATTCGTTCGTGTCGATCTTCTGCCTGGGGGTGATCGCCGCCGTCGGCACCTTGGTGGCGATCCGCAAGGGCGCCAACGACATCGAGGGCGCCACGCGCCTGGCACAAAGCGGCCTGTGGCTGGCCTGGGGCCTGGCCGTGGTCTCGGCGCTGGTGCTGTGGAACCTCAAGCCCGCGCTGCTGCTGTCTGGCCAGAAGCCGGAAAACGTCGACGCGGCCATGCAGTTCCTCACCCTGCTGCCGCTGGCCCTGCCCAGCTACATGACCTTCATGGCCCTGCGCGGCTTCACCAGTGCCCTGGGCCGCTCGACGCCGGTGATGGTCATCAGCCTGGCTGGCACGGTGCTCAACTACCTGCTCAACCATGCGCTCATCGAAGGCATGTTCGGCCTGCCCAAGCTGGGCCTGATGGGTATCGGCCTGGTCACCGCGCTGGTGTCGCTGGGCATGGCCATCGCCCTGGCGCTGTACATCCGCTGGCACAAGGCCTATGCCGCCTACCCGCTGCGCAAGGGGCTGTCGCGGCCTTCGCTGCCGGCGCTGCGCGAGCTGTGGCGCCTGGGCCTGCCGATCGGCGGTACCTACATGGTCGAGGTCGGGCTGTTCGCCTTCGCCGCCCTGTGCATGGGTGTGCTCGGCAGCACGCAGTTGGCGGCGCACCAGATTGCCCTGCAGATCGTCTCGACCGCGTTCATGGTGCCAACAGGGCTTTCGTACGCCGTGACCATGCGCGTTGGCCTGTACTACGGCGCCGGCAACCTGCTCGCCGCACGCAGCGCCGGGCGGGTGGGAATCGGTTTCGGTGCGTCGCTGATGCTCGGCTTCGCCGTGTTGTTCCTGGTGCTGCCGAACGAGCTGGTGGCCTTGCTGGTGAATCGCCAAGACCCTGCTTTCGCGCCGATTTTCCAGCTGGCGGTGCAACTGGTGATGGTCGCGGCGTGGTTCGAGCTGTTCGATGGCGTGCAGACCATCGCCATGGGCTCGATCCGAGGCTTGAAGGACGCCCGCACCACCTTCCTCATCGGTGCGGTGTGCTACTGGCTGGTGGGCGCGCCGTGCGCCTGGCTGTTCGCTTTCACACTCGGCGGTGGCGCGCCGGGTATCTGGTGGGGCCTGGCGTTGGGGCTGGCCTGCGCGTCAGTGGCGCTGACGTTCGGCTTTGAATGGCGGATGAAGCGGATGATCGGCAAGGCGGGGGTTAGCGCGAAAGCGGCCGTCCCCGCGCACCTGTAGGCGCGGCTTCAGCCGCGATAGGGGCCACGCGGTGTAGGCACCCGCTTTGCGGGTGATCGCGGCTGAAGCCGCTCCTACAGGACGTCCAGCAGGCGCGGCTGCGGTGCCTGCGACAGGTACTCGATCAACGCCGCCACCGGTAACGGCCGGCTGACCAGGAACCCCTGCACTTGGTCACAGCCGAACGCACGCAGCAGCGCCATCTGCTCCTCGCTTTCCACACCCTCGGCCACCACCTCCAGGTTGAGGTTGTGCGCCAGGTTGATCATCGCGTGCACCAGCTTGCGGTTCTCTTCGCGCTGCTCCATGCCACCGACGAAGCTGCGGTCCACCTTGAGCAGGGTGATCGGCAGGCTGTTCAGGTGCACGAACGAAGAGAAGCCGGTGCCAAAGTCGTCCAGCGAGAAGCGCACGCCCAGGCGACCGAGGGCGTCCATGGTCTGGCGCACCAGCTCGTTGCGGCGCATCACTGCGGTTTCGGTGAGTTCGAACTCCAGCCAGCGCGCATCGACGCCATGCTCGACGATCAGCCGGCTCAGGGTGGCCAGCAACTGGCTGTCCTGGAACTGGCGGAAGCTCAGGTTGACCGCCATGTGCAGTGGCGCCAGGCCGCGTTCGCGCAGGGCCTGCATGTCGCTCAGGGCGCGGGAAATCACCCAGTAGCCCAGCGGCACGATCAGCCCACTCTGCTCAGCCAGTGGGACGAACTCGCTGGGGGCCAGCAGGCCACGTTCCGGGTGGTTCCAGCGCACCAGCGCCTCGAGGCCGACAATACGGCCGTCAGCAAGATTCAGGCGTGGCTGGTAGTGCAGCTCCAGTTCGTCGCGGCGCAGGGCGCGGCGCAGTTCGCTTTCCAGGTCGGCGAGGCTGCGGGCGTTGCGGTTGATGCGCTCGTTGAACACGTGGAAGGTGCAGCCCTGGCTACCCTTGGCCTGACGCATGGCGATATGCGCGTGCCACATCAACGGGTCGGCACCCGCCTGGGCGCGGGCATGGGCGATGCCCAGGCTGCAGCCGAGCAGCAGGCTCTCGCCGTCGATCCAGTAGGGCTCGGTCAGCGCTTCGACAATCCGCTCGGCCATCCACTCGGCGCGGTTGGCATCGCGGCGGGTGTCGATCAGCAGGGCGAACTCGTCACTGCCCAGCCGCGCCAACTGGTCGCCGGCAGCCAGCTGTGCCTTCAGCCGCGCCACCACCTGCAGGATCAAGCGATCACCACCCTGGTGGCCCAAGGCGTCGTTGACGTGACGGAAGTTGTCCAGGTCGAGGTGGCCCAGGGCCAGGCCACGGCCGTCGTTCTCCGCCAGCCGCGCGGTAAGCAGGGCCTGGAAACCTTGCCGGTTGGCGATGCCGGTCAACGGGTCCTGCTCGGCCAAGCGTTGCAGGGTCGCCACCAGCACCCCACGCTCACGCACATGGCGCAGAGAGCGGCGCAGGGTATCGCTACTCAGTTGCGCCAGCACCAGCCAGTCGCTGACCCCCACCGGCGAAGTGGCCGGCTCTTCCTCCAGCAGCAGGATGGTCGGCAGCTCGCAGCGCCCCGGCGCCGGTTGCAGCGCTGGGGTGGCCAGCACCACGGCCTGGCGGTCGTTGGCGAACAGGCTGTCGACCGCCGCCCAGTTGGGCGCGGTCAGCAGCACCGCGGCACCGTCCAGCGGCTGCAGGCACGCGCGCAGACGCGCGGCCCATTCCGGCTCATCGGCCAACAGCAGCAAACGCAGAGGTTCGGCAGGCGTGGACAAGCGGGCTCCTTAGACGTGGCGGTGAATCGACGGGCGCGGCGTATCCTACCGCATCCAAGTGAAAATGATTTTCACTTTTAGTCATTGCCATTCCCTGGCGGCTAACCCGACGTATTTTGACGTGCATCCTGCGCGAAACCCGCGCAACCGGCAAACGGGATTTCGGGGATTTGCGAAAGGATCGGCAGCCACTGGCGGCGAAAAAGGCCATGAGAAAACATTGACTCACACGTCAGACGGTCGCGCCACAACCGCGCGAGGCCTGTTAGAATGCGCGGCTATTTTCTGGCGACCCCCGGTTTCTAGCATGTCCCGACTCAATCCCCGGCAACAGGAAGCCCGTGACTACGTCGGCGGCCCTCTTTTGGTGCTTGCCGGTGCAGGCTCGGGCAAGACCAGCGTAATCACACGCAAGATTGCCCACCTCATCCAGAACTGCGGCATCCGCGCCCAGTACATCGTGGCGATGACGTTCACGAACAAGGCCGCGCGCGAGATGAAGGAGCGGGTCGGCACCCTGCTGCGCCCAGGGGAAGGCCGGGGCCTGACGGTGTGCACCTTCCACAACCTGGGGCTGAACATCATCCGCAAGGAGCACGAGCGCCTGGGCTACAAGCCGGGCTTCTCGATCTTCGACGAATCCGACATCAAGGCGCTGCTGTCGGACATCATGCAGAAGGAATACTCCGGCGACGACGGCATCGACGAGATCAAGAACATGATCGGTGCCTGGAAGAACGACCTGATCCTGCCTCCTGAAGCCCTGGAAAAGGCGCGCAACCCGCGCGAGCAGACCGCGGCCATCGTCTACACCCACTACCAGCGCACGCTCAAAGCGTTCAACGCGGTGGACTTCGACGACCTGATCCTGCAACCGGTCAAGCTGTTCCAGGAGCACCCCGAGGTGCTCGAGCGCTGGCAGAACCGCGTGCGCTACCTGCTGGTGGACGAATACCAGGACACCAACGCCAGCCAGTACCTGCTGGTGAAGATGCTGATCGGCATGCGCAACCAGTTCACCGTGGTGGGCGACGACGACCAGTCGATCTATGCCTGGCGCGGCGCCCGCCCGGAAAACCTGATGCTGCTCAAGGAGGACTACCCCTCCCTGAAGATCGTCATGCTCGAGCAGAACTACCGCTCCACCAGCCGCATCCTGCGCTGCGCCAACGTGCTGATCGCCAACAACCCCCACGCCTTCGAGAAGGAGCTGTGGAGCGAGATGGGCGTCGGCGACGAGATCCGTGTGATCCGTTGCAAGAACGAGGAAGCCGAGGCCGAACGCGTGGCCATGGAAATCCTCACCCTGCACCTGCGCACCAACCGCCCGTACAGCGACTTCGCCATCCTCTACCGGGGCAACTACCAGGCCAAGTTGATCGAGCTGAAGCTGCAGCACCACCAGGTGCCGTACCGCCTGTCCGGCGGCAACAGCTTCTTCGGCCGCCAGGAGGTCAAGGACCTGATGGCCTACCTGCGCCTGCTGGTGAACCCGGACGACGACAACGCCTACCTGCGGGTGATCAACGTGCCGCGCCGCGAGATCGGCTCGACCACCCTGGAGAAGCTCGGCAACTACGCCACCGAGCGCGGCATCTCGATGTACGCCGCCAGCGAGGAGCTGGGCCTGGGCGAGCACCTGGACGCCCGCTACACCGAGCGCCTGCAACGCTTCAAGCACTGGCTGGACGGGGTGCGCCACAAGGTCGCCCTGGAAGACCCGATCGCCGCGCTGCACGAGATGATCCGCGACATCGACTACGAGAACTGGATCCGCCAGCAGACCGCCAGCGACAAGGCCGCGGAGTTCCGCATCAGCAACGTCTGGTTCCTGGTCGAAGCGCTGAAGAACACCCTCGAGAAGGATGAAGAGGGTGACATGACCATCGAGGATGCCATCGGCAAGCTGGTGCTACGCGACATGCTCGAGCGCCAGCAGGAAGAGGAAGAGAACGCCGAGGGCGTGCAGATGATGACCCTGCACGCCTCAAAGGGCCTGGAATTCCCCTACGTGTTCATCATGGGCATGGAGGAGGAAATCCTCCCCCACCGCTCGAGCATCGAGGCCGATACCATCGAAGAGGAACGCCGCCTGGCCTACGTGGGCATCACCCGCGCGCGCCAGACCCTGGCCTTCACCTTCGCCGCCAAGCGCAAGCAGTACGGCGAGATCATCGACTGCACCCCCAGCCGGTTCCTCGACGAACTGCCGCCGGACGACCTGGCCTGGGAAGGCCTGGACGATGCGCCCGTGGAAGTGAAAGCCGCGCGCGGCAACAACGCCCTGGCCGATATCCGGGCAATGCTCAAACGCTGACCAACCATTACTCTTTAACTTTGCCGCTGTTTGCGGCCACCTTTGTTACATCGGAGATACACAGTGGAAGCACTGCAGCAGAAGATTCGCGAAGAAGGCATCGTGCTTTCCGATCAGGTCCTGAAAGTCGATGCGTTTCTCAACCACCAGATCGACCCGGCGCTGATGCAGCTGATCGGTGACGAGTTCGCCCGCCTGTTCGCCGACTCCGGTGTGACCAAGATCGTCACCATCGAAGCCTCGGGCATCGCCCCGGCGGTGATGACCGGCCTGAAGCTCGGCGTGCCAGTGATCTTCGCCCGCAAGCACCAGTCGCTGACCCTGACCGAGAACCTGCTGACCGCCTCGGTGTACTCCTTCACCAAGCAGACCGAGAACACCGTGGCCATCTCGCCGCGTCACCTCAACAGCAGCGACCGCGTGCTGGTGATCGACGACTTCCTGGCCAACGGCAAAGCCTCGCAGGCGCTGATCTCGATCATCAAGCAGGCCGGCGCCACCGTGGCCGGCCTGGGCATCGTCATCGAGAAGTCGTTCCAGGGCGGCCGCGCCGAGCTGGACAGCCAGGGCTATCGCGTCGAGTCGCTGGCCCGGGTCAAGTCGCTGGAAGGCGGCGTGGTGACCTTCATCGAGTGATGTCGCCTGTTCCGGCCTCTTCGCCAGCAAGGCTGGCTCCTACAAGTGAACGCATACCCCTGTAGGAGCCAGCCTTGCTGGCGATGGGCTGCGCAGCAGCCCCGGCAATCACCGGGTCGCCTGCAATCCTGCCAGCAACAACCGCTGGTACAACTCCTCCTTCAGCCCCTGCGGCTCACCCAGCCCCATGCGCGCCAACTGCGCCGCATAGACTTCGGGCGCCGGTGCGTCCAGCGCCGCCTTGCCCAGCCCCAGCACCTCGCTCAACGTGAACTTGCGCTTGAGCCAGTTCAGCGCCCGCAGCAGGTCGCGCTCTTCAGCCGTGAAATCGCTGCCCAGCGGATACTCCGGGAACAACCGTGGATGCCGCGCGCGAATCGCCTCCAGGCGCTCGGGTGTGTTGTCGGCGTAGCGCGTATCCAGCCTGAAATCCTTGGCCAGCTTGCCTGCTGCCTTGGCATGCGCCATCAACTCGCCTTGGAACCGTGAATCGCTGATCGCCAGCAACCGCGCGATCACCTCGCTGTCAGTCTGCCCGCGCAGGTCGGCGATGCCGTATTCGGTCACCACGATATCGCGCAGGTGGCGTGGGATGGTGCAGTGGCCGTAGGTCCAGAACAGGTTCGAAGTGACCTCGCCGCCCGCCTCGCGCCAGCTGCGCAACAGCAGGATCGAGCGCCCGCCCTCCAGCGCGTGGCCCTGGGCGACGAAGTTGTACTGCCCGCCGACACCGCTGAGCACCCGCCCGTCCTCCAGCTGGTCGGCTACCCCGGCACCGAGCAGGGTCATGCCGAACACCGTGTTGATGAAACGAGCATCGCGGCGCTGGCGGCGCTTTAGGCCTTCCTGGCCGTAGAGCTCGTTGATGAAGCTGATGGCAGTCATGGCGAAACGCGCGCGGTGCTCCAGCGGCATCTCGCGCAAGCGCTGGTAGAAGGACTGAGGGCCGAGGAAGAAGCCGCCGTGGATCAGCACGCCCTGCTCATCCGCCGGGCGGCGCACCACGCCGGCCTCGGCCAGGGCCAGCAGGCCATTGACGAACATCTCGCTGCAGCCGTACAGCCCCTGGGCGAACGTATCCAGGCCCCCTTCCCGCTCGGTCAGCGCCTGCCATGGGCCAAGATCCAGTTCGTCGAGCAGCGCACGATAGGCTTCGTTGTCGCCCTGGCGCGCCAGCAACGCGGCGGTCACTGCATCGCCCATGGCGCCGATGCCGATCTGCAGGGTACCGCCGTCGCGCACCAGGGTGCTGGCGTACAGGCCGATGCAATGGTCCTGGGTGTTCACCGGCATGTTCGGCGTGGAGAACAACCGGCGCCGTTCTGGCTGGTCGATCAACAGGTCGAACTGCTCCAGGCCCAGCTCCGAATCGCCGGGCATGTAGGGCAGTTCGTCGTGGACCTGCCCCAGCACCAGAATGGTTTCGCCCGCAGCCCGGCGCCGCGCGATCATCGGCAGCAGGTCGAGGGTGATGTCGGGGTTGCAGGCCAGGCTCAGGTGGTCAGGACGCTCGGGCGTGGCCGCCACCAACTGGGCAATCAGGTTCAGGCCCTTGGCATTGATGTCGCGAGCGGCATGGCTGTAGTTGCTGCTGATGTAGTCCTGCTGCGCGGTTTCGCTGTGCAGCAGGCTGCCGGGCTGCATGAAGAACTGCTCGACGCGGATGTTCGACGGCAGTTGGTCATTGCGCAGGTCGGCGAGGTAGGTGAGCTCCTCGTAGTCGGCGAACACGCGCTCGACGAAGGGTTCGAGGAAGCACCGCTGCAAGCCGTCGCCAAGGGGCGGGCGGCCGAGGGACAGAGCGGTATAGATCGTCAGATGGCGCTCGGGCAGCTCACGCACCCGTGCATAGAGCGCGTTGACGAAGGCGTTGGGTTTGCCAAGGCCCAGGGGCAGGCCCATGTGGATATGAGCGGGCAGGCGACTCAGGACCTCGTCCACTGCCTGGTCGATGGGACAGCACTGCATCGGGGCCTCCAGGGCGATCTGCGGGTTCAGGGGTTGGACATGAACCTTAGACCATTGGTTGCCTGCACCGGCCCTTTCGCCGGCACGCCGGCTCCTACCTGTGGCAGCCCACAAAACAAAGCCCGCCATGAAAGGCGGGCTTTGCTGGAATCAGGCTTGGCTCACAGGCCGGACATCTTCTTGATTGCACCTTTGAGGTCATCGTCCGAGCAGTCCGCACAGGTGCCTTTCGGTGGCATGGCGTTGATCCCGGTAATGGCCTTGGCCAGGATGCCGTCGAGGCCGCCCTGGTGGTCGGCGCGCTCTTTCCAGGCCGCGGTGTCGCCGATCTTCGGCGCACCCAGCAGGCCGCTGCCATGACATGCATTGCAGTGCTTGGCGATGATGTCATCCGGTGTCTTGGCACCACCGCCGCCGGCTGTGGCGGCCACTTCCATGCCCTTGCACTCCTGGCCCTGGACGCACACCTGGCCTACCGGTGCCAGGCGCTTGGCGATTTCATCGTTGGTCGTAGCGTTTGCATTGATTGCCCAAAGGGCGAAAACGGCTGCTGGTATGGCCAGCATCTTCTTGATTTGGTTCACGCGAACACCCTCATGGTGGCTAATCACGCCCGCGGCCACGGAATTGCGAGCGTTGAAAAGTATAGCGGCACTCCTGAAAGCGTGGAACGACCACACTCGGGGAAAGGGTATTGGCGAATCAATGCACTGCGCTGGATCAAAAGTTCGACGGGGTCGCCGCGCTGATCAGCCGTGCCGGTTCTTCGAACGGGTTGCGGAAACGGTGCGGGCGGGTGCTCTCGAAGTAGTAGCTGTCGCCGGCCTCGAGAATGAATGTCTCGGTACCGACCACCAGTTCCAGGCGGCCTTCGAGCAGGATGCCGGTTTCCTCACCGTCGTGGGTGAGCATCTCCTCGCCGGTGTCGGCGCCGGGCGGATACACCTCGTTGAGGAAGGCGATGGCCCGGTTGGGGTGCGACTTGCCCACCAGCTTCATGGTCACGGCGCCGTCGGAGATGTCGATCAGCTCATGGGCCTTGTAGACGATCTGGGTCGGGCTCTCGGGTGCCAGCTCGACCGAGAAGAACTCGACCATGGACATGGGGATGCCGCTGAGCACCTTGCGCAGGGAGCTGATCGACGGGCTCACGCTGTTCTTCTCGATCATCGAGATGGTGCTGTTGGTCACGCCCGCGCGCTTGGCGAGTTCGCGCTGGGACAAGCCCTTGAGCTTGCGGATGGCTTGCAGTCGTTCACCGACGTCCAAAGCGTGCGCCTCCAGAAACGGTCGAGGTGGGGGAAGTGTGAACGATATGATGGCAATGCCGTTCAGTATTTACAACACACCGCCCCGCAGCCTGTCCGCTTCGGCGCCTTATTCGCCGATATAGTCCAGTGGCACGCGCTTGAGATTGCAGAAGATCTGGTAGGGAATGGTGCCGGCCTGCATCGCCACGTCGCTGGCCAGTACCTGCTTGCCCCACAGCTCGACCGGGCTGCCGACGGTGGCCTCGGGCACTTCGGTGAGATCGACGCAGAGCATGTCCATCGACACCCGGCCGATCAACTGGGTGCGCTTGCCAGCCACCACCACTGGCGTACCGGTGGGTGCCTGGCGCGGATAGCCATCGGCATAGCCCATGGCGACCACGCCGACCCGGGTCGGGCGCGGGCTGATGAACTTGGCGCCGTAACCCACCGGCTCGCCGGCTGGCAGTTCACGCACGCTGATGATGCGCGATTGCAGGGTCATCACCGGCTGCAGACGGGCCGCCTCGGCCTGCTCCACCTCGAAGGGCGTGGCGCCGTACAGCATGATGCCCGGGCGCACCCAGTCGCTCTTGATGTTCGGCCAACCCAGCACCGCCGGTGAGTTGCGCAAGCTGCACTCGGCGCTCAGGCCCTGGCGGGCCGCCTCGAACACCGCCACCTGTTGCTCGGTGGCGGCGGCGTCGAGTTCATCGGCGCGGGCGAAGTGGCTCATCAGCACGATGCGCGACACCTTGCCGCTGGCCAGCAGGCGCTGGTAGGCGTCCTGGTAGTCCTTCGGGTGCACGCCGACCCGGTGCATGCCAGTGTCCATCTTCAGCCAGATGGTCAGCGGCTTACGCAGCGGGGTTTTCTCGATGGCGTCCAGCTGCCACAGCGAATGCACCACGCACCACAGGTCGTGCTCGGCGATCAGCGCCAGCTCGCTGGCCTCGAAGAAGCCCTCGAGCAACAGCACTGGCGCCTTGATGCCCGCCGCGCGCAGCTCCAGCGCCTCCTCGATGCAGGCCACGGCGAAGCCATCGGCGTCGGCCTCCAGGGCCAGGGCGCAACGCACCGCGCCATGGCCATAGGCGTCGGCCTTGACCACGGCGAGGGCCTTGGCGCCGGTCAGTTCACGGGCCAGGCGGTAGTTGTGACGGAGGGCTTGGAGATCGATCAGGGCACGGGCGGGACGCATGGCGGCAGCCTTCTGGCAGTTCTGGTTATCGGTAAAGCCCCGGTGCGGCAGATGGGGGGTAGGTACCCACCGCGCCGGGGTGAGGGAACAGTGTTGGTTGCTTCGCGGCTGTAGGAGCGGCTTCAGCCGCGAAGAGGCCGTTACAGGCGCCTTATTGCTGATGAACCGGCGCGCTCTGCCCGTGCTTGGCAATCTCGCGGCTGTTGCCATAACGCGAGATGTCCAGGCCTTCGGCGCTGATCTGCGGCTTCTTGCGCGCAATCAGGTCCGCCAGCAGGCGACCGGAACCGCAGGCCATGGTCCAACCCAGGGTGCCGTGACCGGTGTTGAGGAACAGGTTACGGAACGCGGTAGCACCGACGATCGGGGTACCGTCCGGGGTGGCCGGGCGCAGGCCGGTCCAGAAGCTGGCTTGGCTCAGGTCGCCGCCGCGAGGATAAAGGTCGTTGACGATCATCTCCAGCGTTTCGCGCCGACGCGGGTTCAGCGACAGGTCAAAACCGGCGATTTCGGCCATGCCGCCAACACGGATGCGGTTGTCGAAACGGGTGATGGCGACTTTGTAGGTTTCGTCCAGGATGGTCGAGGTCGGCGCCATGTCACCGTTGGTGATCGGCACGGTCAGCGAGTAACCCTTGAGCGGGTACACCGGGGCCTTGATGCCCAGCGGCTTGAGCATTTGCGGCGAGTAGCTGCCCAGGGCCAGCACGTAGCGGTCGGCGGTTTCCAGCTTGCCGTCGATCCACACGCCGTTGATGCGGTCGCCGGCGAAGTCCAGGCGCTGGATGTCCTGGCCGAAGCGGAACTCGACGCCCAGCTTGATGGCCATGTCGGCGAGCTTGGTGGTGAACAGCTGGCAATCGCCGGTCTGATCGTTGGGCAGGCGCAAGGCACCGGCGAGGATACCTTTCACGCTGTCCAGGGCCGGTTCAACGCGGGCGATGCCGTCGCGGTCAAGCAACTCGTAAGGTACGCCGGACTGCTCCAGCACGGCGATATCCTTGGCTGCGGCATCCAGCTGCGCCTGGGTGCGGAACAGCTGGGTAGTACCCAGGCTACGGCTTTCGTAGGCGATGCCGGTTTCGGCGCGCAGTTCGTCGAGGCAGTCGCGGCTGTACTCGGACAGGCGCACCATGCGTTCCTTGTTCACCGCGTAGCGGCTGGCGGTGCAGTTGCGCAGCATCTGCGCCATCCACAGGTACTGGTCGACGTCGCCGGTCAGCTTGATGGCGAGGGGCGCATGGCGCTCGAGCAGCCACTTGATGGCCTTGAGCGGCACGCCTGGGGCGGCCCAGGGCGAGGCATAGCCAGGCGAGATCTGGCCTGCGTTGGCGAAGCTGGTTTCCATGGCCACCGCCGGTTGACGATCGACCACCGTGACCTCGAAACCTTGCCGGGCCAGATAGTAGGCACTGGCGGTACCAATCACACCGCTACCAAGTACCAGAACTCGCATTGTTTATCCCTCGCACGCGGCTTGCCGCAGACTTTTGTTGATATGGCATGGATGCGCGCAGTATAAGAATCTCCGACCAGTGCTATTCACTATATAAGCGCCTATATTTGGCGAGAATTCTCGGCAATATCGCCTTTGACGGAGGGGCATCCCCTATGAGAACCCAGCACCAGAGCAAACGTGAACTGGATAAGATCGACCGCAACATCCTGCGGATCCTGCAGAATGACGGCCGGATCTCCTTCACTGAACTGGGCGAGAAGGTCGGGCTGTCCACCACCCCCTGCACCGAGCGCGTACGCCGCCTGGAACGCGAGGGGATCATCATGGGCTACAACGCCCGCCTCAACCCGCAGCACCTCAAGGGCAGCCTGCTGGTGTTCGTCGAGATCAGCCTGGACTACAAGTCCGGCGACACGTTCGAGGAGTTCCGCCGCGCGGTGCTCAAGCTGCCCCATGTGCTGGAGTGCCACCTGGTGTCGGGCGACTTCGACTACCTGGTGAAGGCGCGGATCTCGGAGATGGCGTCGTACCGCAAGCTGCTCGGCGACATCCTGCTCAAGCTGCCGCATGTGCGCGAGTCGAAGAGCTACATCGTGATGGAAGAAGTCAAAGAGAGTCTGTGCCTGCCGATTCCGGACTGAAGCGTCAGACCAGCACCTGACGGGTCGTGGCGATGAACTGATGGACCAGTTGCTCGGCCTCGGGCTCGATCGGCTGCGCCGGGCCGCGACCGCGAGGGCAGGCCAGGCGCGGGGTGGTGCCGAACAGGCGGCAGATCATCGGGCGTTCTTCATAGACCGTGCAGCCGTTCGGGCCCAGGTGCACGCAGTCCAGGCGCTCCAGGGCGGCCTCCTGCTCGGCCTGGGTCTTGCGCGGCAGGCGGGCCATCTCCTCTGTGGACGTAGTGACCGGGCCACAGCAGTCATGGCAGCCGGGCTCGCACTCGAACGAAGGAATGAGTTCACGCAGGAAGTGGATCTTGTGGCGGTTGCAGGACATGGCGGTGCGTCTTGAAGAGGTGGGGTGGATTATAGGCCCATTCGCCGGCAAGCCGGCTCCTCCAGGGCCGTGCGCAGCTCGGTTCCTTGTATTCGCCGGCTTGCCGGCGAACAGGCCATTTGCCTATCCTCCCCCATTCGCCTCAACCCAGGAATCAACCATGGTCCACTGCGCGCAGCACGCCGCCTCCTACTACGCCGCCAGCAGCGCGCCACACCCCGACCACGCCTTCCTGCAAGGCGAGCACAGCGCCGACGTGTGCATCGTCGGCGGCGGCTACTCGGGCCTGAACACCGCTATCGAACTGGCCGAGCGCGGCCTGTCGGTCATCCTCCTCGAAGCCCGCAAGCTTGGTTGGGGCGCCAGCGGGCGCAACGGTGGGCAACTGATCCGCGGTGTCGGCCATGGCCTGGAGCAGTTCCTCCCGGTGATCGGCGAGGATGGTGTGCGCAGCCTCAAGCTGATGGGCCTGGAAGCGGTGGAAATCGTCCGCGACCGCGTCGAGCGCCACGGCATCGACTGCGACCTGACCTGGGGTTATTGCGACCTGGCCAACAAGCCCGGCGAGCTGGAAGGCTTCGCCGAGGAAGCCGAGACCCTGCGCAACCTGGGCTACCGCCACGAACTGCGCCTGGTGCAGCCCGGCGACATGCATTCGGTGGTGGGTTCAGACCGCTATGTCGGCGGCCTGGTCGACATGGGCTCGGGCCACCTGCACCCGCTCAACCTGGCGCTGGGCGAAGCCGCCGTGGCCAGCCGCCTGGGCGTGCGCCTGTTCGAGCAGTCGGAAGTCACCCGCATCGAGTACGGCCCGGAAGTGAAGGTGCACACCGCGCAAGGCCGGGTGCGCGCCAAGGCCCTGGTGCTGTGCTGCAACGCCTACCACAACGACCTCAACCGCGAGCTGGGCGGCAAGGTGCTGCCCGCCGGCAGCTATATCATTGCCACCGAGCCGCTGGGCGAGGAGCGCGCGCGCCAGCTGCTGCCGCAGAACATGGCGGTGTGCGACCAGCGCGTGGCCCTGGATTACTACCGCCTGTCCGCCGACCACCGCCTGTTGTTCGGCGGTGCCTGCCACTATTCCGGGCGCGACCCGAAGGACATCGCCGCCTACATGCGGCCGAAGATGCTCAAGGTGTTCCCGCAACTGGCCGACGTGCGCATCGACTACCAGTGGGGCGGCATGATCGGCATCGGCGCCAACCGCCTGCCGCAGATCGGCCGCCTCACCGGCCAGCCCAACGTCTATTACGCCCAGGCCTACGCCGGCCATGGCGTCAACGCCACCCACCTGGCCGGGCGGCTGCTCGGCGAGGCTATCTGCGGCCAGCAGAGCGGGCGCTTCGACCTGTTCGCCAAGGTGCCGCACACCACCTTCCCGGGCGGTAAGCTGCTGCGTTCACCGTTGTTGGCGTTGGGGATGCTCTGGTACCGGCTCAAAGAATTGGCCTGAGTCGACCCCGTTCGCCGGCAAGCCGGCGAACAGGCTCCATTCACTCCCGCCAGAACGGCTTGCACCCCTCCTCGCGGGCCTGTTCCCAGGTCAACCCGATGTCGCGCAGTTGGCGGGCATCCAGTTCCAACAGGGCCTTGCGGGTGCGCCAGCGATGCAGCATCAGGCCCCAGTGACTCAAGCCAGTGGATGGGTTGTAGACTTTGGTTCGCCCCCCCTCCTCCAGTTCCTTGGCCAACAGTTGCACGCGCACATCACTCAAGCCGCTCATCGCTGCGATCTCCCGATCAGTGGTTACCGTGGAACAAGCATGCGCGCTCACGCCGTCGACAATACAGACTCAAAGACGGCTTATTATTCCCATACAGAATTGGCGAGAAGCGGGCTGAATGGCGTATTTTTGCGCGATCTGTACTGGTCAGCACCCACACAGAACCCCAGGAGTATGCCGTGACCCTCTACCTCAACCTGGCCGAGTTGCTCGGCGCCCGCATCGAACAGGGCCTGTACCGCCCCGGCCAGCGCCTGCCCTCGGTACGCACCCTGAGCGTCGAGCACGGCGTCAGCCTGAGCACCGTGCAGCAGGCCTACCGCCTGCTGGAGGACAACGGCCTGGTGTCACCACGGCCCAAGTCCGGTTACTTCGTCGCCGAGGACCGCAACCTCCCGGCCCTGCCCGATATCAGCCGCCCCGTCCAGCGACCTGTGGATATCTCCCAGTGGGAGCAGGTGCTGGAACTGGTGCGTGCCACGCCGCGCCCCGACGTGATCCAGCTCGGCCGTGGCATGCCCGACGTCGCCAGCCCCACGCTCAAGCCGCTGCTGCGCAGCCTGGCGCAGATCAGCCGGCGCATGGACATGCCCGGCTTGTACTACGACAACATCCACGGCAACGCCCACCTGCGCGAACAGATCGCCCGCCTGATGCTCGACTCCGGCTGCCGCCTGGGGCCGAGCGACCTGGTGGTGACCACCGGCTGCCACGAGGCGCTGTCATGCAGCATCCGCGCCGTCTGCCAGCCCGGCGACATCGTCGCGGTCGATTCGCCCAGCTTCCACGGCGCCATGCAGACGCTCAAGGGCCTGGGCATGAAAGCCCTGGAGATCCCCACCGACCCGATTACCGGCATCAGCCTGGAGGCCCTGGAACTGGCCCTCGAGCAGTGGCCGATCAAGCTCATCCAGATCACCCCCAACTGCAACAATCCCCTCGGTTACATCATGCCCGAGGCGCGCAAGCAGGCCCTGCTGACCCTCGCCCAACGCTACGACGTGGCCATTCTCGAGGACGACGTGTACGGCGATCTCGCGTACACCTACCCACGCCCACGCACCATCAAGTCGTTCGACGACGATGGTCGCGTGCTGCTCTGCAGCTCGTTCTCCAAGACCCTCGCCCCTGGCCTGCGGGTCGGCTGGGTGGCGCCGGGGCGCTATCTGGAGCGGGTGCTGCACATGAAATACATCAGCACCGGCAGCACCGCCTGCCAACCGCAACTGGCCATCGCCGATTTCATCGCCGAAGGCCATTACCAGCCGCACCTGCGGCGCATGCGCAGCCAGTACCAGCGCGGCCGCGACCAGATGTGCGACTGGGTGGCCCGCTACTTCCCGCCCGGCACCCGCGCCAGCCGCCCCCAGGGTGGCTTCATGCTGTGGGTGGAGTTGCCGGAAAGTTTCGACACGCTGCGCCTGAACCGCGCTTTACTGGAGCAGGGGGTGCAGATCGCCGTCGGCAGTATCTTCTCGGCCTCGGGCAAGTATCGCCATTGCCTGCGCATGAACTTCGCCGCGCGGCCCACGCCGCAGATCGAAGCCGCCGTGCGCAAGGTCGGTGAAACCGCCCTTCGTCTACTGGATCCGCAAGGCGCCGACAGGTAACGTTGCGCCGCCCCGCACCGCTCACCCGCCGTACAGGACGATCGACCCTTGAGACTCCAGCGAGCCCTGCCTCTGCTGTTGGCGCTACTGCTCGGCCTTGCGGGCTGCGCCAGCCTCGACACACCTCGCGAAGTCAGCCAGGCCCTGCCGGCGGCCGACTCGGCGTTCGGCCGCTCGGTGCTGCGCCAGGCCGCGCCTTATGGCGGGCGTTCGGGCTTTCGCCTGCTACCCAACAGCAACGAGGCGTTTCGCGCCCGTGCCGAGCTGATCCGCAACGCCCAGGCGAGCATCGACCTGCAGTACTACATCGTCCACGACGGCCTCAGCACCCGCGCCCTGGTCCACGAGCTGCTGCGCGCCGCCGACCGCGGCGTGCGCGTGCGCATCCTGCTCGACGACACCACCAGCGACGGCCTCGACAACCTGATCGGCACCCTCGCCGCCCATCCGAATATCCACATCCGCGTGTTCAACCCACTGCACCTGGGGCGCGAAACCGGTGCCACCCGCGCCATGGGCCGGCTGTTCAACCTGTCACGCCAGCACCGGCGCATGCACAACAAGTTGTTCCTGGCGGACAACAGCATGGCCATCGTCGGCGGGCGCAACCTGGGCGACGAGTACTTCGACGCCGAGCCCAACCTCAACTTCACCGACATCGACCTGCTGGGGGTGGGCCCGGTGGCCGAGCAACTCGGTCACAGCTTCGACCAGTACTGGAACAGCGCCCTGAGCCGCCCCATCGGCGACTTCCTCTGGCGCCAGCCCGACGCCGACGACCTGCACGCCAGCCGTCAACGCCTGGAAACCTGGCTGGCCAAGGCACGGATCGAGCGCAAGGCCTTGTATGACCGGCTGATGGACTACCAGTACCAGCCGCGCCTGGGGCTGTGGCGCAACGAGCTGATCTGGGCCCACAGCCAGGCACTGTGGGATGCGCCGAGCAAGGTCCTGGCCGACGATGAGCCCGACCCGCAGTTGCTGTTGAGCCGACAGTTGGCGCCGGACCTGAACAGCGTCCATCGCGAACTGATCTTGGTCTCGGCCTACTTCGTGCCGGGTGAGACGGGCCTGGTGTACCTGACCGGCCGCGCCGACGCCGGCACCTCGGTCAAGCTGCTGACCAACTCGCTGGAAGCCACCGACGTGCCGGCCGTGCACGGTGGCTACGCGCCCTACCGGCGCGCCCTGCTCGAACATGGCGTGCAACTGTACGAGCTGCGTCGCCAGCCGGGCGAGAAGCGGCCGCGGCATGGCCTGGGTTTCCACGGCAGTTCCGATTCGAGCCTGCACAGCAAGGCGATGGTGTTCGACCGGCGCAAGACCTTCATCGGCTCGTTCAACTTCGACCCGCGCTCGGTGCTGTGGAACACCGAGGTGGGGGTGCTGGTGGACAGCCCGGAACTGGCCGAATACACCCGCGACCTGGCGGTGCAGGGCATGGCGCCAGCCTTGAGCTACCAGCCGATGCTGGTGGGTGGGAAGATGGTCTGGGCCACCGAGGACAATGGCCAGCGGCACATGCTGGTGACTGAGCCCGGGGGGATCTGGCGGCGGCTCAATGCCTGGATCAGCAAGGCGGTCGGGTTGGAGAAGATGTTGTAGCTACCGGCCCATTCGCCGGCAAAGCCGGCTCCTGCAGGGTACAGCGTTTGCCATGCAGGAGCCGGCGAACCGATCAGGCGGACACCGGCTCCAAGGCTCCCCGCCTACGGATCAACACCACTAACCCGGCTGCGCCCGCCGCCATCAACAACGGCAATGCATGCCCGCTGATCCACTGGCTGCCCGCCCCGGCCAGCAACGGTCCGATCAGGCAACCGATGCCCCACAGCTGAGCCACATGGGCATTGGCCCGCACCAGTTCGTCATCCCGGTACCGCTCGCCGATCAGCACCAGCGACAGGGTGAACAACCCGCCCGCGCTGGCCCCGAACAGCACCCACAACGGCCAGATCACCGGCGTGTGCAGCAGCAGCGGAATCGCCAGGCTGCTGGCCAGCAAGGTCAGCGCACACCCACCGAACAGCGAACGACGGGACATCCGGTCGGCCAGCGCGCCAATGGGCAGCTGCAGCACCGCGTCGCCCACCACCACGGTACTGACCATGAACAGCGCCACTTCCGTGGTAAAGCCCTGCTGCAGGCAATACACCGGCAACAATGTGAGAATCATCGCTTCGAAGGCGGCGAACAGCGCGATGGCCCAGGCAATTACCGGCAAGCGCCGGCAGAAGCCGAACAGGTCGCGGAAGGTGACGCTGCACGCCTCGGTGGTCGGCGCACCGCCTCGCCCCAGCAGAATCAAGGGCGCAACCAGCAACAGAGCGGTTGCGGCCCAGAAACCGAAATCGTCGTCCGAACCAAGGAAGCCCAGCACCATGGGCCCGGCCAACTGGCTCAAGGCATAGCTGCTGCCGTACAACGCCACCAGCCGCCCACGCCACTGCTCGACCACCAACTGGTTGATCCAGCTTTCACCAAGGATGAACACCACGGTCAGCGACATGCCGATCATCAGGCGCAGCAGCAACCACAGCGGGTAGCTCGGCAGCAGCGCCACCAGTCCAATAGACAGCGCGCCCCCCCACAAACACAGGCGCATCGCTGCTGGAACGCCGACCCAGCCCGCCAGGCGGCTGGCCACGGCGGCGCCAACCAGCACACCCAACGCCGGCATCGCCGCCATCACCCCGATGGCGAACCCACCGTAGCCCCAAGCCTCCAGGCGCAAGGACACCAGCGGCATGCTCACGCCGAGCGCGAGCCCGACACTGAGCACCGCCGCCAGCACGGCAAAGTAGGTTCCCCAACGCATCACAGCCTCCTTTAGCGCAAATCGTGTATGACAGAGACGACAAAGCCGGGACGGTGTGAACCGGCCCGGCTGTTTCCGGCCCATCGCGGGGCAAGCCCGCGATGGAGACGTCAGCGGATCACAGCTTGATCCAGGTCGCCTTCAGCTCGGTGTACTTCTCCAGCGCATGCAGCGACTTGTCACGGCCATTGCCCGACTGCTTGAAGCCACCGAACGGCGCGGTCATGTCGCCGCCGTCGTACTGGTTGACCCAGACGCTGCCGGCACGCACGGCGCGGGCGGTCTTGTGGGCCTTGGAGATGTCCGAGGTCCAGATGCCGGCCGCCAGGCCATACGGGGTGTCGTTGGCGATGGCGATGGCTTCTTCGGCGGTGTCGAAGGTGATCACCGACAGCACTGGGCCGAAGATTTCTTCCTTGGCGATGCGCATGGCGTTGGTCACACCGTCGAAGATGGTCGGCTCGACGTAGGTGCCACCGGTCTCCTCAAGGGTGCGCTTGCCACCGGCCAGCAGCTTGGCGCCGTCCTGGTGACCGGCGTCGATGTACGACAGCACGGTGTTCATCTGCTGGGTGTCGACCAGCGCACCGACGGTGGTCGCCGGGTCCAGCGGGTTGCCCGGCTTCCAGGCCTTGAGGGCCTCGACCACCATGGGCAGGAACGTGTCCTTGATCGAGCGCTCGACCAGCAGGCGCGAACCCGCGGTGCACACTTCGCCCTGGTTGAAGGCGATGGCACTGGCGGCGGCCTCGGCGGCGGCCTGCAGGTCAGGGGCGTCGGCGAAGACGATGTTCGGGCTCTTGCCACCGGCTTCCAGCCAGACACGCTTCATGTTCGACTCGCCCGCATAGACCATCAACTGCTTGGCGATCTTGGTGGAGCCGGTGAACACCAGGGTATCGACGTCCATGTGCAGGGCCAGGGCTTTGCCCACGGTGTGGCCGTAGCCTGGCAGTACGTTCAGCACGCCTTTCGGGATGCCGGCCTCGATCGCCAGCTGGGCGATGCGGATGGCGGTCAGCGGCGACTTCTCGGACGGCTTGAGCACGATGGAGTTGCCGGTGGCCAGGGCCGGGCCGAGTTTCCAGCAGGCCATCAGCAGCGGGAAGTTCCACGGTACGATGGCACCCACCACGCCCACTGGCTCGCGGGTCACCAGGCCCAGTTGGTCATGCGGGGTCGGGGCGACTTCGTCGTAGACTTTGTCGATGGCTTCGGCAGTCCAGTGGATGGCGTTGGCCGCGCCTGGAATGTCGATGGTAGAGGAGTCACCGATCGGCTTGCCCATGTCGAGGGTTTCGAGCAGGGCCAGCTCTTCGACGTGCTGGCGCAGCAGGCCGGCGAAGCGGATCAGGGTTGCCTTGCGCTTGGCCGGGGCCAGGCGCGACCAGGCGCCGGATTCGAACACGGCGCGGGCGTTCTCCACAGCGCGGTTGGCGTCGGCCAGGTCGCAGCTGGCGACCTTGGCCAGGAAGCGTCCGTCCACCGGGCTCAGGCAGTCGAAGGTGTCACCGGATGCGGCATCGGTGTATTCGCCGTTGATGAAGGCGCGGCCTTCGATCTTCAGTTGCTGGGCACGCTGTTCCCAGTCCGCACGAGTCAGGGTGGTCATAGGAAACTCCTCTCTTGTTAAGGTGCAACGCCGCACTGAGGACTCACGGGCGCTGTCAGAAATTCTGGCCGGGTGACGAACGCACACCGGCATCCGACACCCTAAACCAGGGCGGAGAAACTATCAATATATTTGACACGAATGGCCTAAAAGCCTACTGATGTGCATTTTATTAAACAACAACAGGGTAACCACCATGAGCATTGCCAGCATCGTCGACTTCGCCCAGGTTCTGACCGAGGCCGAACGCTATCGCCCCGCGGCGGAAAAAATCCTCAAGGGCGAGCCTGACCAGGCTGTCTACAATCATTACTCCAGCCCCTGCGGGCAGTTCGCCGCCGGTGTCTGGGAGGGTGAAGTGGGTCAATGGACGGTGAACTACACCGAGCACGAGTACTGCGAGATCGTCCAGGGCGTGTCGGTGCTGCGCGATCAGGAAGGCAATGCCAAGACCCTGCGTGCCGGCGATCGCTTCGTCATCCCGGCCGGCTTCAAGGGCACCTGGGAGGTGCTGGAACCATGCCGCAAGATCTATGTGATGTTCGAGCAGAAGTAACCTTGTGGGGGCGGGCTTGCCCCGCGATTGCCGATTCGCAGGCATAAAAAAACCCGCCACCTTGCGGTTGCGGGTTTTTTCACAGGTTGCCGATCAATTACTTGATCTTGGCTTCCTTGTAGACCACGTGCTTACGAACGACCGGATCGTACTTCTTGATCTCGATCTTGTCCGGCGTGGTGCGCTTGTTCTTGTCGGTGGTGTAGAAGTGGCCAGTGCCAGCACTCGATACCAGACGGATCAATTCACGCATGATGTTCTCCCTTAAACCTTGGCGCCAGCTTTGCGGATGTCGACCAGAACGGCATCGATGCCGCGCTTGTCGATGATACGCATGCCTTTGGCGGAAACGCGCAGACGCACGAAACGATTCTCGGACTCAACCCAGAAACGGTGGTGCTGCAGGTTTGGCAGGAAACGACGACGGGTTTTGTTGTTTGCGTGGGAAATGTTGTTCCCGGTTACTGGACCCTTACCAGTAACTTGACAGACTCTCGACATGCCTCAGCCCTCTAAAACCACATGCCCAACCCGGCATGGGTTGGCCGCTTAATCTCTCAGTCAATGGCGCCAAGGCGCCGTGTTCCTGGGGGTCTTATCAGCCGTGTGCGCTTTCGCGACAGACCGAGCCCCTAGAAAAGAGCGCTGCTTTATACCAGAAAGACTCCGCCACAACAACAGAAGATGAGTTTTCTGGTCGGGCCGAGCGCGCCGGGGCAGCATACCGACTGGGTCGGCAAGCTGTCGACCGCCCGTCGCCGAATTAATACGAAAGGGTGTGGTCATTTGCCCATGTCCGCACTAGGGTAGGACATTTCCTGAGTTTTCCAGACTGCACCGGCAGATGGGACATCGACCAGCCAAGGAGTCACCATGCGTGCCGCCGCTCTCTCCCTCCTGTTCACCACCCTGTGCGCCGCAGGCTTGGCCCAAGCCGCGCCGTTGTCCGTGTGCACCGAAGCCAGCCCCGAAGGCTTCGACGTGGTGCAGTACAACTCGCTGACCACCACCAACGCCTCGGCCGACGTGCTGATGAACCGCCTGGTCGAGTTCGACGCGGGGCTTGGCAAGGTGGTGCCGAGCCTAGCCGAAAGCTGGACGGTGTCGCCGGACGGCCTGATCTACGACTTCAAGCTGCGCCCGGGCGTGAAGTTCCACACCACGCCGTACTTCAAGCCGACCCGCGAACTGGACGCCGATGACGTGCTGTTCAGCTTCCAGCGCATGCTCTACCCGGCCCACGCCTGGCACAAGACTGCCCCAGGTGGTTACCCGCACGCTCAGTCGTTGCAGCTGGGCAGCCTGATCAAGCTGATCGAGGCCCCCGAACCGCACACCGTGCGTTTTACCCTCACCCACCCGGACGCCACCTTCCTGGCCACCCTGAGCATGGGCTTCGCCTCGATCTACTCCGCCGAGTACGCCGACGCCCTGCTCAAGGCCGACACTCCGGAAAAGCTCAACAGCCAGCCAGTGGGCACCGGCCCGTTTGTCTTCCAGCGTTTCCAGAAGGACGCCGTGGTGCGCTATCGCGCCAACCCCGACTACTTTGCCGGCAAGCCGTCCGTCGACCCGCTGGTCTACGCCATCACCCCGGACGCCAACGTGCGCCTGCAGAAGATCAAGCGCGGCGAGTGCCAGGTCGCCCTGTCACCCAAACCGCTGGACGTCGCCGAGGCTGGCAAGGACGGCAACCTCAAGGTGGTCACGACGCCGGCGTTCATGACCGCCTTCGTCGCCATCAACAGCCAGCACCCGCCGCTGGACAAGCCTGAGGTGCGCCAGGCGATCAACCTCGCCTTCGACAAGGCCGCATATTTGAAAGCGGTGTTCGACGACACCGCCACCGCCGCCAACGGCCCGTATCCGCCGAATACCTGGAGTTATGCCAAGGACCTGCCCGGCTACACCCAGGACCCGAAAAAAGCCAAGGCGCTGCTGGCCAAGGTCGGCCTGGCCAACGGTTTCGATACCACGATCTGGACCCGCCCGGCGGGTAGCCTGCTCAACCCCAACCCCAGCCTGGGCGCACAGATGCTGCAGGCGGACCTGGCAAAAGTCGGCATCAAGGCCGAGATCCGCACCATCGAGTGGGGCGAGCTGATTCGCCGCGCCAAGGCCGGCGAGCACGACCTGCTGTTCATGGGCTGGGCCGGCGACAATGGCGACCCGGACAACTTCCTCAGCCCGCAGTTTGCCTGCGCGGCGCTCAAGTCCGGGACCAACTTCGCGCGGTTCTGCGACAACCGCCTGGACCAGCTGATCAACGCAGGCCGCACTACCAATGACCAGAGCGTACGCAGCCGCCTGTACCAGCAGGCGCAGACGCTGATCCAGCAGCAGGCGCTGTGGCTGCCGCTGGCTCACCCGACGGCGGCCGCGCTGCTGCGCCAGGACGTACAGGGTTACCAGGTGAGCCCGTTCGGGCGGCAGGATTTCAGCAAGGTCTCAGTCAACCGCTGACGCCCAATCGCGAGGCAAGCCCACAGTCATTGTGACAGCGGGCTTGCCCCGCGCTGCCTAACCGGCCAGCCACCCATGCTCGACCATCGACAACGGCTCGCCATCACCCACGATGACATGGTCCAGCACTCTCACATCGATTAATGCCAGTGATCGTTTCAAAACAAGCGTCAGGTGCACATCATCCTGACTTGGCTCGCAATTGCCCGACGGATGGTTGTGACAGAGGATCAAGGCCGCAGCGTTGTGCAGCAAAGCCCGTCGCACCACTTCGCGCGGATAGATGCTCGCCCGGTCGATCGTGCCGCGGAACAGGATCTCGAACGCCAGCGGCCTGTGCTTGGTGTCCAGGAACAGACAACCGAACACCTCGCTGGCCTCATGCCGCAGCATCGCCTTCAGGTAACGCCGCACAGCCAGCGGGCTGTCCATGACCGACTCGCGCTCGATGGACGTCGCCAGGTTCCTGCGCCCGATTTCAAGCAAGGCCTGCAACTGGCTGTACCTCACTGGCCCCAGCCCCAGTTCGCCAAGAAACGCCTGTCGATCAGCCTCGAGCACCTGACGCAAGCCGCCGAATTTCAGCAAGAGCCCGCGCGCCAGCTCCAGCACGTTGCGCCCTTTCACGCCGGAGCCGAGAAATACTGCAAGCAGTTCTGCATCGGAAAGGCTGCCAGACCCGCGCTGCAACAACTTCTCTCTCGGCCGTTCTTCAGCCGGCCATTCCCTGATGTTCATCTCCCCTCCTCGCCTGCCACTACGGCCCTTTTGGGCGCTGTGTTAATCTAGTTCGCTTCGAAAATGCGACGATCTGCCGCAGGCAGCTGTCGTCGCCGCCCGCTTTCACTGGAATAAGGCAAGGCCTATGCAGCGGTTGTATCGCAAGCGCATCGTTCTCGGCGTCGGTGGCGGCATCGCCGCCTACAAGAGCGCCGAGCTGATTCGCCGACTCCTGGAACACGGCGCGCAGGTGCGCGTGGTCATGACCCGGGGTGGCGCCGAGTTCATCACCCCGCTCACGCTGCAGGCGCTGTCCGGCCACCCGGTGCATATGGACCTGCTCGACCCCGCCGCCGAAGCGGCCATGGGCCATATCGAGCTGGCCAAGTGGGCCGACTTGGTGCTGATCGCCCCGGCCACCGCCGACCTGCTGGCGCGCATGGCCCAGGGCATGGCCGACGACCTGCTGACCACCCTGGTGCTGGCCACCGACGCCACCGTGGCCGTCGCCCCGGCGATGAACCAGGCCATGTGGCGCGACCCGGCCACCCAAGACAACCTCGACCTGCTCAAGCGCCGTGGCATCCAGGTGTTCGGCCCGGCCTCCGGCAGCCAGGCCTGTGGCGACGTGGGCCTGGGCCGCATGCTCGAGGCCACGGACCTGGCCTGGTGCGCCGCCGAGAGCTTCAAGCGCGAGGCCCTGACCGGCAAGCACGTACTGATCACCGCAGGCCCGACGCAGGAAAACATCGACCCGGTGCGCTACATCACCAACCATAGTTCAGGGAAGATGGGCTTCGCCCTGGCCGAAGCCGCCGCCGAAGCCGGGGCCCGGGTGACCCTCGTCACCGGCCCGGTACATCTGCCGACCCCCGATCGGGTCAACCGCATCGACGTGGTCAGCGCGCGAGACATGCTCGCAGCCTGTGAAGCAGCCATGCCCTGCGACCTGTTCATCGCCTCGGCCGCGGTCGCGGACTACCGTCCGGAAGTCGTCGCCCCACAGAAGCTCAAGAAAGATCCCACCACAGGCGACGGCATGCTGCTGCAGATGGTGCGCAATCCCGATATCCTTGCGACCATTGCCGGCCGGCCTGATCGCCCGTTCAGCGTGGGCTTCGCCGCCGAGACCGAGCACCTGCTCGACTACGCCACGCGCAAGCTCAAGGACAAGAACCTCGACCTGATCGTCGCCAATGATGTGGCCAACCCCAGCATCGGCTTCAACAGCGAGGAGAACGCCCTGACCGTGATCGACCGCCAGCAGCACCAGACCCTCTTCGCGCAGACCAGCAAGGGCAAGATCGCCCGCCAGCTGGTTGCCTTCATCGCCGAACGGCTCAACCAGGTTCAATAAGTTACATGCACGCTCTTCAAGCCAAGATCCTCGACCCACGCCTGGGCACCGAATTCCCCCTGCCGCAGTACGCCACCCCGGGCTCCGCCGGCCTGGACCTGCGCGCCCTGCTCAAGGAGGACACCGTCCTCGAGCCGGGCCAGACCCTGCTGATCCCCACCGGTCTGTCGGTGTACATCGGCGACCCAGGCCTGGCGGCCATGATCCTGCCGCGCTCGGGCCTGGGCCATAAGCACGGCGTGGTGCTGGGCAACCTGGTCGGTCTGATCGACTCGGACTACCAGGGCGAGCTGATGGTCTCCTGCTGGAACCGCGGCAACACCCCGTTCACCATCACCATCGGCGAGCGCATCGCACAGCTGATCCTGGTACCGGTGGTGCAGGCGCACTTCGACATCGTCGAGCAGTTCGACGAGACCCAGCGCGGCACCGGCGGCTTCGGCCACTCCGGCACCCGCTGACCGTTCGCGCCATGGATGGCGAACTCTCTGGTGATTCCACCGTCCAAGCGTTCAGTTTGTGCCTGCCCAGAAGCCCTTGACCTACGGAGTCCCCAGAGATGAACGACATGGCCCACCTGGTACCCGCACTGCCCGACAGCATCTTCCGCGCCTATGACATCCGTGGCGTGGTCGGCAAGAACCTGCACGCCGAAACCGCCTACTGGATCGGCCGCGCCATCGGTGCCCAGACCCTCGCCCAGGGCGAACCGCAGATCTCGGTCGGCCGCGACGGTCGCCTGTCCGGCCCGATGCTGGTCGAGCAACTGATCAAGGGCCTGGCCGACGCCGGTTGCCAGGTCAGTGACGTCGGCCTGGTACCGACTCCGGCGCTGTACTATGCCGCCAACGTGCTGGCCGGCAAGTCGGGGGTGATGCTCACCGGCAGCCACAACCCGTCGGACTACAACGGTTTCAAGATCGTCATCGCTGGCGACACCCTGGCCAACGAACAGATCCAGGCCCTGCTGACGCGCCTGAAGACCAACGACCTGACCCGCGGCGAAGGCCGGGTGCAGAAGGTCGAGATCCTCGACCGCTACTTCCAGCAGATCACGGGCGACGTGAAGCTGGCCAAGCGCCTCAAGGTCGTGGTCGACTGCGGCAACGGCGCCGCCGGCGTGGTCGCCCCGCAATTGATCGAAGCCTTGGGCTGTGACGTGATCCCGCTGTTCTGCGAAGTCGACGGCAACTTCCCCAACCACCACCCGGACCCGGGCAAACCCGAGAACCTGGAAGACCTGATCGCCAAAGTGAAAGAGACCGGCGCCGATATCGGCCTGGCCTTCGACGGCGACGGTGACCGCGTGGGCGTGGTGACCAACACCGGCAGCATCGTCTACCCCGACCGCCTGCTGATGCTGTTCGCCCGGGACGTGCTGTCGCGCAACCCCGGCGCCGAGATCATCTTCGACGTGAAGTGCACCCGCCGCCTCACCCCACTGATCGAACAGCACGGTGGCCGCGCGCTAATGTGGAAGACCGGCCATTCGTTGATCAAGAAGAAGATGAAGCAGACCGGCTCGCTGCTGGCCGGCGAGATGAGCGGGCACATCTTCATCAAGGAGCGCTGGTACGGCTTCGACGACGGCATCTACAGCGCCGCGCGCCTGCTGGAAATCCTCAGCAAGGCCGGCCAGGACGCCGAAACCCTGTTCGCCGCGTTCCCCAATGACATTTCCACGCCGGAAATCAACATTGATGTGACCGACGAGGGTAAATTCAGCATCATTGATGCACTGCAACGCGACGCCGACTGGGGCGTGGCCAACCTGACCACCATTGACGGTGTGCGGGTCGACTACCCACACGGCTGGGGCCTGGTCCGCGCCTCCAACACCACACCGGTGCTGGTGCTGCGCTTCGAGGCCGACAGCGAAGCAGAACTCGACCGAATCAAGGCTGTATTCCGCACGCAGTTGCTGCGAGTCCAACCAGACCTGCAACTGCCGTTCTGACGACTATCCGTTCCTTACCTGGAGCCCTGCATGACCCTCGATCGCGATGCCGCTTCCCATGTAGCCGAGGTTTTGTCCGAAGCACTGCCTTACATCCGCCGTTTCGTCGGCAAGACCCTGGTGATCAAGTACGGCGGCAACGCGATGGAGAGCGAGGAGCTCAAGACCGGCTTCGCCCGTGACATCGTGCTGATGAAGGCCGTGGGCATCAACCCGGTGGTCGTGCACGGCGGCGGCCCGCAAATCGGCGACCTGCTCAAGCGCCTGTCGATCGAGAGCCACTTCATCGACGGCATGCGCGTCACCGACGCGGCGACCATGGACGTGGTGGAGATGGTCCTGGGCGGCCAGGTCAACAAGGATATCGTCAACCTGATCAACCGCCACGGCGGCAGCGCCATCGGCCTGACCGGCAAGGACGCGGAGCTGATCCGCGCGCGCAAGCTCACCGTCACCCGCCAGACCCCCGAGATGACCACCCCGGAAATCATCGATATCGGCCACGTGGGTGAGGTGGTGAGCGTCAACACCGACCTGCTGAACATGCTGGTCAAGGGTGACTTCATCCCGGTGATCGCGCCGATCGGCGTGGGCTCAAACGGTGAGTCGTACAACATCAACGCCGACCTGGTGGCCGGCAAGGTGGCCGAGGCACTGAAAGCCGAGAAGCTGATGCTGCTGACCAACATCGCCGGCCTGATGGACAAGCAGGGCCAGGTGCTGACCGGGCTGACCACCGAGCAGGTCAACGAGCTGATCGCCGATGGCACCATCTATGGCGGCATGCTGCCGAAGATCAAGTGCGCGCTGGACGCAGTCCAGGGTGGCGTGAACAGCTCGCACATCATCGACGGCCGCGTACCGAACGCCGTGCTGCTGGAAATCTTCACCGATAGCGGTGTGGGCACCCTGATCACCAACCGCAAGCGGCACTGATCGACCTGAAGGGCTCTTTCACCGGCTTGCCGGCGAAGAGGCCAGGGCAAACAAAAAAGGCGACCCATTGGGTCGCCTTTTTCATTGTCGGGCCGGAGTCAGATCCCGTATTGCGCCCGGTACGCCTCGACCGCCGGCAGGTGCTGCTTGAGCTGCGGGTCATCCGCCAGGAACTCCAGCACCTGTGTGAGCGAAACGATGCTGACCACCGGGATACCAAAGTCGCGCTCGACTTCCTGGATCGCCGACAGCTCGCCATTGCCACGCTCCTCGCGGTTCAGCGCGATCAGCACGCCGGCGGCCTTGGCCTGTTGATTGCTGATGATCTGCATCACTTCGCGGATGGCGGTACCGGCGGTGATCACGTCATCGATGATCAGCACATTACCGGCCAGCGGGGCGCCGACCAGGCTGCCGCCTTCGCCGTGATCCTTGGCCTCTTTGCGGTTGAAGCACCATGGCACGTCGAGCTGGTGCTGCTCGGCCAATTGCACCGCAGTGGCCGCAGCCAACGGGATGCCCTTGTAGGCGGGGCCGAACAACACGTCGAACGGGATCTTGCTGTCGACGATGGCCCCCGCGTAGCAACGCCCCAGCTGGGCGAGCGCGGAACCTGTGTTGAACAGGCCGGCATTGAAGAAGTACGGGCTGGTACGCCCCGATTTCAGGGTGAACTCACCGAAGCGCAGAACGCCGCGATCGATGGCAAAACGGATGAAGTCGCGCTGATACGGCTGCATGAAAGGTCCCGGACACCACGGATTTAGCTAAATGTGTTGAGCTCGGGTATCATACACGCACGAGATTTTTGGGGCCATTTATGCGGATCATCAGTGTGAACGTAAATGGCATTCAGGCTGCGGCCGAGCGTGGATTGCTCAGCTGGTTGCAAGCCCAGAATGCCGACGTCATCTGCCTTCAGGATACCCGCGCCTCGGCCTTTGAACTCGACGACCCAGCTTTCCAGCTCGATGGCTATTTCCTTTACGCCTGCGACGCGGAGGTGCCCACCCAAGGTGGCGTGGCACTCTACTCGCGCATGCAGCCCAAGGCAGTCATCACAGGCCTGGGCTTCGAGACAGCCGACCGCTACGGGCGTTACCTGCAAGCAGACTTCGACAAAGTCAGTATTGCCACCCTGCTGCTACCTTCAGGCATGAACGGCGACGACGACTTGAACCAGAAATTCAAGTTGATGGACGACTTCGCCAAGTACCTGGACAAGCAGCGTCGCAAGCGTCGCGAGTACATCTATTGCGGCTCGTTTTACGTGGCGCAGCAGAAGCTCGACATCAAGAACTGGCGCGACAGCCAGCAGTCGGTCGGTTTCCTGCCGCCTGAGCGTGCCTGGATGGACGCCATCACCGGCGACATGGGCTATGTCGACGCGCTGCGCGAAGTCAGCCGCGAAGGCGACCAGTACAGCTGGTGGCCGGACAACGAGCAGGCAGAAATGCTCAACCTGGGTTACCGGTTCGACTACCAGATCCTCACCCCAGGCCTGCGCCGTTTCGTGCGCAATGCCCGCCTGCCGCGCCAGCCACGCTTCTCGCGCCATGCGCCGCTGATCGTGGACTACGACTGGACCCTCACCATCTGAGGCCTCCAAATACAAGAAAGCCGACTTCACGTCGGCTTTTTTGCATCCGTAAGAACGGTCAGTCGGCCAACGCGGCCTGCTGCAGCTCGAAGATCTCGCCCATGCCCTTCTGCGCCAGCGCCAGCATGGCGTTGAAGTCTTCAGGCTGGAACGGCGCGCCTTCGGCGGTGCCCTGCACTTCGATGAAACCTCCAGCACTGGTCATGACCACGTTCAGGTCGGTCTCGGCGGCGGAGTCCTCGAGGTAGTCGAGGTCGAGCACGGCCTCGCCCTGGTACATGCCCACCGACACCGCGGCGATCATGTGCTTGAGCGGGTTGCCACCCTTGAGGCCGCCACGTTTCTTGATCACTGCCAGGGCGTCGCACAGGGCAACCATGGCGCCGGTGATCGACGCGGTGCGGGTGCCGCCGTCGGCCTGGATCACGTCGCAGTCGACGTACAGCGTGATGTCACCCAGCTTGCTCATGTCCAGCGCGGCGCGCAGGGAGCGGCCAATCAGGCGCTGGATCTCGAGGGTGCGGCCGCCTTGCTTGCCGCGGCTGGCCTCGCGCTGGTTACGCTCGCCAGTGGAGCGCGGCAGCATGCCGTACTCGGCGGTCAGCCAGCCTTGACCCTGACCTTTGAGGAAGCGGGGAACACCATTTTCGACGCTGACCGTGCAGATGACCTTGGTGTCACCGAACTCGACCAGTACCGACCCCTCGGCGTGCTTGGTGTAGTTGCGGGTGATGCGGATCGAGCGGAGCTGATCGGCGGCGCGACCACTTGGACGTTTCATCTGGGATACCTGTACCGGGACTTTGAATCTGCCGAGCATTATAGGGCGCGACGCCCGGCGAGGACATGCCTATCGTCGCACTCGGGGCAGCCTGTCGACTTTTCCCATCACCGCCACGGCGCGCCTGTAGCATGGCTGGATTGGGCGCCTGGGCCGCACTGCGCTACAATCCTGCGCCTTGCAGCCGAAAGGCTTTCCCGCTCACCCGAATTACGCGAGGTACTCCCCATGGTGCACAGCATGACCGCTTTTGCTCGTGTCGAGCGCGCTGGCAGCCAAGGCACCCTGGTCTGGGAGCTCCGCTCGGTCAACCATCGTTATCTCGAACCCCACCTGCGCCTGCCCGAGGCCCTGCGCGACCTCGAGGGCGCGGTACGCGAAGGACTGCGCCAAGGGCTGTCGCGCGGCAAGGTCGAGTGCACCCTGCGTCTGAACGAAGACAGCACTGGCAAGCCATTGCAGGTCGACCGTGAACGCGCCGCGCAACTGGTCGCCGCCGCCGAGACCGTGGCCAGCCTGATCAAGCAGCCAGCGCCGCTCAATCCGCTGGAAGTACTGGCCTGGCCAGGCGTGCTGGTGGCGGACGCCACCGACCCCCAGGCACTGAACGCCGAAGCCATCGCCCTGTTCGACGAAGCCCTGACCGAACTCAAGGCTGGTCGTCAACGTGAAGGCGTCGAGCTGGCCCGCCTGATCAACGAGCGCCTGGACAGCATGGCCACCGAGGTCGCCACTCTACGCACCCTGGTGCCACAGATGCTGGCCGTGCAACGGCAGAAGATCCTCGACCGCTTCGGCGACATGAAGGCCGAGCTCGACCCGCAGCGCCTGGAGCAGGAGATGGTCCTGCTGGCCCAGAAGAGCGACGTCGCTGAAGAGCTGGACCGCCTCAGCACCCATGTCACCGAGGTGCGCCGGGTGCTCAAGTCCGGCGGCGCCGCCGGCCGGCGCCTGGACTTCCTGATGCAGGAACTCAACCGCGAAGCCAACACCCTGGGCTCCAAGGCCTTCGACCCGCGCAGCACGCAAGCGGCGGTCAACCTGAAGGTACTGATCGAGCAGATGCGTGAACAAGTACAGAACATCGAGTAAGGCCACCCCTACCATGAACCACAGCAGCGGCACCCTCTATATCGTTTCGGCCCCATCCGGCGCCGGCAAGACCAGCCTGGTCACGGCGCTGATCAGGGACGACCAGCACGTCCGCGTTTCGGTCTCGCACACCACCCGCACCATGCGCCCAGGCGAAGAGCACGGCGTGAACTATCACTTCGTCATCCATGAAGAGTTCAAGGCGTTGATCGCCAAGGGCGACTTCCTGGAGCACGCCGAGGTATTCGGCAACTTCTACGGCACTTCGCGCAGCGCCCTGCAGGAAACCCTCGACCAGGGCTACGACCTGATCCTGGAGATCGACTGGCAAGGCGCCCAGCAGGTGCGCAAGCTCATGCCTGAGGCGCTCTCGGTGTTCATCCTGCCGCCGAGCCAGGAGGCCCTGCGCCAGCGTCTTGATGGCCGCGGCCAGGACAGCGAGGAGATCATCGCCGGGCGCATGAAGGAAGCGGTCAGCGAGATGGTGCACTACGACGAGTATGACTACGTCATCATCAACGATGACTTCGGTGTGGCGCTGGAGGAGTTGAAGGCGGTGTTCAAGGCAAATCGCCTGCTGCTGAAGAAACAGCAACAGCGCCATGGGGCGCTGCTGGAACAGCTGGTCGGCTGAGCGTGCATTCGCCGGCAGGCCGGGTCCTACAGGTGCGACACCCAACCCGTAGGAGCCGGCTCGCCGGCGAAGTGCTGCAAAGCAGCCCCATTCTTCATTCCTGTAACTGAAGGGTCGCCTGCTGACGCAGGGTAGCCCCCAGGAAATACGCCGGCGCCCGCAGGCGCGAGAGCATCATCAGCACGATCCCCAGCGCCGAGATGATCGCCGCGATCACGAACACCAACCCCAGTCCCCCCACATGCGAGCCGCTGCCGAAATCCGGCGAGGCGCTGTCGATCGCCGTGCGCACGAAGATCACCGACAGGATCACCCCGCCCACCAGCGGGCACGCGCCGCGCATGAAGAAGTGGCGCAGGCTGTCGAACAGGCTGTGGCGGAAGTACCACACGCAGGCGAACGCGGTCAGTGAGTAGTAGAAGCAGATCATCATGCCCAGGGCGGTGATGGTGTCGGCCAGCACGTTCTCGCTCAGGGTGCGCATGGTCACGTAGAACAGGCCAGCGGCGACCCCGGCGCAGATGGTCGCGTAGCGCGGGGTCTGCGAACGCGGGCAGACCTTGGCAAAGCGCTGCGGCACGGCGCCGTAGTAACCCATGGCCAGCAAGGTGCGCGCAGGCGAGACGAAGGTCGATTGCAGCGACGCCGCAGTACTGGCCAGCACCGCGATCGACATCAGGATCGCCAGCGGCCCCATGACCGGCCCGGCCAAGTGGGCGAAGACGTTCTCCTGGATGCGCGGGTTGTTCAGGCCCAGGCCATCTTCGCTGATCCCGGCGAACTGCAGGGTGGCAATGGCGGTCAGCAGGTACAGGCCTAGAATCAGCAACACCGTCCAGGTGGCGGCCTTGCCCGGTACCTCTTCACTGCCAACCGACTCTTCGCTGACGGTCAGGCATACGTCCCAACCCCAGAAGATGAAGATCGACAGCGACAGGCCAGCGGCGAACGCCGAGAACGACTCGACGCCGAACGGGTTGAACCAGGCAAGATCGAATGCCAGCGGCGGCGGCGCCGTGGTCTCGCTGAAGGCGGCAAAAGCGAAACCGATCAACACCAGCAACTGCAAGGCTACCAGCCCGTACTGCACGGTCATGGTGGTGGCCATGCCACGACAACAGATCCACACCGCCAGGGCGATGAACACGCAACACGTGACGACGTTGATCAATAAGTTGTCCGCCAGGGCTGCCAGCTCCTGGTTGCCGGTGATCTGGGCGATGAACAGATAGAAGAAATCGACCGCCACTCCTGCGAGGTTGGACAGCACGATGGTGGTGGCGACCACCAACCCCCAGCCGCCGATCCAGCCGATCATCGGGCCGAAGGCACGGGCCGACCAGGTAAAGGACGTGCCGCTGTCAGGCTCTGCCGAGTTGAGCTCACGGTAGCCGAGGGCAACCAGTAGCATCGGCAGGAAGCCGACGATGAACACCGCCGGCAGGTGCGCGCCGACCTCGCGCACGGTCGGGCCGAGCGCGCCGGTCAGGGTATAGACCGGGGCGATGGTGGAAATGCCCAGCACCACGCTGGCCAGCAGGCCGAGGCGGCCTTTGGCCAGGCCCTTGCCGCGCTGGGTGTTGCCCGAGTCGGCCGCGTCGGGTGGGCGGCCGGCTTCTGTGTATTCATTCATGAGTCTGTGCCGTAACTATTGGAATTGTTTTCACAGGCCCGCCGTAGAGGGCCCGCTTTCACTCATTGAAAGCTCGCGGTAGGGGCACGGTCATCCAAGACCTTCGGCTAACGTCACACTGTTTTCGGACGCACACCTTCCCGTGCAGCATGGGCAATGCAGGCTTCGCGGAACGCCTCGAACAGGCGCAGCGAAACCGGGTTTTCGGCGAAACGCCATTCAGGGTGCCACTGCACACCGAGTACAAAGCCCGGCGCATCAGGCATCGACACCGCTTCGATCAGGCCATCCGGGGCCCGTGCCTCGACGCGCAGGCCCGAGGCCAGGCGATCGATGCCCTGGCTGTGCAGCGAGTTGACCTCGAACCGCGCAGCCAGGCCCAGGCGCTCGAACATCCCGCCCAGCTCGATGCCGACAGGATGACGAGGGCCGTACTGCACCTCCAGGGGTGCATCCTCAGGTTCGCGGTGGTCCAGGTAACCGGGCAGTTCCTGCACGCGCTGGTGCAGGCTGCCACCCAGGGCCACATTCAGTTCCTGGAAGCCACGACAGACGCAGAACACCGGCACGCCAGCGGCAATCGCCGCCTGCAGCAGCGGCAAGGTCAGACGGTCACGGGCAAGATCGTGCCGGGTACCTTCCGCGCTGGGCGCGCCATTGTAATGATGCGGCTCGACATTTGAAGGTGAACCGGTAAAAAGAATGCCGTCGAGCCGCGCCAGCAGCGCCTGCGTGTCGCTGCCGCCGTCACGCGCTGGCAGGATCAGCGGCAGCCCGGCAAAGCCTGCGGCCTCGACATACTTGTCGCCCACCGTGTGCGACGAGTTCTTCCCCACCTGCTGGCGGCAGGCGCTGACACCGATCAAGGGGACCGCAATTGCGCTCATGGGCTTACACCGTGTGCAGGTACCAGTTGTACTCGAGGTCGGAGATCGACACTTCGAACTCGGCCAGCTCGCTCTCCTTGCAAGCCACGAAGATATCGATGTAGTCCGGGCTGATGTATTGGTTGAGCACTTCGCTGTCGTCCAGCGCACGCAGGGCGTCGCGCAAGTTGTTCGGCAGGCTTTGTTCCAGTTGCTCGTACGAGTTGCCTTCGATCGGCGCATCCGGCTCAACCTGGTTGGTCAGCCCGTGGTGGATGCCGGCGAGGATCGCCGCGAGCATCAGGTACGGGTTGGCGTCGGCGCCGGCCACGCGGTGCTCGATACGCACGTTTTCGCTGCTATCAGTCGGTACGCGGACCGCCACGGTACGGTTGTCCAGGCCCCAGCTTGGAGCATTGGGCACGTAGAACTGGGCACCGAAGCGGCGGTAGGAATTGATGTTCGGGCAGAGGAAAGCCATCGATGCCGGCATGGTCTCCAGCACGCCACCGATGGCGTGGCGCAGGGTGTCGCTCTGCAGCGGGTCTTCTTGGGCGAAGATGTTCTTGCCGGTCTTCTTGTCCAGCAGCGAGATGTGCACGTGCAGGCCGTTGCCGGCCTGGCCCGGGTAGGGCTTGGCCATGAACGTGGTGTCCATCTCATGGTCGTAGGCGACGTTCTTGATCAGGCGCTTGAGCAGGATCGCGTAATCGCAAGCCTTCAGCGGGTCGGCGACGTGGTGCAGGTTCACTTCGAACTGCGCCGGCGCGCTCTCCTTGACGATGGCGTCGGCAGGCAGGCCTTGCTCCTTGGCAGCCTCGAGCATGTCCTGCAGGCAGTCGGCGTATTCGTCGAGGTCATCGATCAGGTACACCTGAGTGGACTGCGGGCGTTTGCCCGAGATCGGCGAGCGCGGCGGCTGCGGGCGGCCGTTGAGGTTGTCCTGGTCGATCAGATAGAACTCCAGCTCGAACGCGGCGCAGATATCCAGGCCCAGGTCGTCGAACTTGCTCACCACCTGGCGCAGCACTTCCCGCGGGTCGGCGAAGAACGGTGCGCCGTCCAGTTCGTGCATGGTCATCAGCAACTGTGCGGTCGGGCGCTTCTGCCATGGTTCGTCCGACAGCGTACCGGCGATCGGGTAGCAGATACGGTCGGCGTCGCCGATGTCCAGGCCCAGGCCGGTGCTCTCGACGGTCGAGCCATTGATATCCAGGGCGAACAGCGAAGCCGGCAGGTTGATGCCTTTCTCATAGACCTTGTGCAGGCTGGCGCGCTCGATACGCTTGCCGCGCACCACGCCGTTCATGTCGGAGATCAGCAGGTCGACGTACTGGGTATCCGGATGGGCATCCAGGAATTCATTCATCTCGCGGGAAGAACTGGCGCACGGGGAGACCGACGTCATGGCTGTACATCCTTTGATTCGGAGCGGCGATGTGGGGGCTACGGCTGACGCCTCGAAGGGCGACGATGGAATTGCTGTTGTTCTTTTCACTGACCCATCGTGGGGGCTGGTTGCCGACCGGCTGCATTGATTCCCGGGGGCCGTTCCACTATAAAATGGCCTCCACGCAACAGACATTGGCATTTCGGCAAGCAGAGCGTGCATCAATGCAATATCAGATCAACCACGCCGACCTCTCCCTGGTCCTGGCACTGGAGCGCGGCCGCTCGCTGGCAAAGGCCGCCGAACTGCTCAAGGTGGACGTTTCCACGGTATTCCGCTCGATCCGGCGGCTGGAGTCGGCGCTGGGCACCGCCTTGTTCGTCAAGAGTCGCAAGGGCTACCTGCCCACCGACACCGCCCAGGCCCTCGCCGAGCAGGCCGAGCGCGCCGAACAGGCGCTGGATGCGGCGCGCATCGCGCTGACCAGCGGCGAGCAAGTGGTCAGCGGCACGGTCCGCGTGACCTGCACCGAAGCGGTCCTGCACAGCCTGCTGCTGCCGGCGCTGGCCGACTTCATGCCCAACTACCCCGCGCTGTCGCTGGAGATGGGCACATCCAACACGTTCGCCAACCTCAGCCGGCGCGATGCCGACATCGCCCTGCGCCTGACCAACACCCCACCGGAGCACCTGGTCGGCCGCTGCCTGGGCTCGACGTCCTACGTGATCTGTGGCCGCCCGGAGCTGCGCGAACGGCTCCAGGCGTCCGCCACCGGTGTGCCGTGGATCGCCCCCGACGACTCCATGCAGGACCATGCCACCGTGGTCTGGCGCAACCAACACCACCCTGGGCTGATCCCGCGCTACCAGTGCAGTGGCATGTCGACCATCGCCCAACTGGTGACGACTGGCCTGGGCGTGGCGGCGCTGCCCGACTACATGGTTCATGACCTGCCCGGTGTGGAGGCGCTGAGCGGCCCGCTGCCTGGCTGCGACACGCAGTTGTGGTTGCTGACCCGCCCGGATTGCCGTGCTTTGCGCTCTGTGCAGACGTTGTTCGAGGAGCTGACTCCGCGCCTGCGCGACGCAATGTTGCGTTAACGCGTCAGGGGCGGTTGTTTTCGGATAACAAGAACCGTTATCGTCCGACTCAGGCTTGGTGTGGACTTCTTCGTGGGCAAGCCCGCTCCCACAGAACCCGCGAAAACGACTCAACCAGCACTGGCGGACAGGCACCCGACAAAACAGCCCTTCCCTATTGGCTGGTGATTTTTTAAACTATCGAGTCCGCCTGCCCATTCTGGGCGCACGCCTACCGCATTTGCTACTGAGGAAGACCATGGCCCGCGTAACTGTTGAAGACTGCCTGGAACACGTGGATAACCGCTTCGAGCTGGTCATGCTCTCGACCAAGCGCGCCCGCCAGCTCGCGACCGGCGGCAAAGAGCCACGCGTTGCGTGGGAAAACGACAAGCCAACCGTCGTCGCCCTGCGTGAAATCGCCGAAGGCATCGTCACCCCAGAGTTCATCGCCGCCGAAGAGATCGTCACCGAGGATCCGGTATTCGCCGCGTTCGAGGACGAGAACAACGAGGCCGTCTGATTGATGCCCAGTCGACACCGTGCGGCGCAAGGCCCTCTTCTTCAGCAAGAGGTGAAACCATGCCGGGTATAGAAGCCCTCGCCGAACGGCTGTCGACGTATCTGGGCCCCGAACAGGTCAACCTGGTCCGGCGCGCCTACTTCTACGCCGAACAGGCCCACGATGGCCAACGCCGCCGCAGCGGCGAGCCCTACGTGACCCACCCACTGGCGGTCGCCAGCATCCTCGCCGACATGCACATGGACCATCAGAGCCTGATGGCGGCCATGCTGCACGACGTGATCGAAGACACCGGCATCGCCAAGGAAGCCTTGAGCCAGCAGTTCGGCGAGACTGTCGCCGAACTGGTCGACGGGGTCAGCAAGCTGACCCAGATGAACTTCGAAACGAAAGCCGAGGCGCAAGCCGAAAACTTCCAGAAGATGGCCATGGCCATGGCCCGCGACATCCGCGTGATCCTGGTCAAGTTGGCCGACCGCCTGCACAACATGCGCACCCTGGAAGTGCTGTCCGGCGAAAAACGCCGGCGCATCGCCAAGGAAACCCTTGAGATCTACGCCCCCATCGCCAATCGCCTGGGCATGCACACCGTGCGCGTGGAGTTCGAGGACCTGGGTTTCAAGGCCATGCACCCAATGCGCTCGTCGCTGATCCACCGGGCGGTCAAGAGCGCGCGCGGCAACCGCAAGGAAATCGTCGCCAAGATCGAAACCTCGCTGGCCAATTGCCTGGCCGCCGACGGTATCGAGGGCGAGGTCAGCGGCAGGCAGAAACACCTCTATGGCATCTACAAGAAGATGCGCGGCAAACGCCGCGCCTTCACCGAGATCATGGACGTGTACGCCTTCCGCATCATTGTCGACAAGGTCGACACCTGCTACCGCGTGCTGGGTGCCGTGCACAACCTGTACAAGCCCCTGCCCGGCCGGTTCAAGGACTACATCGCGATCCCCAAGGCCAACGGCTACCAGTCGCTGCACACCACGCTGTTCGGCATGCACGGCGTGCCCATCGAGATCCAGATCCGCACCCGTGAAATGGAAGAGATGGCCAACAACGGCATCGCCGCGCACTGGCTGTACAAGTCGAACGAGGAAGAACAACCCAAGGGTAGCCATGCCCGCGCCCGTCAGTGGGTCAAGGGCATCCTCGAGCTGCAGCAACGCGCCGGCAACTCGCTGGAATTCATCGAGAGCGTGAAGATCGACCTGTTCCCGGACGAGGTCTATGTCTTCACCCCCAAAGGCCGGATCATGGAGCTGCCCAAAGGCTCCACCGCCGTCGACTTCGCCTACGCGGTGCACACCGACGTCGGCAACAGCTGCATCGCCTGCCGCATCAACCGTCGTCTGGCGCCGCTGTCCGAGCCGCTGCAGAGCGGCTCGACCGTCGAGATCGTCAGCGCTCCGGGCGCACGCCCCAACCCGGCCTGGCTCAACTTCGTGGTCACCGGCAAGGCGCGCACGCACATCCGCCACGCCCTCAAGCAACAGCGCCGCTCCGAGTCGATCAGCCTCGGCGAGCGCCTGCTGAACAAGGTGCTGACCGGCTTCGACAGCAGCCTGGAGCAGATCCCCCAGGAACGCATCCAGGGCATCCTCACCGAGTATCGCCTGGAACTGGTCGAAGACCTGCTCGAGGACATCGGCCTGGGCAACCGCATGGCTTATGTCGTCGCCCGTCGCCTGCTGTCCGCCGAAGGCGAGCAGCTACCAACACCTGAAGGCCCGTTGGCGATCCGTGGCACCGAGGGCCTGGTGCTCAGCTACGCCAAATGCTGCACCCCGATCCCGGGCGACCCGATCGTCGGCCACCTGTCGGCGGGCAAGGGCATGGTCGTGCACCTGGAAGACTGCCGCAACATCAGTGAAGTCCGCCACAACCCGGAAAAGTGCCTGCAACTCTCCTGGGCCAAGGACGTCACCGGCGAATTCAACGTCGAATTGCGCGTCGAGCTGGAGCACCAGCGCGGCCTGATCGCCCTGCTGGCCAGCAGCGTCAACGCCGCCGACGGCAACATCGAGAAAATCAGCATGGACGAACGCGACGGCCGTATCAGCGTGGTCCAACTGGTGGTCAGCGTGCGCGACCGCGTGCACCTGGCTCGCGTGATCAAGAAGCTGCGCACCTTGACCGGCGTGGTCCGCATCACCCGGATGCGTGCGTAGTCCGCCAACCGCAAGGAGTCATCATGAGCAAGACTGTCATCAACAGCGACAAGGCCCCTGCCGCCATCGGCACCTACTCGCAGGCGATCAAGGCCGGCAACACTGTGTACATGTCGGGGCAGATCCCGCTGGACCCGAAAACCATGGAGCTGGTCGAAGGCTTCGAAGCCCAGACCGTGCAGGTGTTCGAGAACCTGAAGTCGGTTGCAGAGGCCGCTGGCGGTTCGTTCAAGGACATCGTCAAGCTGAACATCTTCCTCACCGACCTGAGCCACTTCGCCAAGGTCAACGAGATCATGGGCCGCTACTTCGAGCAGCCCTACCCGGCCCGCGCCGCCATCGGCGTGGCAGCCCTGCCCAAGGGCGCCCAGGTCGAGATGGACGCCATCCTGGTCCTCGAGTGACATTCCGGTGACGGGCCCCGCGCCCGTCACCCCCCCCCTGCCTCAAGGTTTCCACCATGCGCCACGCATTGCCTCTCGCGCTGGCAGCCCTGCTTCTGGGCGGCTGCGCCAGCCACAAACCCGAAGATTTCAACGGTACCTGGATCAACCAGGCCGCCATCGACGCCGCCGCAAAGGGCACCAGCCTGCGCCAAGCCCTGAATGATCACGGCTCGGTGTTCGAATGGAAGATCGACGTCAAGAACCAGCAAGCCAGCTTCAGCAATGGCTTCGAAGCGGTCGATGGTCGCCTGAGCGCTAACGAGAAGGGCTGGCAGGTCAGCTCCGAGGGCGGCTTGAACGAGCAGCTCAAACTTGATGGCAATGAACTGCAGGCCATCGACCCTTCGGGCCACGAACAGGTCTTCGTCCGCGCCAGGACAGCGGACAGTAGTACGCCCCTAGGCGGCACCTTCGAAAGATCACTGTACAAGGCCTACCTGGGCGGTGACTGGAAGATCATCGAAGGCCAGGGCAAAGGCGCCATGGTGCGTTTCAGCGACACTGGCGGCGTAACCGGCCTGCCCGGCCCGGATCGCTTCGCCCTGTGCCTGGCCGGCGATTGCGCCGATATTGGCAATGGCAACGACAGCCTGTGGCTTGAGCGCAACGAGCGCGGTGCACCATGGATTTTCAAGCGTGACGGCGACACCCTGGAAATCTACCAGGCGGTGAATCTTGCCCAGCCTGATGAAAAACCACAGCTGACGCCCGGTGCGCGGCAGTGGGTGCTGGAGAAGGATTGACAGCGCCAGCCCATTCGCCGGCAAGCCGGCTTCTACAGATTGCGCTTCACCTGTAGGAGCCGGCTTGCCGGCGAACTGCCACTCAACGCCCTGCCAGAATGGCCGCATACCCCTCCTTATAGCTCGGGTACTGCGGCACCCAGCCCAGCGCCCGCGCCCGCGCATTGCTGCAGCGCTTGCTGCCGGTACGCCGGACCCGCTGCTCATCCGACCATTCAGTTACCCCAAGGTACGCGCGCAACCAAGCCACCACGTCAGCCAGCGGTGCCGGGTCGTCATCCACGCCGATATAGCACTCATCGAGCGTCACCCCCTTGGCGTCAGCCTGTAGCAGATGCGCCAGCAGGCTCGCGGCATCTTCGGCATGGATCCGGTTGCCATACAACGGCGGCTCCTCGGCTACGCGATAACCCTGACGAACCTGGCTCAGCAGCCACTCACGGCCCGGGCCATAGATACCGGTCAGGCGCACGATGCTGGCAGGGATGCCACTTTCAAGGGCCAGGCGCTCCGCTTCCAGCATCACTTTGCCGGAATAGCCTTCGGGCGCGGTGCTGGCGGTCTCGTCGATCCACTCGCCATCCTGCTGTGCATAGACACTGCTGCTGGAAACGAACAGCAGGCGGCGCGGCGCCTGGCCGTTGCGCTCAAGCCACCCCAGCACATGGCGTAGCCCCTCGACATAGGCGGCCTGGTAGCCGGCCTCGTCATGCTGGTTGGCGGCCACGCAGTACACCAAGTAGTCAGGCGCGCGCTCGGGCCAGGCCTCAGGTTGGCGGCGATCAGAAAGATCGGCGGCAATAGGCCGCACGCCTTCGGGCAGTTGATCGACCGAACGCCGCAAGCCGCTGACCTGCCAGCCTTGAGCAAGCAGTTGGCGGGCAAGGCGGCTGCCCACGTCACCGCAACCCACGATCAAAGCTGAAACGTCTGACATACCAATTCTCCTAATACGAAAGACTCAGGCTATCGGTTTAGTGCGATCAACGGCTATACCAAGGTCAAAAAAAGCAATCACATTACTTTTGTTAACAAGAATTACTTGCAATAATGGCCGCCTTGTCTGTTCTCGGCCCGCCTCGAGGCCTCGAAGAACTCAACCCATTTCTCTTCATCAGGTCCGGCCAGCATGACACGCACTCAACCTTCCGCTTCGCCTACCCCGTCGCGCGCCTGGCGCGCCATCGCCGCGCTGATGTTCAGCCTGGTGCTGGCCCCGGTAGCCATGGCCGATGAGCCAGCCGCCCAAGCCGCCACCCCGGCCGCCGCCAGCGCACCGGTAACTGAAGGCCAAGCCCCAGCTGAAGGCACCACCGCACTGCAAGCCCCGGCACCAGCCGACGAGAATGTGCAGGCGCTGGTCGAGGACACCTCGCTGGGCATGGCCCATGACCTGTCCCCATGGGGCATGTACAAGAACGCTGACGTGGTGGTGAAGGCCGTGATGATCGGCCTGGCCCTCGCCTCGATCATCACCTGGACCATCTGGATCGCCAAGGGCTTCGAGCTGATGGGCGCCAAGCGCCGCCTGCGTGGCGAGATCGCAGCGCTGAAGCGCTCCGTGAGCCTGAAAGAAGCCAGCGACGTCTCGAACAAAGAAGGCACCCTGGCCCACACCCTGGTTCACGACGCCCTTGAAGAGATGCGCCTGTCGGCCAACGCCCGCGAGAAGGAAGGCATCAAGGAACGCGTCAGCTTCCGCCTGGAGCGCCTGGTCGCCGCCAGCGGTCGCACCATGAGCAGCGGCACCGGCGTGCTGGCCACCATTGGTTCCACCGCGCCGTTCGTCGGCCTGTTCGGTACCGTGTGGGGCATCATGAACAGCTTCATTGGTATCGCCAAGACCCAGACCACCAACCTGGCCGTGGTTGCCCCAGGCATCGCCGAGGCCCTGCTGGCCACCGCCCTGGGCCTGGTCGCGGCGATCCCGGCCGTGGTCATCTACAACGTCTTCGCCCGCTCCATTGCCGGCTACAAGGCCCAGGTCTCCGACGCCTCCGCCCAGGTGCTGCTGCTGGTCAGCCGCGACCTGGACCACCAGGGCAGCGAGCGCGCCGCCCCGCACATGGTGAAAGTGGGGTAAGCCATGGGCCTGCATCTCAACGAAGGTGGCGACGACCTCGCCGAGAACCACGAAATCAACGTCACGCCGTTCATCGACGTGATGCTGGTGCTGCTGATCATCTTCATGGTGGCGGCGCCCCTGGCCACGGTCGACATCAAGGTCGACCTGCCCGCCTCGACCGCGAAACCCGCGCCCAGGCCCGAAAAGCCGGTGTTCGTCAGCGTCAAGGCCGACAAGAAACTGTACGTCGGTGATGACCAGGTGGCCCAACCCGACCAACTTGGCGCGATGCTCGACGCCAAGACCAAGGGCGACAAGGAAACCACCATCTTCTTCCAGGCTGACAAGGGCGTCGACTACGGCGACCTGATGGAAGTGATGAACACCATGCGCGCGGCCGGCTACCTCAAGGTAGGTCTGGTCGGACTCGAGACGGCAGCCAAAAAATGACGAAGACGCGCTCGAACATGGCGCGCTATGGCATTGGCCTGGCCATCGTGCTGGGCGTGCACGTGGCCGCCGTGGTGCTGACGCTCAACTGGTCGGTGCCCCAGGCCATCGAGCTGCCCCCGGCAGCGATGATGGTCGAGCTGGCACCGCTGCCGGAGCCGGCGCCACCACCACCGCCCAAGGCTGCGCCCAAGCCGCCAACGCCGGTCGAGGAGCCGCCACTGCCCAAGCTGGTGGAGGCACCCAAGCCGAAGATCGCCATCCCCAAGCCGCCCAAGCCCAAGGCCAAGCCACAGCCGCCCAAGCCTGAAAACAAGCCTGAGCCGCCGAAGGACGAGCCACCGGCCAAGAATGACGTGGCGGATACACCACCAAGCAATGCCCAGCCGCAGAAGTCGGCCGCGCCGGCACCGAGCATCGCCTCCAACAGCAATGCCCTGCCCAGCTGGCAGAGCGACCTGCTGCGCCACCTGGCCAAGTACAAGAAGTACCCGGAGGATGCCCGCCGTCGTGGCCTGCAGGGCATCAATCGGCTGCGCTTTGTGGTCGATGCCGAGGGCAAGGTGGTCTCGTACTCGCTGGCCGGAGGCTCGGGCAGCGCGGCGCTGGACCGGGCGACGCTGGAGATGATCCGCCGCGCAGGCACGGTACCGAAGCCGCCGGCTGAGTTGCTGAACAATGGCACGATCGAAGTCGTCGCGCCGTTCGTCTATTCCCTGGACCGACGCTGACACTTTTGTTTCTGTCACAAAACGGCAAGTCTGATAACGTGCGTCTATCGATTGCAGCCGCTATGCTGGGGCCGCAACTTCATGGACGCACGTTATGACCCTCACCGAACTTCGCTACATCGTCACCCTCGCCCAAGAGCAGCACTTCGGCCACGCGGCCGAGCGTTGTCACGTCAGCCAGCCCACGCTGTCGGTCGGCGTGAAAAAGCTCGAGGACGAGCTGGGCGTGCTGATCTTCGAACGCAGCAAGAGCGCGGTGCGCCTCACGCCGGTCGGCGAGAGTATCGTCGCCCAGGCGCAGAAGGTGCTGGAGCAGGCCCAGGGCATTCGCGAACTGGCCCAGGCCGGCAAGAACCAGCTCACCGCCCCGCTCAAGGTCGGCGCCATCTATACCGTCGGCCCCTATCTGTTCCCGCACCTGATCCCGCAACTGCACCGCGTGGCGCCGCAGATGCCGCTGTACATCGAAGAGAACTTCACCCATGTGCTGCGCGAGAAGCTGCGCAACGGCGAACTGGACGCAGTGATCATCGCCTTGCCGTTCAACGAAGCCGATGTACTGACGCTGCCACTGTACGACGAGCCGTTCTGCGCACTGATGCCAGCCGACCACCCCTGGACGCAGAAAGACACCATCGACACGGCCATGCTCAACGACAAGAGCCTGCTGTTACTGGGTGAAGGCCACTGCTTCCGCGACCAGGTGCTGGAAGCCTGCCCCACGCTCAACAAGGGCGGTGAAGGCTCGAAACACACCACGGTCGAATCCAGCTCGCTGGAAACCATCCGCCACATGGTCGCCTCGGGGCTCGGCGTGTCGATCCTGCCGCTCTCCGCAGTGCACAGCCACCACTATGCGCCTGGTGTCATCGAAGTTCGCCCGCTGACCGCGCCAGCACCATTCCGCACCGTGGCCATCGCCTGGCGCGCCAGCTTCCCGCGGCCGAAGGCCATCGAGATCCTCGCCGACTCGATCCGCCTCTGCTCGGTGGCCAAGGCGCCTGTGGAACAACCGGCCTGAGCCCATGACCGAGCTGTCGAACGTCCCGGTCACGGCGCTCAAGGGCGTTGGCGATGCCATGGCGGAAAAACTCGCCAAGGTCGGCCTGGAGAACCTGCAGGACCTGCTGTTCCACCTGCCGCTGCGCTATCAGGACCGTACCCGCGTGGTCCCCATCGGCCAGTTGCGGCCCGGCCAGGACGCGGTCATCGAAGGCGTGGTCAGCGGCGCCGACGTAACCATGGGCAAGCGCCGCAGCCTGGTGGTGCGCCTGGGCGATGGCACGGGTGTGTTGAGCCTGCGCTTCTACCACTTCAGCAATGCGCAGAAAGAGGGCCTCAAGCGCGGCACCCATCTGCGTTGCTATGGCGAAGCCCGCCCCGGCGCCTCGGGGTTGGAGATTTACCACCCCGAGTACCGCGCGCTCAATGGCAGCGAACCGGCGCCGCCAGTCGAGCAGACGCTCACACCAATCTACCCGACCACCGAAGGCCTCACGCAACAACGCCTGCGCCTGCTGTGCCAGCAGAGCCTGGGCCAACTCGGCCCGCGCAGCCTGCCCGACTGGCTGCCCGACGAGCTGGCCCGCGACTACCAACTGGCGCCGCTCAGCGACGCGATCCGCTACCTGCACAACCCGCCGTCCGACGCCGACCTCGATGAACTTGCCGAAGGCCATCACTGGGCCCAGCACCGCCTGGCCTTCGAAGAGCTGCTCACCCACCAGCTGTCGCAGCAGCGCCTGCGCGAGAGCCTGCGCAGCCTACGCGCACCGGTACTGCCCAAGGCCAGCCGTTTGCCCGCACAGTACCTGGCCAACCTCGGTTTCAGCCCGACCGGCGCCCAACAGCGCGTGGGCAACGAGATTGCCTACGACCTCAGCCAACCCGAACCGATGATGCGCCTGGTACAGGGCGACGTGGGCGCCGGCAAGACCGTGGTCGCCGCGCTGGCCGCCCTGCAGGCGCTGGAAGCCGGTTACCAGGTCGCCTTGATGGCACCCACCGAGATCCTCGCCGAACAGCACTACATCACCTTCAAACGCTGGCTCGAGCCGCTGGGCATCGAAGTCGCCTGGCTGGCCGGCAAGCTCAAGGGCAAAGCCCGCGCCAGCGCCCTCGAGCAGATCGCCAGCGGCACTCCCATGGTGGTCGGCACCCACGCGCTGTTTCAGGACGAGGTGCAGTTCAAGCATCTGGCTTTGGCGATCATCGACGAGCAGCACCGCTTCGGCGTGCAGCAGCGCCTGGCCCTGCGCAAGAAAGGCGTGATGGGCCAGTTGTGCCCGCACCAGCTGATCATGACCGCCACCCCGATCCCACGCACCCTGGCCATGAGCGCCTACGCCGACCTGGACACCTCGATCCTCGACGAGCTGCCGCCCGGCCGTACACCGGTCAATACCGTGCTGGTCGCCGACAGCCGTCGTTTCGAAGTGGTCGAACGGGTCCGCGCCGCCTGCGCCGAAGGGCGCCAGGCCTATTGGGTGTGCACCCTGATCGAAGAGTCCGAGGAACTGACCTGCCAGGCCGCCGAAAGCACTTTCGAGGAGCTCGGCAGTGCACTGGGCGAACTGCGCGTGGGGTTGATCCACGGGCGCATGAAACCGGCGCAGAAGGCAGAGGTGATGGCCGAGTTCAAGGCCGGTGAACTGCAACTGCTGGTCGCCACCACGGTGATCGAGGTGGGCGTGGACGTCCCCAACGCCAGCCTGATGATCATCGAAAACCCCGAGCGCCTGGGTTTGGCCCAGTTGCACCAGCTGCGTGGCCGGGTTGGCCGGGGCAGCGCGGTCAGCCATTGCGTGCTGCTGTACCACCCACCGCTGTCGCAAATCGGCCGGGAACGCCTGGGAATAATGCGGGAAACCAACGACGGATTCGTCATAGCAGAGAAGGACCTGGAATTGCGCGGCCCCGGCGAGATGCTCGGCACCCGCCAGACCGGCCTGCTGCAGTTCAAGGTCGCCGACCTGATGCGCGACGCCGATCTGTTGCCCGCCGTGCGTGACGCTGCCCAGGCGCTGCTGGCGCGCTGGCCGGGCCACGTCAGCCCGCTGCTCGACCGCTGGCTGCGTCACGGCCAGCAATATGGCCAGGTGTGACGCTCGTCCCAATATGGATCCAGCTTGCCGGTCAGGCTGGTTATACTTCGCGTTTAAAAGAATGATTGGATACAGACCATGACTGAAGTTGCCCTGGATACCGCAACCCCAACCGCACCGTCTGTCATCCGGCTGTTGCTCGAAAAACTCGGCGTGGCCTACCGCGAGGTGCCCGATCACCCGCAACAGCCTGCCGCCTCTCGGGTGCAAGCAGCCCTGCTCGACGATGAAATCGGCGCCATGCTAGTGCTGTTCCCGCAGAGCCAGCTGCTGGACCTCAAGCGCTTTGAAGAGCTGACCGGCCGCAACCTCACGGCGGTGCCGTTGAAGCGTCTGAACCAGATGCTCGACAAACACCACCTCAAGACCCTGCCGGCCATTCCTGCCCTGACCAGCTCGCCCTGCCAGTATGAAAAAAGCCTGCTCGACAACGACAAGCTGCTGATCCAGTCAGGCGAAACCGGCGTGCTGCTGGAAATCGAACGCTCCGCCTTCCGCAAGATGCTCGCCAAGGCCAGCGCCAGTAGCTTCGGCCAGGAGGTCAAGGATATCCGCCCGAACCTCGACCGTCCGCATGACGACTCCGAGGAAATCACCAAGGCGGTGCAAGAGTTCACTGCCCGCCGCATCCAGAAGCGCCTGGAAGAAACTATCGAGATCCCGCCGCTGGCCGACACCGCGCAGAAGATCATCAAGCTGCGCGTCGACCCCGACGCGAGCATCGACGACATCACTGGCGTGGTGGAAACCGACCCGGCCCTGGCCGCCCAAGTGGTCAGCTGGGCGGCGTCGCCCTACTACGCCTCGCCCGGCAAGATCCGTTCGGTGGAAGACGCCATCGTCCGCGTGCTGGGCTTCGACCTGGTGATCAACCTGGCACTAGGCCTGGCACTGGGCAAGACCCTGAGCCTGCCCAAGGATCACCCGCAGCAGGCTACGCCGTACTGGCAGCAGTCGATCTACACCGCAGCGGTGATCGAAGGCCTGACCCGCGCGATGCCGCGCGCCGAGCGCCCGGAGGCCGGCCTGACCTATCTGGCCGGGCTACTGCACAACTTTGGTTATTTGCTGCTGGCTCATGTGTTCCCGCCACACTTCTCGCTGATCTGCCGCCATCTGGAGGTCAACCCGCACCTGTGCCACAGCTATGTGGAGCAGCACTTGCTGGGGATCAGCCGCGAGCAGATCGGCGCCTGGCTGATGAAGCTGTGGGACATGCCCGATGAGCTGACCACCGCGCTGCGCTTCCAACACGACCCATCCTACGACAGCGAGCACTCGGCGTTCCCCAACCTGGTGTGCCTGGCTATTCGCCTGCTGCGCACCCGGGGGATCGGCTCGGGGCCACAGGACGATATCCCTGAAGCGCTGCTCGATCGCCTCGGGCTGACCCGCGAAAAGGCCGATGACGTGGTGAACAAGGTACTGGAGGCCGAAGCGTTGCTGCGTGAGCTGGCTTCGCAGTTCCACGTGCCGCACTCGCATTAAGACCGCCCTGTAGGAGCGGCTTCAGCCGCGATCACCCGCAAAGCGGGTGCCAGAAGCCGCGGTGCCTGCATCGCGGCCAAAGCCGCTCCTGCAGGTAGCGCCTGGCTCAGGCTTTCTTCTTCGGTTTCAGGTATTTCATCAAGCCCTGGAACCAGATCACCAGCGCCGGATTGCCTTTGATCTGGATGCTCTTGTCCTGAATCCCCTGCATGAACGCCAGCTGCTTGTTACCGGCCTGCAGCGTGGCGAAGCCGTAGGCGGCGTCCTTGAAAGCGATGGCGAAGGCTGGCTGCGGATGCAGGCCTCCCTTGCTGCTGATGCGCTGGCCACTGACGATGAAGTGCCGGGCAACCTTGCCGTCGAGCGTCTGCATCTGGAAAACCAGATCCTTGTCCTGCAGTTGCTGCTGGAACGCCGGGTTGTTACGGCTGGCCTTGGCCATCAGCAAGCCCATGGCCCAGAGAAGAAAACGAAACTTCATCAACGCCCCTCGAATGAAAAATGACTGAGGTGCGCAGTTTATCCGTTTCCCGCCCTATTTATGCAAGTTCGCCGCATTTGCTTACCAGAAACACAACGGGCGCCTCTCGGCGCCCGTCAGGATAACCTGCGGATCACTTTTTCTTGGCAGGCTTGGCCGGGGCGTTGACGCTGTCGCGCAGGTTCTTGCCCGGCTTGAAGGCAACAGTGTTGCTGGCCTTGATCTTGACCGGCTGGCCAGTCTGCGGGTTCTTGCCGGTGCGGGCGCCACGGTGGCGTTTTTCGAAGGTGCCGAAACCGACCAGGGTGACGGTGTCCTTGTCGAGCGCGCCGGTGATGCTATCGAGAATCGCGTTCAGGACAATATTGGCCTTTTCCTTGGTCAGATCGGCCTTTTCGGCGATGACGGCGGCGAGTTCTGGTTTACGCATAGTGAAGCCTCTTTGACGGAATTCTTGTTGTTATGCCGTGCTGCCGAAGGAAGCAGCGCTCAAGGCACCGCAGGCTCTAGTCTGCGGTAGACGCCAGTGAGAATGGCACGCCGTCCGGGGCCGCGCCAGTGTCTGGGCGGCCATTGTCGCGGCAAGAACAGGATAAATCCGACAGAACGCCCGTTATTTACGCCATCAGGGCCGGCAACTGCTTGTTCAGCGCCAGTTTCTCCATCACTGCGCCGCCGGTCAGCGCGTAGCCCAGCAACTGGCCGTCGGCACCGTGGCAGAGCACCTTGAGGTCGGCGCCCTGGCCTTCCACTTGCCAGGTGCCTTCTTGGCCGTGGGGTGGTGGCGATACCACCAGCGGGCAGGCTGGCGTCTTCACTGTGACGGGCATCGGCCCGTAGCTGACCGCGGTCGGGTTGCCGGCCAGGGTCTGGGCCAGGGCACGGGCGCAGGTCATCAGAGGCATGACGTACAGTAGATTGATGCCGCCGACCTCGGCGCAATCACCCAAGGCAAAGATATTGTCATGGGAAGTGCGCAGCTGGCGGTCGACCACCACGCCGCGATTGACCTGCAGGCCCGCGGCGGCGGCCAGGTCGGTGCGCGGGCGCAGGCCAATAGCCGAGACCACCAGGTCGCAGGCGATCACGCGGCCATCGGACAGATGCGCCTCGAGGCCTTCCCCGGCGTGCAGCAGACGGGTCAGCACCGGGCCCAAGTGGAAGCGTACGCCCAACCCTTCCAGGCCGGCCTGCACGGCAGCGGCGGCGGCCGGGTGCAGCAGGGTCGGCATGACCTGCTCACACGGGGCAACTACTTCGCATTGCAAACCACCCAGGGTCAGGTCGTTGGCAAACTCGCAGCCGATCAGGCCGGCCCCCAGGATCAGCACCCGCTGCTTGCCTGCGGCGGCAGCGCGGAAGCGTGCGTAGTCTTCAAGGTCGTTGATCGGGAAGATCAACTCACCGGCATCGCCCTCGACCGGCACCTGCACGGTCTGTGCACCCCACGCCAGCACCAGGTCGCGGTACTCGACCGCTTCCTCGCCGATCCACAGGCGCTTGTGGCCCGGGTCGATGCCGCTGATACGGGTGTGAGTGCGGATCTCGGCCTTGAGCTGCTCGGCCATGGCACCGGGTTCGGCCATGCACAGGCCGTCGGCGTCCTTCTGCTTGGCGAAGCCGGTCGAGAGCATGGGCTTGGAGTAGGAACGACCGTCGTCGGCGGTGATCAGCAACAAAGGTGTCTCGCCGTCGAGCTTGCGAAACTCTCGCGCCAGGTTGTAGCCGGCCAGGCCGGTACCGATGATCACCACAGGGGACGTCATGTCGTTTCTTCCTTTTTCAAGTCAGGGGTTCGATCAGCCGATGGCGATCATTTCGAAGTCGCTCTTACCCACGCCGCAGTCGGGGCACAGCCAGTCTTCCGGCACGTCTTCCCAACGGGTGCCTGGGGCGATCCCATCATCCGGCCAACCTTCGGCTTCGTCATAGATCAGGCCACAGACAATGCATTGCCACTTCTTCATGGGGGTGTCTTCCTCGATACAGGCTCAAGCTTTGTGTTGCCGCTAATGGCCCGCGAAGGGGCCACCGCGCAATTCGTGTGGGCTTTGTACTGGCCCTGCCGGCAGTATGCAAGCCGTCAGGGCAAACATGCTAAGCTCGCCGCCTCTCTGGCCTGTATCAAGCATACCCACGTGCCGTACGAAACCCCGCAAGCAGCCGCTATCGCGTGGCTGGCGTATCCACAGCTGGCGACCACCCTCGACCAGCCGACCCTCGACTGGCTGTTCGACGAAGGCTCCCTGACCCGCCGTCTGACCCACCTGTCCCACGATCACTTCAGCGTCACTCCCCTGTTCGAGGGCTGGCAACCACTGCGCGACGACGAGTGCGCCGCCCTGGGCCTGAGGCTCGGCGAGGAAGGCTGGGTGCGCGAAGTCTACCTGCGAGGCCATGGCCGACCTTGGGTGTTCGCCCGCAGCGTGGCCGGGCGCAGCGTGTTGGAACGTGGTGGCCTGGCCCTTGAAACACTCGGCAGTCGCTCGCTGGGCGAGCTACTGTTCTGCGACCAGGCATTCATCCGCCACCCCCTCGAAGCCTGCCGTTATCCACAGGGCTGGCTGCCTACCGAAGTAGCCCATGACGGCTTGTGGGGCCGGCGTTCGCGCTTCGAGCGCAGCGGCCTGGACCTGCTGGTGGCCGAGGTGTTCCTGCCAGCGCTCTGGCAAGCGGCCAAGGAGGAAACCCGCTGATGTACCTGCAACTGCTCAAGTCGCTCAACCGCCTGCATCCACGGGCCTGGGACTTCGTTCAGCTGAGCCGTATGGACCGGCCGATCGGCATCTACCTGCTGCTGTGGCCGACGCTGGTGGCGGTCTGGATCGCCGGCAACGGTTCGCCGAGCCTGAAGAATGTGCTGATCTTCGCCCTGGGCGTGGTGCTGATGCGCGCCGCCGGCTGCTGCATCAACGACTTCGCCGATCGCAAGGTGGATGGCCACGTCAAGCGCACCGCCGACCGGCCACTGGCCAGTGGCCGGGTCAAGCCTCGGGAAGCCGTGATGCTGTTCGCCCTGCTGGTAGGGGTGAGCTTCCTGCTGGTGCTGTGCACCAATGCCACGACGGTGTGGCTATCATTCGGTGCCGTGGCGCTGGCGTTCTGCTACCCGTTCATGAAGCGCTACACCTACTACCCACAGGTGGTGCTGGGCGCGGCCTACTCCTGGGGTATCCCCATGGCCTTCACCGCCGCCGGCGGCGAACTGCCGGCCAGCGCCTGGCTGCTGTACATCGCCAACGTGTTGTGGACCGTCGGTTATGACACCTACTACGCCATGGTCGATCGCGACGATGACCTGAAGATCGGTGTGAAGTCCACGGCGATTCTGTTCGGCGAGGCCGACCGGGTGATCATCCTGACCTTGCAGTTGCTGTCGCTGGGCTGCCTGCTGCTGGCGGGCAATCGCTTCGACCTGGACGGCTGGTTCCACCTGGGGCTGCTGGCGGCGGCGGCGTGTTTTGCCTGGGAGTTCTGGTCGACGCGCAAGCTGGACCGTGAGGCGTGCTTCAAGGCATTCCTGCATAACCATTGGGCGGGGATGCTGATCTTCATCGGGGTGGTGCTGGATTACGCTTTGCGGTGACGCTACCGGCCTCGTTCGCCGGCAAGCCGGCTCGTACAAGAGCGGCTTGCCGGTGAACAGGGCACCACCGACTCAGGGCTTGGCCACGTGCCAGAGGTCCTTCATGCCATCGCCGGTCATGTCCCCGGCTTTCTTGTCCTTGACGAAGGTGTACAGCGGCTTGCCGTCGTAGGCCCACTGCATCGAACCGTCGTCACGCTTGATCTGCGTCCACTTGCCGTCGGCCTTTTCACCGTCCTGGACCTTCAGCGGCGGCCAGTTGCCAGCGCAGTCGCCATTGCACATCGACTTGCCACCCGCGTCCTTGTCAAAGGTGTACAGCGTCATGCCGTTGTGATCGACCCACATGCCGTCTTTTTCCATGGCGTGATGAGCCGACGCCACCCCCGGCACTGCCAGCGCAGCGCAAAGGGCCATCCAGCTCAGCGTATGTCGTGTCATTGGAATCACCATTGTTTCGGGGGTTCGGAGGGGTTCAGCCGCCGCTCGGGCGGCCCCCTGAAGCCTAGTCCAGTCACGCAATGTCGCCAGAACGGCCAACACCCTGTCACACAGCTGCAATAATTCCGTTATCTAATGCGGGCCAAGACACCGTTCCTGGGAGAGGTAATTGAGCATGGTTGGCAGAAACATTCTGATCGTCGACGACGAAGCGCCTATCCGCGAGATGATCGCCGTTGCATTGGAAATGGCCGGCTATGACTGCCTCGAGGCCGAGAACTCGCAGCAGGCCCACGCGATCATCGTCGACCGCAAGCCAGACCTGATCCTGCTTGACTGGATGCTCCCGGGCACCTCGGGTATCGAGCTGGCCCGCCGCCTCAAGCGCGACGAACTGACCGGCGACATCCCGATCATCATGCTTACCGCCAAGGGCGAAGAGGACAACAAGATCCAAGGCCTGGAAGTCGGCGCCGACGACTACATCACCAAGCCGTTCTCGCCCCGCGAGCTGGTGGCCCGACTCAAGGCCGTGCTGCGCCGCACCGGCCCGAGCGACAGCGAGGCGCCGATCGAAGTCGGCGGCCTGCTGCTCGACCCGATCAGCCACCGCGTGACCATCGACGGTCGGCCGGCCGAGATGGGCCCCACCGAATACCGCCTGCTGCAGTTCTTCATGACCCACCAGGAGCGCGCCTACACCCGCGGCCAGCTGCTCGACCAGGTCTGGGGCGGCAACGTCTACGTCGAGGAACGCACCGTCGACGTACACATCCGTCGCCTGCGCAAGGCGCTGGGTGAAGCTTACGAAAATCTGGTACAAACCGTCCGCGGCACCGGCTACCGCTTCTCGACCAAGAGCTGATCGAGCCCGAGCATCCGCTGTACAAGGACTGTCAATTGAACCCGAACTGGCACGCGACCCTGATTCGCCACATGCTCCTGCTGATCACCGCCTGCCTGATCGGCGGGCTGGTCAGCGGCTACTACGGCTGGAGCCTGGCCATCGGCCTGGCGTTCTACCTGGGCTGGACACTCAAGCAATTGCTGCGCCTGCACGACTGGTTGCGCAACCACCAGCCCGACGAGGCCCCGCCCGACGGCTACGGCCTGTGGGGCGAGGTGTTCGACAGCATCTACCACCTGCAACGCCGCGACCAGCGCGTGCGCGGCCGCCTGCAGGCGGTGATCGACCGGGTCCAGGAGTCCACCGCGGCCTTGCGTGACGCGGTGATCATGCTCGACAGCGACGGCAACCTGGAATGGTGGAACCGCGCCGCCGAAACGCTGCTGGGCTTCAAGACCCCGCAGGACGGTGGCCAGCCGGTGACCAACCTGGTGCGCCACCCCCGCTTCAAGGAGTACTTCGAGTCGGAGAACTACGCCGAGCCACTGGAGATCCCCTCGCCCATCAACGACCGCCTGCGTGTGCAACTGCACCTGACCCGCTACGGCAACAACGAGCACCTGATGCTGGTGCGCGACGTCACCCGCATTCACCAGCTCGAGCAGATGCGCAAGGATTTCGTCGCCAACGTTTCCCACGAACTGCGCACGCCACTGACGGTGATCACCGGCTACCTGGAGACGCTGCTGGACAACGTCGAGGACGTGAACCCGCGCTGGAGCCGCGCCCTGCAGCAGATGAGCGCGCAAGGTTCGCGCATGCAGACCCTGCTCAACGACCTGCTACTGCTGGCCAAGCTCGAAGCCACCGACTATCCGTCGGACAACCAGCCGGTGCTGGTCGACACCCTGCTCAACGCCATCAAGAATGATGCCCAGGCCCTGTCCGGCCCGCGCAACCAGCGCATCACACTTGAAGCCGCGCCCGGTATTCGTCTCAAGGGCAGCGAGTCGGAGCTACGCAGCGCGTTCTCCAACCTGGTGTTCAATGCGGTCAAGTACACCCAGGATGAAGGCAACATCCGTATCCGCTGGTGGGCCGACGAACAGGGTGCGCACCTGTCGGTGCAGGACTCTGGGGTGGGCATCGAGGCCAAGCACTTGCCGCGCCTTACGGAACGCTTCTACCGGGTCGACTCCAGCCGCGCCTCCAACACCGGCGGCACCGGGCTGGGGCTGGCGATCGTCAAGCATGTGCTGATGCGCCATCGTGGGCGCCTGGAGATCAGCAGCGTGCCGGGGCACGGCAGCACCTTCACCTGTCACTTTGCGCCGGCACAATTGGTGGTGAGCAAAGGTTGAGATGCCGGGTGCTTTGCAGCCCATCGCCGGCAAACCGGCTTCTACGGTAGGCGCCGGCTTGCCGGCGATGGGCGCAAAGCGCCCCAATAAGACCACGGCCCTTTGCTTTTACGGCCTCAGCCGCTACATTGGATCCCCTGTGCCAGCCATCGCTGGCACTTTTTTTCTCCCTTTCTCAAAGACGGACCCCGTAAAAACTCCATCATGGACCCTTCCCCTGGTATCAGCCTCACCTCGTTGTTCGCCGATTTCGGCATGATTCTCTTCGCCCTGTTCCTGGTGCTGCTCAACGGCTTCTTCGTGGCCGCCGAGTTCGCCATGGTCAAGCTGCGTTCCACCCGGGTCGAATCCATCGCCGAGCTGCATGGCTGGCGTGGCAGCATCCTGCGCAAGGTGCACAACCAACTCGACGCCTACCTCTCGGCCTGCCAGCTGGGTATCACCCTGGCCTCCCTGGGCCTGGGCTGGGTCGGTGAGCCGGCTTTCGCCCACCTGCTCGAGCCGCTGCTGGCCGCCGTGGGCGTTGACTCGCCCGAGCTGATCAAGGCGATCTCGTTCTTCGTCGCCTTCTTCGTGATCTCCTACCTGCACATCGTGGTTGGCGAACTGGCACCCAAATCCTGGGCCATTCGCAAGCCCGAGCTGCTGTCGCTGTGGACCGCCGTGCCGCTGTACCTGTTCTACTGGGCAATGTACCCGGCCATCTACCTGCTCAACGCCAGCGCCAACACCATCCTGCGCATCGCCGGGCAGGGTGAGCCCGGCCCGCACCACGAACACCACTACAGCCGCGAGGAGCTCAAGCTGATCCTGCACTCCAGCCGTGGCCAGGACCCGAGCGACCAGGGCATGCGCGTGCTGGCCTCGGCCGTGGAAATGGGCGAGCTGGAGGTGGTCGACTGGGCCAACTCCCGCGAGGACATGGTCAGCATCGACGCCCATGCCCCGCTCAAGGAGATCCTGGCGCTGGTGCGTCGACACAAGTTCAGCCGCTACCCGCTGTATGACGCCGAGCGTGAGGAGTTCACCGGCCTGCTGCACATCAAGGACCTGCTGCTGGAGCTGGCCGAACTGGAGCACCTTCCCGAGACCGTCGACCTCGACGACTTGGCCCGCCCGCTGGAGCGCGTGTCGCGGCACATGCCGCTGGCGCAGTTGCTGGAGCAGTTCCGCAAGGGTGGCGCGCACTTCGTGCTGGTCGAGGAAGCCGACGGCAAGGTCATCGGCTACCTGACCATGGAAGACGTGCTGGAAGTGCTGGTGGGCGATATCCAGGACGAGCACCGCAAGACCGAACGCGGCATCCTCGCCTACCAGCCGGGCAAGCTGCTGGTGCGCGGTGACACGCCGCTGTTCAAGGTTGAGCGCTTGCTGGGTATCGACCTGGACCACATCGAGGCGGAAACCCTCGCCGGGCTGATCTACGAGACGCTCAAGCGCGTGCCCGAAGAAGAGGAAGTGCTGGAGGTTGAAGGCCTGCGCATCATCATCAAGAAGATGAAAGGGCCGAAGATCGTGCTGGCCAAGGTGCTCAAGCTCGGTTGAGCACCGGTTCACCGGCACAGCCCGCGCTTGTAGGAGCCGGCTTGCCGGCGAACCTCACGGATTCCCCGCCGTGAAGTTCGGCAACCCGCCAATCGGTCGGTCAAACTGGAACGGGATCGATTCCAACGCCAACCCCACGTTGCGCTGCACCACGAAATGCAGGTGCGGCCCGGTGCTGTTGCCGGTGTTGCCCGACTTGGCCAGCGCCTGCCCCAGCACCACCCGCTGCCCCTCCGCCACCACCACCGAACCGCGCATCAGGTGCAGGTACACACCCATGGTGCCGTCCGGGTGGAGGATGCGCACGAAATTGCCCGAGGGGTTGGTGCCCCGCCCGCTCTGACTGTTCTCGACCTTGACCACCACGCCCCCACGCGCCGCGATGATCGGTGTGCCCTCGGGCATGGCGATGTCCATGGCATAGCGGCCCTTGGGCCCGAAATGGCTGAAACGACCGTTGGGCCCCTGGGTCAGGCGGAACGGCCCGCCCTTCCACGGGAATGGGTAGCGATACCCCTCGGAGCGCTGGATCGGGTCACCCATGGCATAGTTGAACGTGCTCGAATACTTCAACGGCCCACCTGGGGCGGCCAACACCACGCTGAGCACCTTGCTCGAGCGCGGCCCGATCACGCGCCGCACGACGCGCGGGGCATTGCCGCCAAATGCGTTGGCCAGCTTGTCCACGCGCAGTTCCACTTCCAACGGTACGTACAGTTCGTTGCGCGCGATGAAGCGCACACCACCGGGGAAAGGCTCGGCCTGCAGGCGCACCTGGCGGTCCAGGCGCTCGACCATCGGCTCACGGAAGACAAACGGCTTGGCACCCGGGCTTGGTCGGTCGGAATAGGAGACCACGCCGAAGTTGTCGGTGGTCTTGTAGATGGTCATGCCAAAGCTCGACGCCGAGGCCACGAGCAAGGCACAAAACAGCAGCAGGCGGGCTGGCATGATGGTGGCTTTTTGACAGGTATGGTCTGTCGAAGCCTAGCAGCCCAGATAAAGACAAGTTGTGACAGCTGGTCGGAAGTTTTTAGCGGGGCTCTGTAGGAGCGGCTTCAGCCGCGATGCAAGCAACGCGGTTTGGCGGTGATCGCGGCTAAAGCCGCTCCTACAGCAGGTACAGCCCGGCGATCAGGCGCCCGGCGTGAAGTGCTTCTGCGTGGTCCCACGGGCAATCAGGCGCGACAGGTAGTCGAGCTTCTGCGCATCCTGGTCGACGAACTTGAAGGTCAGTTGCAGCCAGTCGCTCTCGGGCTTGGGTTCCAGCGCGGCGATGGCGTGCAGGTAGCCGTTCAGGCGTGCCACCTCGGCGTTCTCGCCCTGCTCCAGGTCCAGCACCGCGCCTTCGAGCACCTGCGGCAGGTTGGCGCTGCGGCGCACCACCAGCAGGGCTTCCTTCAGGCTCAGGGCCTTGATCACGCACGGCTGGGTGCCACTGGACAGGCGCAGCTGGCCCTGGCCACGGCCCGACTGGGCCGCGGCGGCGGCAGTCTTCGGCGTGGGCGCGTTGATCAGCGGCTTGGCCGCTGCTGCCACCGGGGCAGCGGCAGGCGCAGCCACCTTGGCCGCCTCCGGACGACCGCCGGTCAGGGCGCTGAGCGAGTCGTTGGCGAACGCCGAGTTGACCCGTGCCGGGGCGCTGGACATCAGGGCGTCGAGCTTGCCGATCTTGGTCAGCGACTTCTTCACCTTGGTCAGCAACTGCTCGTTGGTGAACGGCTTGCCGACGAAGTCGGAAACGCCGGCCTGGATGGCCTGGATCACGTTCTCCTTGTCACCACGGCTGGTCACCATGATGAACTGCATGGTCTTCATCTCTTCCTGCTGGCGGCACCAGGTCAGCAGTTCGAGGCCCGACATCTCGGGCATCTCCCAGTCACACAGGACCAGGTCGAAACGTTCCTTGCTGAGCATGGCCATGGCCTTGCGGCCGTTGACTGCATCCTCGATCACCATGCCGGGAAAGGCATTGCGCAGGCACTTCCTTACCAGGTCGCGGATGAACGGGGCATCGTCCACGACCAGCACATTCACTTTACTCATCGATATTCCTCTTGAATCCCGGCTAGCATACCGCCGACTGATGGCCATTTGCCAAACCACTGGTCACGCCGGGACTTCTCACACGGTTCGCGGGTGCCTGCTGGTGCTCGACCGCAAACGAAAACGCCCGGCGATTGCCGGGCGTTCATGCTCGGGAGCAACTCTATTTATCGTCCGGTTCAGCCGGAACATTAGCGATTTCACCCTCATCGAAAGCCTCGCCTTGCACTTCGGCTTTCATGCGCTTCAGGCCCATGTGGCGCACGTCGGTACCACGCACCAGGTAGATCACCAGCTCCGAGATGTTGCGCGCGTGGTCGCCGATGCGCTCCAGCGAACGCAGGGCCCAGATCACACTCAACACCCGGGAGATCGAACGCGGATCTTCCATCATGTAGGTGACCAGCTCGCGTAGCGCGGTCTTGTACTCGCGGTCGATGGTTTTGTCGTACTGGGCCACCGACAGCGCCAGGTCGGCGTCGAAGCGGGCGAAGGCGTCCAGCGCGTCGCGGACCATGTTGCGCACCTGGTCGCCGATGTGGCGTACCTCGACGTAGCCCCGCGGCGACTCGCCTTCCTCGCACAGTTGGATGGCGCGGCGGGCGATCTTGGTCGATTCGTCGCCGATGCGCTCCAGGTCGATCACCGACTTGGAGATGCTGATGATCAGGCGCAGGTCGGAGGCCGCCGGCTGGCGACGGGCGAGAATGCGCACGCATTCCTCGTCGATGTTGCGCTCCATCTGGTTGATCTGTTCATCGACCTCGCGCACCTGCTGGGCCAGGCCCGAGTCGGCCTCGATCAGCGCGGTGACGGCGTCGTTCACCTGTTTCTCGACCAGGCCGCCCATGGCCAGCAGGTGGCTGCGCACCTCCTCGAGCTCGGCGTTGAACTGCTGGGAGATGTGGTGGGTAAGGCTTTCTTTGTTGATCATCGTTTCGCTCCGCGAAGCAGCTGCACGCTTCTAGTCGTTCGTATCGTTCCCTGGCAAGAAGAATCCATTGTGGGAGCCTGCCCCCACGGGTCGACCACTAGCCGTAGCGACCGGTGATGTAGTCTTCGGTCTGCTTCTTCGCCGGGTTGGTGAACAGGGTGTCGGTGTCACCGAATTCGACCAGTTTGCCCATGTACATGAACGCGGTGTAGTCCGACACGCGGGCCGCCTGCTGCATGTTGTGGGTCACGATGACGATGGTGTACTTGGATTTCAGTTCGTAGATCAGTTCCTCGACCTTCAGCGTCGAGATCGGGTCCAGCGCCGAGCATGGCTCGTCGAGCAGCAGCACTTCCGGCTCCACGGCGATGGTGCGGGCGATTACCAGACGCTGCTGCTGGCCACCGGACAGGCCCAGTGCCGAGTCGTGCAGGCGGTCCTTGACCTCGTCCCACAGGGCTGCGCCCTTCAGTGCCCACTCCACCGCTTCATCGAGCACGCGCTTCTTGTTGATGCCCTGGATGCGCAGGCCGTAGACCACGTTCTCGTAGATGGTCTTGGGGAACGGGTTGGGCTTCTGGAACACCATGCCCACACGGCGGCGCAGCTCGGCCACGTCCTCGCCCTTGCGGTAGATGTTGTTGCCATACAGGTTGATGGCGCCTTCCACGCGGCAGCCGTCGACCAGGTCGTTCATGCGGTTGAAGGTACGCAGCAGGGTGGACTTGCCGCAGCCGGACGGGCCGATGAAGGCGGTCACGCGCTGCTTGGGGATATTCATGCTGACGTCGAACAGCGCTTGCTTGTCGCCGTAGAACAGGGACAGCCCGGGTACTTCGATGGCCACGGTCTCTTCGGCCAGGCGCAGGCTCTGCTTGTCGCGGCCCAGGGCCGACATGTCGATGCCGTGGGCGTGGGATTCATGCTGCATGGTCAACTCCATACGCTATCAATTCGTTTCAAAGGGCCGCCCGGTGTTCGGGCGGCACGCTTGCAATCAGGATCAGTGGTCGAGCGCCTTGTACTTCTCGCGCAGGTGGTTACGGATCCACACCGCCGAGAGGTTGAGGGTGGCGATCACCAGTACCAGCAGCAGCGCGGTGGCGTACACCAGCGGCCGCGCGGCCTCGACGTTGGGGCTCTGGAAGCCGACGTCGTAGATGTGGAAGCCCAGGTGCATGATCTTCTGGTCCAGGTGCAGGTACGGGTAGTTGCCGTCCACCGGCAGCGACGGCGCCAGTTTCACCACACCCACCAGCATCAGCGGGGCCACTTCGCCGGCGGCGCGGGCCACGGCGAGGATCATGCCGGTCATCATGGCCGGGCTGGCCATTGGCAGGACGATTTTCCACAGGGTCTCGGCCTTGGTCGCGCCCAGGGCCAGCGAACCTTCGCGCACCGTGCGCGGAATGCGCGCCAGGCCTTCCTCGGTGGCCACGATCACTACCGGCACCGCCAGCAGCGCCAGGGTCAGCGAGGCCCACAGCAAGCCTGGGGTGCCAAGGGTCGGCGCCGGCAGCGACTCGGGGAAGAACAGCCGGTCGATCGAGCCGCCCAGCACGTAGACGAAGAAGCCCAGGCCGAACACACCGTAGACGATCGCCGGAACACCGGCCAGGTTGTTTACCGCGATGCGGATCAGGCGGGTCACCGGGCCCTGTTTGGCATATTCGCGCAGGTACACCGCTGCCAGCACACCGAACGGGGTGACGATCACGGCCATGATCAGGGTCATCATCACGGTGCCGAAGATAGCCGGGAAGATACCGCCCTCGGTGTTGGCCTCACGCGGGTCATCGCTAAGGAACTCCCACACCTTGCTGAAGTAGGCACCCATCTTGCTCATGCCGGACATGGCGTTCGGCTGGATGGCGTGGACCACCTTGCTCAGGTTGATCTCCACCTCGCGGCCGTTACCGTCGCGAGCCACCAGGCTGTCGCGGGCGAAGGCCTGGTGCAGGCCGGTCAGGCGCTCCTCGATAGCCTTGTAGCGGTTGTTCAGCTCGGCGCGCTCGGCGTCCATGTCGGCCTGGGCGGCGGCGTCCAGCTTGCCGTCCAGTTCCAGCTTGCGGCCGTGCAGGCGCAGGCGCTCCAGACCATGGTTGATGGCACCGATGTCCTTCTTCTCCAGCTTCACCAGCTGGTCGTTGAGCTCGCTGGCGCGCTTGAGGCGGGCCTGCAACTCGTTCCAGGCCTCCGGGCCCTGGGCAACCACGCGGCCTTCTTCCTTGACGCTGACCAGATAGCCATAGAAGTTGCCCCACTCGCGGCGCTCCAGGGCGATCAGGTCGACCGGCTTGCGCTGATCGACCAGCCACTCGCCGACCACCCAGGTGAAATCGCTGCCATTGAGGTCGCGGTTACCCACCTTGATAAGCTCGCGGGTCATGAACTCCGGGCCCTGGTCGGGCACCGGCAAGCCGGCACCCTTCAACCGCTCGCGGGGCACTTCTTCCTTTTGTACCACTTCACCGATGACCACGTGGTCGGCCTGGCCCGGCACCTTGTAGGTGGCCTGGACCAGGTCGGCCGGCCAGAAGTGGCCCAGGCCGCGCACAGCGATCACGGCCAGCAGGCCGACGGTCATGATGACCGCCATGGCGACCGCGCCACCACTGATCCAGACGCCGGGGGCGCCGCTCTTGAACCAGCCTTTGAGGGAATCCTTTTTCACGGATCTCTACCTTTCTATCAAAGCGACGAGTATTTCTTGCGCAGGCGCTGGCGAATCAGCTCGGCCAAGGTGTTCATCACGAAGGTGAACAGCAGCAGCACGAGGGCGGCGAGGAACAGCACACGATAGTGGCTGCCGCCGACTTCCGATTCGGGCATTTCCACGGCCACGTTGGCGGCCAGGGTGCGCATGCCCTCGAACAGGTTCAGCTCCATCACCGGGGTGTTGCCGGTGGCCATCAGCACGATCATGGTCTCGCCCACCGCACGGCCCATACCGATCATCAGCGCCGAGAAGATACCCGGGCTGGCGGTCAGGATGACCACGCGGGTCAGGGTCTGCCAGGGTGTGGCGCCCAGGGCCAGCGAACCCAGGGTAAGGCTGCGTGGCACGCTGAACACGGCGTCTTCGGCGATGGAGTAGATGTTCGGGATGACCGCGAAGCCCATGGCGATACCGACCACCAGGGCGTTGCGCTGGTCGTAGGTGATACCGAGGTCGTTGGTGATCCACAGGCGCATGTCGCCGGCGAAGAACCAGCTCTCCAGGAACGGGCTCATGTACAGGGCGAACCAACCGATCACCAGGATCACCGGGATCAGGATCGCCGCTTCCCAGCCATCGGGAATGCGCAGGCGGATCGACTCCGGCAGGCGGCTCCAGCTGAAGCCTGCGAGCAGGATCCCGACCGGCATGATCACGAACAGGCTGAACACGCCCGGCAGGTGGCCTTCCAGATACGGCGCGAGGAACAGGCCGGCGAAGAAGCCGAGGATCACCGTCGGCATCGCTTCCATCAGCTCGATCACCGGCTTGACCTTGCGGCGCATGCCCGGGGCCATGAAGTAGGCGGTGTAGATGGCAGCGGCGATGGCCAGCGGGGCGGCCAGGATCATCGCGTAGAACGCGGCCTTGAGCGTACCGAAGGTCAGCGGCGACAGGCTCAGCTTGGGTTCGAAGTCGGTGTTCGAGGCTGTCGACTGCCAGACGTACTTGGGCTCGTCGTAGTTCTCGTACCAGACTTTGCCCCACAGCGCGCTGAAGGAGACTTCCGGGTGCGGGTTCTTCAGACTCAGCGGCAACAGCTTGCCGCCTTGCTCGATGATGATGCGATTGGCGCGCGGCGACAGGGCGAGGATGCCCGCGCCTTCAGCGACCGGCTCGACCAGCAGGGTGCGGTGCGCGGTGCTGTGGAACACGCCGAGCTTGCCTTCGCTGTCCAGGGCGACAAAGCCTTTGCGGCGCTCTTCGGCGTCGATCTGCACCACCGGGGCCTTGCCCAGCTGGAAGCTGCGGATCAGCTTGAAGCGCGACTCGCCATCCGGGTCGCGGGCCATGAACCACTGGCTCAGGCCACCCTTGGAGTCACCGAAGATCAGCGAGATGCCGCCGACCAGTTGGGCGGTCGCGGTGATCTCGGCGTTACCGTCCTCCAACAACTTGTAACGGCCGTTGAGGCTCTTGTCGCGCAGGCTGAACACGTCGGCGGTGGCGCGGCCGTTGACCACGTACAGCCACTGCTGGCGCGGGTCGATGAAGATGTTCTTCACCACCTCGGTCATCTGCGGCAGCTCGATGCGGTTCTGCTCGATGGTGACCTCGTCGGTCATCATGTTCTCGGTACGCGACAGTTCGATCACCTGCAGGTGCGCGCCGGTGGAGCCGGCCAGCAGCAGGGTGTCGCCGTTGACGTTGACGCTCACGTGCTCCAGCGCGCGGCCTTCGCTGTCCAGGGTGAACAAGTCCTGGCCATAGGGGTAGTCGATACCCGGCTCGATGGTTTTCTTGTTGTCTGGGTAGGTGATCTTGTAGGTGTGGTGGAACACCAGCGCCTGGCCGTTGGACAGGCCCAGCACCACCAGCGGGCTGCCGGGCTGGTCGGTGCTGATCGAGCTGACCTGGGTGCCGGCGGGCAACGGCAGGTCGACGCGCTTCAGTTCGCCACCGGTCTTGGTGTCGAAGAACAGGGCCTGGCCCTTGTCGGAAACGCGCATACCCACGAGGTTCTGCTCCTCGAGGGCGATCATCAGGGGTTTGCCGGCGTCCTGCTGCAGCCAGGTAGGCTCCAGGGCCTTCTTGCTGGAAAGCGTGGCTCCCTGGAACAGCGGCAGCACCACATAGGCCAGGTAGAAGAAGATCAGCGTGATCGCTGCCAGCACGGCGAGGCCGCCCACCAGGACGTACCAGCGGGTCAGGCGGTCCTTGAGGGCGCGCATACGGCGCTTGCGTTGCAACTCGGGCGTATTGAAGTCAATCCGCACGGGAGGAGAATTTTGGGTCATTGTGGAGTTGGCCAGATCATTCATGCGCACACCCTAGCGGTCCCGTATGACAAAAACATGACAGTGCAGTGACGCAAAAAAGCCCGCCGCTCAGGAGCCCTGGCTTCGGACTAAGGAATTCGTGGAAGAGGCCGGCATTATTAGTCACCGGCCTCAACCTCAATTACTTACTTCTTTGCAACGTTACCCGCGTGGGACAGGCCCAGGTCGGCCAGGGTCTTGTCGACCACTTTGGCTGGCAGCGGGATGTAGCCGTCCTTCACGACAACTTGCTGGCCGGCCTGGGACAGGACCAGCTTGACGAACTCGGCTTCCAGCGGGGCCAGAGGCTTGTTCGGCGCCTTGTTGACGTAGACGTACAGGAAGCGCGACAGCGGGTACGAACCGTTCAGGGCGTTGGCTTCGTTGTCTTCGATGAACTCGCCACCGTCTTTCTTGGCCAGGGCCACGGTCTTGACGCTGGCGGTCTTGTAGCCGATGCCCGAGTAACCGATGCCGTTCAGCGAGGAGCTGATCGACTGCACGACCGAAGCCGAGCCAGGCTGTTCATTGACGTTAGGCTTGAAGTCGCCTTTGCACAGGGCTTCTTCCTTGAAGTAGCCATAGGTGCCCGATACCGAGTTGCGGCCGAACAGCTGGATTGGCTTGTTGGCCAGGTCGCCGGTCACACCGATGTCGCCCCAGGTCTTGACGTCAGCCTTGCCGCCGCACAGGCGGGTGGAGGAGAAGATAGCGTCCACCTGAGCCATGGTCAGGCCCTTGATCGGGTTGTCCTTGTGCACGAACACGGCCAGGGCGTCGACGGCGACCGGGATGGCGGTCGGCTTGTAGCCGTACTTCTGCTCGAAGGCCTGCAGCTCGACGTCCTTCATCTTGCGGCTCATCGGGCCCAGGTTGGCGGTGCCTTCGGTCAGCGCGGGTGGCGCGGTGGAGGAGCCGGCGGCCTGGATCTGGATGTTTACGTTCGGATATTCCTTCTTGTAGGCCTCGGCCCACAGGGTCATCAGGTTCGCGAGGGTATCGGAACCGACGCTGGAGAGGTTGCCCGATACACCGGTGGTCTTGGTGTAGGTCGGGATTGCTGGGTCGACGGCGGCGACCGCATTGGCGGTGGCAACGCCAGCGGCGGCAAAGGTCAGGGCCGCCATCAAACGCTTCAGTTTCATGCCTTGCTCCTAGCAGGAATATCGTGGGTTGTGAGATGGAACGGGCCCAAGTATCTGCAGGCCGCATGAACACTCTATGTCTCGAATATGACAATTGGATGAAAGGCCATCACCGGTTATCGGGGATGGCCTTTTCAGGATGTTTCGGGAGGGGATGGCCGGGTCTGGCCTATTCGCCGGCAAGCCGGCTCCTACAGGTACTGCATGCCTATTGTAAGAGCCGACTTGCCGGCGAACCGGTTTCGGTCAGCGTTTTCTGGCGAGTAGATAGATACCCACGGCCAGACCAACGGCACACAGGCAAGCCACATAATAAGCCGGCGCCATGGGGCTGAACTTCAGCAGCGCGGTAACCACCATTGGCGTCAACCCACCGAAGATCGCGTACGCCAGGTTGTAGGAGAACGACAGGCCGCTGAAACGCACCACCGGCGGAAACGCCTTGACCATCACGTAGGGCACGGCACCGACGATGCCCACGCACAGGCCAGTCAGGGCGTACAGCGGGAACAGCAGGTCCGGGCGGGTCGGCAGGCTGTGGTAGAAGGCCCAGGAGGACGCCAACAGCGCCAGGCTCCCCACGATGAACACGCGCCCGGCACCAAAACGGTCAGCCAGGCTGCCAGCTCCGATACAGCCCAGGCTGAGCAGCACGATGGCCAGGCTGTTGGCCTTGAGCGAGTCGGTGGGGCTGACGTAATAGAGGCTCTGCAGCAAGGCCGGGGTCATCAGGATGATCACCACAATGCCGGCCGACAGCAGCCAGGTGAGCAGCATCGACAGGATGATCGCGCCACGGTGGTCGCGCAGCACCGCGCGCAGCGGCAGCTCTTCGGCCAGCGCCTTGCGCGCCTGCATCTCGGCAAACACTGGAGTCTCATGCAGCCAGCGGCGCAGGTAGACCGCGAAGAAGCCGAACACCCCACCCAGCAGGAACGGGATACGCCAGGCGTAGTCCGCCACTTCATCCGGGGAATAGATCGTGTTGATCAGCGTCGCCACCAGCGAACCAAGCAGGATGCCCGAGGTCAAGCCGGCGGTCAGGGTGCCGCAGGCATAGCCGGTGTTGCGTGCCGGCACGTGCTCGGAGACGAACACCCAGGCACCCGGTACCTCGCCACCGATGGCCGCGCCTTGGATCACCCGCATCAACAGCAGCAGGATCGGTGCCCACAGGCCGATCTGCGCATAAGTCGGCAGCAGGCCCATCACCAGGGTCGGCACCGCCATCAGGAAGATGCTCAGGGTAAACATCTTCTTGCGCCCGAGCAGATCACCGAAGTGGGCCATGACGATGCCGCCAAGGGGCCGCGCCAGGTAGCCGGCGGCGAAGATGCCGAAGGTCTGCATCAAGCGCAGCCATTCGGGCATGTCGGCAGGGAAGAACAGCTTGCCGACCACGGTGGCGAAGAACACGAAGATGATGAAATCGTAGAACTCCAGCGCACCGCCCAGGGCGGACAGTGAAAGGGTCTTGTAGTCACTGCGGGACAACGGCCGGGACGGCTGCTCGATACTGCTCTGCACGGAGGTCATCGCTGTGGTTTCTCTTATTGGTCTGCGGACCGCTTGGCATGCGGCTTCTGGGTAGGTCAGGCAGCGAAGATAGCAAATTGCCGAGCCGCGCTCATAGCGGTACAAAATCCGTACAGATATTCATCAATGTGCGGTCGTCGCTGGCTGTGCAGGTCTATATACTGCCCGCTCGTAGGAAAAGGTTGCTTACCCTGTGGGAAGTTGTGCGAAAACGTCGGTCATTGTTGTCAGACTGTTTCGCAGAGTTTCCCTTTGGCCGCCTCGCGAAGCGAAATCAGCGTAGTATGCGTGTTGCTGAATCGTTTTTACGGCGTCCTTCATTGCGCCACCAACGAAGCTTCACGGGTCAGAGGCCCCACGGCATGATTGAGCTCGAACAAGAAGATCCTATCCCGCAAGGCGACCTGGCCTTGCAGATCACCGCCCTGCCGCGCGAGACCAATGGTTTCGGCGATATCTTCGGCGGCTGGCTGGTCGCCCAGATGGACCTGGCCGGCACCGCCATGGCCAGCCGCGTCGCCGGTGGCCGGGTGGCCACGGTGGCCATCGACCGCATGGCCTTCCTGGTCCCGGTGGCCGTTGGCGCACAGCTGTCCTTCTATACCCAGACCCTGGAGATCGGCCGCAGCTCGATCCAGATGATGGTCGAAGTGTGGAGTGACGACCCGCTGTCCAGCGAATGGCGCAAGGTCACCGAAGCCGTGTTCGTATTCGTCGCCATCGACGGCAGTGGCCGCACCCGCTCCGTGCCTCGTCGCTGAACCACGCGGGCGTTAAACTCATGGCAGGTCACCGGGTCCAACGGCCCGACAGGCAACCAATGAGACGAGTGCAATGGCTAACTTCCAGGTCGACACCGAGCAACACGGCGAACTCCACTGCTGGCGCATCACCAGCAAACACGCCGAACTGCTGATCGCCCAGCAGGGCGCGCAGGTCCTCAGCTACCAGCGGATCGGTGAGCCGCCGCTGCTGTGGCTGAGCGACCAGGCCATCTTCCGACAGGGCAAGTCGGTGCGCGCCGGCGCGCCGGTGTGCTGGCCCTGGTTCGGCAACTTCGAACGCAACCCCGCTTCGGTCAAAGCCATGTACGAGGGCGAACAACCACCGGCCCACGGCTTGGTGCGCGGCCGCGACTGGCAGTTGCTGGGTGTCGAGGAAGCCGGCGACACCCTGCGCATCGAGTTCACGCTTCCCGAAGCCCTGGGCGATCTGCCGGACTGGCCTCACGAAGTGGAGCTCAAGCTGGTCGTGGAACTGGGTCAGCAATTGAAGCTCACCCTCACCAGCTACAACCTTGGCAACACCGATGTCACCCTGAGCCAAGCCCTGCACAGCTACTTTGCCGTGAGCGATGTGCGCCAGGTACAGGTGGAAGGTGTGGACGGGTTGGCCTACATCGAAACCCTGGCCAACTGGGAGCAGCGCCAGCAACAGGGCCACCTGGCGTTCACGGGCGAGACCGATCGCATCTACCTGAACGCGCCCGAGCGCCTGGCCATCGTCGACCCGCATTGGAACCGGCGCATCACCCTGCAGGCCGGGGGCTCACGCAGCGCGGTGATCTGGAACCCTTGGACCGATCGCGCCCGCGACCTGCAGGACATGGCTGACGAGGGTTGGCAGCGCATGCTGTGCATCGAGACGGCCAATGTGATGGAGGATGTGGTGACGCTGAGGCCGGGGGCCAGCCATTCGATGAGCGTGGCGATCGGTAGCGAAGCGCTCTGATTCAATAGTTTCGGTTGTCGGCAAGGGCCTGTTCGCCGGCAAGCCGGCTCCTACAGGGTATGCGTAGGGGTGGCTTGCCGGCGAACAGGCTTCAGAGGTCGGCATCCTCCACCACCCTCACCTGCCCCGCATCCAGCGCATACGCCGCATCCGCCAGGTCATTGCTGACCTTCTCCACCTTCAACAGGCCGGTCACCCACAACGGCGTGTAGATATCGTCGATCTTCAGCCCTTTCGGATAACGCACCAGCACCAGCTGGTTCGGCGGCGGCGGCGGCACATGGATGCAGGCGCCCGGGTACGGCACCAGGAAGAACAGCGTGCTGTTGCCCTTGGCATCGTTCTCCAACGGCACCGGATACCCGCCCAGGCGGATCTGCTTGCCGTTCATCGCGGCCACGGTCTTGGTCGAGTACATCACCGCCGGCAAGCCCTTGCTTTGCTTCAGGCCGCCTTTGACGGTGAAGGTCCCTTGGGCTTCCGGGGAGTCGTGGTCGATCTCGGGCATCTGCTCGAGGGCTTTCTGGTCCGACTTGGGCATCAAGTCCAGCCAGTCGGTCTCGGGCAGTTCGGCATGGGCCAGGGCACTGGCCAGCAGTAGGGGAACGAGGAATAACACACGCATGGAAATGCTCGGCAACTCGGCGATTGAATTGCCGGGCATTCTAGCTTGTGTTCAGCGCTTCTTGATGAAGCCGTAGATCACCAGAAGGATGACGGCGCCCACCAGGGCCCCGAGGAAGCCTGCGGCCTGGCCGGCCTGGTAGATGCCAAGGGCTTGCCCGCCATAGGTGGCGGCCAGGGAGCCGGCGATACCGAGGAGAATGGTCATGATCCAGCCCATGCTGTCGTCACCCGGTTTCAGGAAACGCGCCAGCAGGCCGACGATCAGGCCGATGAAGATGGTTCCAATGATGCCCATGGCAAACCCTCTGAGATGGAAGATGGAACAAGCCAAAGCCTAGTACAGCGCTTTGGCTTGTCGCCATTTCAGAGCGGTGTTGCCCCGCAGAAGTTCGCTCAGCTGGCGATCAATGCTTCTACTTCGGCAATCTTGGCTTTCAGCGTGGCCATGTCGTCGCAGCGCAGGGTGGCGTGGCCGACCTTGCGTCCGGCCTTGAACGCCTTGCCATAGTGATGCAGGTGGCAGTCGTCGATGGCGATGACCTTGTCCACTGCCGGCACCTCGCCGATGAAGTTGAGCATGGCGCTCTCACCCACCTTGGCGGTCGAGCCCAGCGGCAGGCCAGCCACGGCACGCAGGTGGTTCTCGAACTGGCTGCACTGCGAACCTTCGATGGTCCAGTGCCCGGAGTTGTGCACGCGCGGGGCAATCTCGTTGGCCTTCAAGCCACCGTCGACTTCGAAGAACTCGAACGCCATCACACCGACATAATCCAGTTTCTGCAGGACACGGCCGACGTAGTCTTCGGCCAGGGCCTGCAGCGGGTGCGCCTCGCTGGCCACCGACAGGCGCAGGATGCCGCTGTCGTGGGTGTTGTGCACCAGTGGGTAGAAGCGGGTTTCGCCATCGCGGGCGCGCACGGCCACCAGCGACACTTCGCCGGTGAACGGCACGAAGCCTTCCAGCAAGCACGGCACGCTGCCCAGCTCGGCAAAGGTGTCAACCACGTCCTCGGGCTTGCGCAGGACCTTCTGGCCCTTGCCGTCATAACCCAAGGTGCGGGTCTTGAGCACGGCCGGCAGGCCGATGCTGGCGACGGCGGCATCCAGGTCTGCTTGCGAAAGAATGTCGGCAAAAGCCGGCGTCGGGATGCCCAGGTCGCGGAACATGCTCTTCTCGAACAGGCGGTCGCGGGCGATGCGCAGCGCTTCGGCGCTCGGGTAGACCGGCACGAACTGCGAGAGGAAGGCGACGGTCTCAGCCGGCACGCTTTCGAACTCGAAAGTTACCAGGTCGACTTCGTCGGCCAGCTGACGCAGGTGGTCCTGGTCGCCGTAGTCGGCGCGCAGGTGCTCGCCCAGCGGGGCGGCGCAAGCGTCCGGGGCCGGGTCGAGGAAAGCGAAGTTCATGCCCAGCGGAGTGCCCGCCAGGGCCAGCATACGGCCCAACTGGCCGCCACCGATTACACCGATCTTCATAGCGTCAACCTCAAGCCTGGCGCGGGTCTGGATTGTCCAGCACGGTGTCGGTCTGCTCCGTGCGGAACTGCTTGAGCGCCGCGTGGAACTGCGGGTATTTGGCACCCAGGATGCTTGCCGACAGCAGCGCGGCGTTGATCGCGCCAGCCTTGCCGATGGCCAGGGTAGCCACGGGGACGCCGGCCGGCATCTGCACGATCGACAGCAGCGAATCGACACCCGACAACATCGACGACTGCACCGGCACGCCGAGCACCGGCAGGTGGGTCTTGGCGGCGCACATGCCTGGCAGGTGGGCGGCGCCACCGGCACCGGCGATGATCACCTCGATGCCACGGCCGTCGGCCTCCTCGGCGTACTGGAACAGCAGGTCCGGGGTACGGTGGGCGGAAACCACCTTCACCTCGTAGGGAATGCCGAGTTTTTCCAGCATATCGGCGGTGTGGCTAAGGGTGGACCAATCGGACTTGGAGCCCATGATCACGCCAACCAGTGCACTCATCGTCGAGCCTCTTTGCTTGTGCGCCCGCAGGCGCGTCAAAAAACAACAAGCCACGCGGGACGACCGGCGTGGCTTGTTTGCTGATCATGACCGGATCTATCCGGTCGAGGGGCCGCGCAGTATAGCGTAACGCGAGGCCATCACGGCACCCCCGGCGACCAACTGTCGCCCTTATTTTTCGGGGGTTTGGCTGACTTTCGGGTCAACTGAACCGCCCTCCAGCTTGCGCCACAGCAACCGCACGTTGGCCTTGCGCACCAGGGCGCAGCGATAGAGGCGGATTTCCAGCGGCACATGCCACTGGCTACCGCCACAGATCACCAGTTCGCCGCGCTCCAGCTCGCCGCGCATCGACAGCTTCGGCACCCAGGCAATGCCCATGCCTTCCAGCGCCATGCTCTTGAGACTGTCGGCCATCGCGGTTTCATAGACAGTGGTATAGCGCAGGTTGCGCTGGCGCAGCAGCAGGTTGACCGAACGGCCGAGGAAGGCGCCGGCGCTGTAGGCCAGCAACGGCACGCTGCCCTCGCCTTCCAGGTCGAACAACGGCTTGCCGTCCGGTCCCACGGCACATACCGGCAGCATTTCAGTGTCGCCCATGTGCAGCGACGGGAAGATCTCGGCATCCATCTGCAACGCCGCATCCGGATCATAGAAGGCCAGCATCAGGTCGCAGCCACCCTCGCGCAAGGCATGCACTGCATCACCAACGTTGGTGGCCACCAGGCGGGTGGCGATGTTCAAACCGTCGTTGCGCAACTGGGCCACCCAACGGGGGAAGAAGCCCGAAGCCAGGGAGTGTGCCGCCGCCACCTGGATGACCTCGCCCTGCCCGCCTTCGAGGTGATGCAAGTGGCGCAAAACTTCGCTCAACTGGTCGACAACGGTGCGAGCGGTGACGAGAAACAGTTGCCCGGCCTCGGTCAGTTCGATGGGGGTGCGGGAACGATTCACCAAGGTCAGCCCCAACGCCGCTTCCAGGCTTCTTATGCGTCGGCTGAAGGCTGGCTGGGTGACGAAACGGCGCTCGGCCGCTTGCGAGAAACTGCGGGTGGAGGCCAGGGCACTGAAGTCCTCCAGCCATTTGCTTTCGAGGTTCATCGACTACTCCGCAACGCGTGCACCAAAATGGAACACGCTCGATTGTCAATCGGCGTCACATCAAACCGTATGCCGTTTGCGCATAGGTTAGCGTGCAACAGCATTGGCCGCAAAATCCGGGCAGCCCTAGGATTGTCGCCATTCCGGCAGGTGCCGGGTCAAAATCGAGATGATATCCATCATGTCCTCCGCTGCATCGTTCCGCGTCGAAAAAGATCTGCTTGGTACCCTTGAAGTCCCTGCCGATGCCTACTACGGCATCCAGACCCTGCGCGCTGCCAACAACTTCCACCTCTCCGGCGTTCCGCTGTCGCACTACCCGAAACTGGTAGTCGGCCTGGCGATGGTCAAGCAGGCTGCTGCTGACGCCAACCGTGAGCTGGGGCACCTGAGCGATGCCAAGCACGCTGCCATCAGCGCAGCTTGCGCCCGACTGATCAAGGGCGACTTCCACGATCAGTTCGTGGTGGACATGATTCAAGGCGGTGCTGGCACCTCCACCAACATGAACGCCAACGAAGTCATCGCCAACGTTGCGCTGGAGCACATGGGCCACCAGAAAGGTGAGTACCAGTACCTGCACCCGAACAACGACGTGAACATGGCGCAGTCGACCAACGACGCCTACCCGACCGCGATCCGTCTGGGTCTGTTGCTGGGCCACGACGCCCTGCTGGCCAGCCTCGACAGCCTGATCCAGGCCTTCGCCGCCAAAGGTAAAGAGTTCGACCACGTACTGAAGATGGGCCGCACCCAGCTGCAGGACGCCGTACCCATGACCCTGGGCCAGGAATTCCGCGCCTTCGCCACCACCATGACCGAAGACCTGCAGCGCCTGCGCTCGCTGGCCCCGGAACTGCTGACCGAAATCAACCTGGGCGGCACTGCCATCGGTACCGGCATCAACGCCGACCCGGGCTACCAGGCCCTGGCCGTGCAGCGCCTGGCAACCATCAGCGGCCAGCCGCTGGTGCCTGCCGCCGACCTGATCGAAGCCACCTCCGACATGGGCGCCTTCGTGCTGTTCTCCGGCATGCTCAAGCGCACCGCGGTCAAGCTGTCGAAGATCTGCAACGACCTGCGCCTGCTGTCCAGCGGCCCACGTACCGGCATCAACGAGATCAACCTGCCGGCGCGCCAGCCAGGCAGCTCGATCATGCCAGGCAAGGTCAACCCGGTGATCCCGGAAGCCGTCAACCAAGTCGCCTTCGCCATCATGGGCAACGACCTGGCCCTGACCGTCGCCGCCGAAGGTGGCCAGCTGCAGCTGAACGTGATGGAACCGCTGATCGCCTACAAGATCTTCGACTCGATCCGCCTGCTGCAACGCGCCATGGACATGCTGCGCGAGCACTGCATCGTGGGTATCACCGCCAACGAACAGCGCTGCCGTGAACTGGTCGAGCACTCGATCGGCCTGGTCACCGCCCTGAACCCGTACATCGGCTACGAAAACGCCACCCGTATCGCCCGCGTCGCCCTGGAAACCGGCCGCGGCGTGCTGGAACTGGTGCGCGAAGAGAAGCTGCTGGATGAAGCGATGCTCAACGACATCCTGCGTCCGGAAAACATGATCGCTCCCCGTCTGGTTCCGCTGAAGGCGTAACCCAGACCGCTGCAAAACGTCTCACCAGGTCGAGGGACTAGACACCTCTCAACCTTTCAAGGGCCCGAGCGCACGCTCCGGGCTCTTTTTTTATATCAAGTTCAGAGGGTCGGACGGATCGCTCTCGGCATCGAGCATGACGAAGATTTCGTCGGAGGTAACTTTGATTATCGGTGGCTCGTTCGAGGGAAGCTCGGCGGGGGCCATGGCAAGCTGCTCTTCGCGGTTGTTCACGTCATGGGCGTGCCAACGGGCGAGTACGGTTTCGAGTTCGGGGTGGTTGGCGAGCGAGCCGTAGACCTGGGCTGCGCTAACGGTGGTGGTGGCGAGCGCAGAAAGTCGCGTCAGGGTGGTTTCGAGTCGGTGGCGTTCCTCATGCATGATTTGCAGCCGGTTTTCATGTTGACGACGGTATGGGTCCGCCTGCTTGATCGACGCTTGCCTGCGCTGGATCTGCTCATCGAATGAAACCAGCAGTGCGCGGATCAGCGACAGTTCGCGGCGGGTGACAGGGGGCGTGTTGGCCAGCAGGACCTCCTGATGGCGGCGCAACGCGGCCCAGCAGGCAGGGATATAGGCAACCATGAAATGGTCGCCGACCCTGAACAGTTGATCCATGAACGCCATACGTTCGGGCAGGCCGTACTCGTGCCGCAGTATACGGTTGCACAGCGCTTGCTCGGTGATGGTGCTGCAGCCGGGCGTCCAAAGCACGGCGGATTGACGGCCAGGCGCGAAGGGAATGCTCATGAAATGGCGCAACTCACCGTGATGCTCGTAGGACTCGGCCAGTTCGAAACCGAAACTGGTGAGTACCGTCTTAACGCCCAGGGGCGCTTGCATGTGGGCCTGCGCGACATCCTGCCGGACCCGCTCGAAGGGCCGATGCATCCAGCTGGCGGGGACACTGGGAACCGGGTCGTTGTCGTTGACGATGCGGTGGTGGACCAGATCGGCGGCGCCTTGCATGAAGGTGGTGTCGCCGGCGCGGGGGGCGCCGAAGGTGTAGAGCTGGATGTCGATGCCTTCTACTTGGCGACGAAGCATTTCTGCCAAGAGCAAGGCAACCGCACCGCCGAGGCTGTGGCCGCAGATGACCAGTTGTTGACCCGTGTAGAACCTGTCCATGTACTCCCGTGCGAAAGCGTACGCTTTTGTAGCGGACTCATAGAATCCGCGATGAACTCGACCCTCCCCTTCACGAAATTCAACTTGTAACGCATCCGCATCTCGAAGCGCATCGGCCATGAACTCGCTGGTACCCCGGACTGCTATCAAGATCTGATCTGATGTGTGAGTGGCGAATGCTTGGGTATCCGTCGCGTTGAACTTGTTTCGATCATCAAGAAAATGAAGCTTGGCGGGGTGCTCTTGAAGGTCTTCCCGGCTCGGATGATTGTAGGGATACAGGTCGGGATCAAAAGGCGCTATCTCCCACCGCTGCGAGTACGGTACTTCTTCATAGAACGGATAGAACGACTGCATCAATTTCGTATCGACCCTCCAGATCTCCCTAAATGCACTCAGCGACTCGGCAAACCAGTTACCAACGCTGGGTTCATGGGTGAAGCTGACCGTCGATGACCGGACCGGGTGCCCGTCCGGTTCTTGTCCGAACGGTGAATAGCTCAGCGTGGCCATGAGTGCCAACTGATACATGTTCAACACGCAAAAACCTGGATCCTTCGATAGCACCAACCGCAAGGCGCGCAGGGGGCGGACTTCCAGCACCGTGTGCTGGTTGGGCCTCAGGCACACACCGTGGGCACCATGCCCACGCATGAGTTTCTTGGCGTATTCCTCAGGAGGAAAGTTTGACTTCGTCGCAGGAGGTAGATGACAGGTGTACTGAACGAGATCACGCACTTCCACTTGGAGAAAATGGTCACACTTCGCGCGAGCAGGGTTATTTTCAGTTCGAGCACCATTTGCATTATTGAACTGCGTACTTTCCGCTCGGACCTGTAACTCCGTCAATTGCAGCGGGTAAAAGTCTCGCTCAATCAAGCCCCTATACAACTTCTCAGCGCCGACGTAGAGCGCATAAAATCTTACAACCAACCCACCGCTGTAGTGCCTCGAAATAACAGCACTCCCTTCAATATCCAGCACGCCCGTGTAGGTGATGCCTTCCCGGTCAATCGCTTCATAACTCAATCCTGCATATGGCTCACCTTGCCCTAATTCATCGACCAGTTGAAATCTGGTTCTACAGTCCTCTACAGGGCACGCGAAAATCTTGGAATTAATAGGCGATGACAGCTCATCAAGAATCTCCCTCATAACGTTCTACTCCTTACAGCCTGGATGAATCGTGCAAACCACGCCGTTCGGGCCGGTGAAGTGACTGAAATCAGACGTATTTCCGTCGCAGAATGCATAAGGATCTTCAAAGCCATCCCCCATACACCTCTTCCACCCATTAGGAAACTGTACCCACCTATTCGGCTCCCCCGGTTTTTCTTCATCAAGTAAACGAATATTCATCCTTATGGTTTTGCCCGGTAATTGATCCAGTGTATATACGGCATACACCACATCCAAACCGACCTCCCCGCGGCTGGCGTCCTGCCTGCAACTCAACCCCTTTGACAGTTGGCGTTTTTTTCCCATCGTTCTAAATCTCCAATAGCACTCACCATAGAAAGTGTCTTCATCGCTTTTTGTGAGTTTTCGTTTGTTCTTACCTTCATATTGCGAGTAAACACCCAAGCCAGCGCGTGTGTAGCTATCCGTTCTGTCTACTGGCGTGGCATCAGACCATCGGGCAAATATTTTTATATCGATTTTATCCAAGACCATCTGACAACCCTTTATCAGGGTGCGTATTGGTATTTTTATTTCTGGCTTATATTCACCCAGCCAAGGTCGGTTAAATTCCGGCATGGTTCGCCTCCAATCTGTCACCGCACAGCTGGTACCAGGCTCAGGTTCATAGAGCACGCCCGCCCAATAAGAAAAGTTTGACGGCAACTCCCCCACCAATGTGAAAGTATTCGGTTGCCATTCAGAGCAACTGGTCTGCAGCAATACGGCCGCTACAACTACTCCTCGTTTCCTCCAAGACTTCATTTCACGTTCTCCCTTGCTCTAATGGCGCAATCCGTCGCATTCGCTGAAAATGTGCCGCGGGCGTTTCCTCCGGCCAACGCGCCCAGTCCTCCCCGACCTTGAACCCCGGCGAGCGCAAGCTGCTGAGCAACAGAAACGCCAACTGCGCGGACGTCTCCCAACCCCAAGCCTTGGCCTGCTCCAGCCTTCGCCCAAGCCAGGCTTCGTGGTCCTGCTCGCTCGCCAGTTGCAGATAGCGTCCGTAGTCATGCCGGACCAGGTAGCGGTCAGCATTCACAAACAGCGTCACCTCGGCGGCAGGTGCCGGCACCCGCAGCCAGGCCGGCTCGGAGGGCACGGGGTAGCTACCGGAGGCTGGGTTATCCACAACCCGCCAGACATCCGTTTGCCAGTAACAGAGGCTGAGGGTCGGACCGAGGTAAGCTGGCAGTTCAACCTGAGTCAGGACGTCCAGGGCACGGGCCAGCACGCGGTTATCGTGAAAGCGGTACAGCCCGTGCCCGACCATCAGCCGTGCCCGCCAGTGGCTGAGCCAGGCCGCCCAGTCGCCGGGCGCCAGGCTCGCCAACCACCCCCAATGCGCCTGCGGCGCCGAAAGGTCCGGCTCGGCCAGACGCAGTTCGGCATCGCCCACCAGGAACGCGACCGGCCCGGCACTGGCCAACTGGGCTGCTGGTGTCTGGTTGTACAAGGCGCTCCAACGGTCGCTGCCCAACGTCGCCATCAACACTTGCCGAGTGCGAGCTTCGCCATCCAGCAGCAGGGCAACCTCGCGGCCCTGGGCACGTTGCGCGGCCATCCACAGCCACGGATCCTGATTGCTCATCGAACACCTCCAAGCGGCAGGCACTGGCCATTGGCGCAGGCCTCGCAGAGCGGGCAGTAGTCCTGGTCGGCCTGTTTGCTTGCCGCTACCAGGGCCAGCATCACCGGCGCCACCACCTTGGGCAGCGCGGCTGGCCCTTGGCTGCCCGCCAGCTCAGGCGGAAGCGATACCACCGCCTGGCTGGCCGCCGGCGCCCCACCGATCTGGATCGGGCTGCTGCAGAAAATCCCCGCGCCATTGACCACCAAGTGCTGCCCGCCAACCTTGAGGGTGATGCTGGCGCCGCCCTCCACCACCACCTCGCCGTCCGCCGACACCTGCACCTGGCGCCCGGCGTGTTGGACAAGCACCGTGCCCACGCGGGTCTGGCTGCCCTCCTCGACCACCAGGTGGTCGCTGGCCCGCACCAGCACCTGCCGATGCCCGCCGACGGTGCGATGCTCCTCGGCCTCCAGGGTGACGCGGCTAGGCCCCTTCACCCGTACCTCGCGCTGGCCACCGATTTCCTCAAGACTGTCGTTGCCCACCTGCCGCTCGTAGTCGCGCTGGGCGCGCAGGTACAACAGCTCCTGCCCGGCGCGGTCCTCCATGGCCAGCTCGTTGTAGCCCCCGCCGCCGCCCAGGCTGCGGCTGCGCAGTACCGTGCGGCTGCGGTATTCGGGCAAGGCGTAGGGTGGCGGGTGCAGGCTGTCGGGCAGGCAGCCACTGACCACGGGCTGGTCGGGGTCGTTGTCGAGGAAGCTGACCACCACCGCCATGCCGACCCGGGGCAGCGTGACCGCGCCGTAACGGTCGCCGGACCAGCTGGACAGCACGCGCAACCAGCAGCTGGTGTGCGCGTCGCCCCGGCCTTCGCGATCCCAGTGGAACTGCACCTTGACCCTGCCCAGCGCGTCGCAATACACCTCCTCCCCGGGCGGGCCGGTAACCCTGGCTACCTGGCAGCCGGGCACTTGCGGCCGGGGCCGGGCCAGCGGCGGGCGGAACAGCACGTCCCAAGGGATGGCGTTGAAGGTATTGCTGTAGCGCGCCTGCGCATCGGCTTCGGCGTGCTCCTCCAGCACCTGGGGCTGGCGGCCTTCGTGGTGAACATGGGTGAGCAGCCACAGGTCGTTCCAGGCCTCGCGGGGATGGTCGGTCAGTTGCAGCAGATGGCCGCTGAGCAGAAACGCCGCGTCGCTGGCCCCTTCGGCCAGGCAATGGTTGAAGCGACAGCGCTGCAACGCGCGCTTGCTCAGCGAAGCGCCACGCTGCTGGTCGAGGGTCTGGCGCAGGCCGCCGGGGTAGGCGTAGTGCTCCAGGGGCAGCACCTGGGCCTCGCCGGTGCTGCTCGGGTAGGCCAGCGGCAGCGCGGCCTTGCGAAAGTCGTGGTCACGCAGCTCCACCTGGTTGACCGTGGTGCGCACGCTCACGCCGAACTGGCTGGCCACCTGGGTGTCGGCCTGCAAGCCGGAGGGGGGATGAAAGCCCAGGGCGCGCCCGAGGCGGGGGAAATGCGACTGGTGGTCGGCGAACACCACGCCATGGCCCTGGCGCGCATGCGTGAAGTGGTAGTGGATCCCGTCTTCCTGGCACAACCGTTCGATGAACCCCAAGTCGCTCTCGCCGTACTGCACGCAGTACTCGCGCGGTGGGTAGGGTTCTTCGAGGAGGAAGCGGTAGCAGTCGCCGAGCAGCCCGTGTTCTTCAAGCACCTGGCCGATGATCTGCGCCACCGTGCGCTGCTGGAAAACCCGCTGGTTCGTGCGCAGCTTCAGGCGCGCCAACCGTGGCTCCAGCCGGGCGTGGTAGTGCGTGAGGCGGTCGCCGATGACGCCCTGGCGGAACCGGCTGATGACACCGTGGATGCCGCAGTCCAGGCCATCGAAGGCGAGAAAGGCGGGCTGGTTGAGCATCCGTTCGAGTGGCAGGCGGGCATTTTCGCTGACCAGTTCGAGCTCGAAGCGGAAGAGCCTGCTGATGCCTTCGTCGCCGCTGAATTTCAGGACCTGAAGCTCAGGCTGGACCGCCGGCACGTGAAACCGTAAGCGATCGGGGGGTAATGATTCGAACATCCGTTGTCCCTGGTTGGGCCACCTTGCCCGGGGTGCAGCATTGCCCCCTGCAAAGTGGGGAAAACCGCCAAGCTAGCCGAACTCCTCAACCAGAGATGCCAGACCGATCCGAGCTCGCGTAGGAGCATTCCTTGAAAGGCGTAAGGCGTTTACCTGGCCACGAGGCACGCAAATTGCTGCTGATTCCCCTCAGCCCCACGGGACACCGAGCATGCTGCACAGCCACCTCACCACCCTCAACGCGGTTTCGCTGATCCTCCAGGTGTTCCAGGAGGGCGGCGTCGACCCGCGGCAGTTGCTCGCCGGCAGCGGCATTGGCCCGGCGGACCTGGGCCACAGCGATGCACGCATCACCACCCAGCAGGAGCTGCAGGTGTGCGCCAACGCCGTGGCCCGGCGCGAGGACATCGGCCTGGAGCTGGGCCGGCGTATGCATGTGTCGTGCTACGGCATGCTCGGTTACGCCCTGCTCTCCAGTGCCACTTTGGGTGACGCCCTGCGCCTGGCGCTGAGCTATCCGGCACTGCTGGGAACAGTCTTCCAGCTGCGCCTGGTCGACGATGGCCAGCGAGTCTGGCTGTGCGCCAGCGACCATCATGACGCACCGGGGCTGGCGGCCTTCAATGCCGAGTTCTGCCTGGTGTCGCTCAAGGTGATCTGCGACGACCTGCTCGGCCGCCCGCTGCCGCTGCTGGCGGCACGCTTCGAACATGCCCGACCCGGCTATCACGCGCTCTACAACGGGGCATTCCAGTGCCCGCTGGGGTTCGAGGCCCGGGACAACGCCTTCGCCTTCGAACGCCGCTGGCTGGACATGCCGCTGCCACTGGCCGACCCGATCACCCACAAGGCCATGGGCGAGCGTTGCCGGCGCCTGAACCTGGAGTTCACCGGGCGCCAGGCCTGGCTTGGGCGGATTCGCCAGCTGCTGCTGCAACAATTGGACGCGGCGCCCGGGTTGGATGGGCTGGCCCGGCAGATGAACTGCTCGTCGCGCACTTTGCGCCGGCACCTGCAGGCGCTGGGCAGCAGTTATCAACAGCTGCTCGACGAGTTGCGCTTCGAACGGGCCAAGCAGTTGCTGACCGAAGACCAGATGCCGATCTATCGCATCGCGGAAACACTTGGGTTCAGCGAGACCGCGAGTTTCCGGCATGCCTTCCAACGTTGGAGTGGCGTGGCGCCGAGCCATTTTCGCGGGTGACCTGCACTGGCCCTTTCGCGGGTAAACCCCCTCCTACAGGTGTGGCGCTGATCTTCAGCCCGGCGCGGTACCCGCAAATAGGCCGGAACACGCAGCCTCGCACTTGGCCACATCGATCCCCTTTTGGCCGTTTGCGTCGTTCTCCCTGGATTGGCCGCCCACCAGAATGGCCCCACGCCAGTCATAAACGGAGAACAACACGTGCTGACGATCTATTCCGATGACCACCGCCTGCACCACGGCCGCTGCGAGCTGATCGACGGCCAGCTGATGCCCTGTTTCGAGATGCCCTCCCGCGCCGACCACGTCCTCGATCAGGTGAAACAGCGCAACCTCGGCCCTGTGCAAGGTCCCACCGATTTCGGCCGTGCCCCGTTGCAGCGCATCCACAGCGCCGACTACCTGAACTTCTTCGAAGGCGCCTGGGCCCGCTGGGCGGCACTGGGCCACGAGGGCGACCTGCTGCCCTTCACCTGGCCGGCGCGCACCCTGCGCCAGGTCAAACCCACCGGCCTGCACGGCGAGCTGGGCTACTACAGCTTCGACGCCGGCGCGCCGATTACCGCCGGCACCTGGCAGGCCGCCTACAGTGCCGCGCAGGTGGCCCTGACCGCCCAAGCCGCCATCCAGCAGGGCGCCCATGCGGCCTTCGCCCTGTGCCGCCCGCCAGGGCATCACGCCGCCGCCGAGGTGATGGGCGGCTACTGCTACCTGAACAACGCCGCCATCGCCGCCCAGGCCTTCCTCGACCAGGGCCGGCGCAAGGTAGCCATCCTCGATGTCGACTACCACCACGGCAATGGCACCCAGGACATCTTCTACACCCGCGACGACGTGTTCTTCGCCTCGATCCACGGTGACCCGCAGGACGAGTTCCCGTTCTTCCTGGGTTACGCCGACGAAGTCGGCGAAGGCGCGGGCGAAGGCTGCAACGTCAACTACCCACTGCCCGCCGGCAGCGACTGGGCGGCCTGGAGCGCCGCCCTGGAAGAAGCCTGCCAGCGCATCGCCGCCTACGACGCCGAGGTGCTGGTGATCTCCCTGGGCGTGGACACCTTCAAGGATGACCCGATCTCCCAGTTCAAGCTCGACAGCCCGGATTACCTGGCGATGGGCGCGCGCATCGCCCAGCTCGGCAAACCGACCCTGTTCGTGATGGAGGGTGGCTACGCGGTGGAAGAAATCGGCATCAACGCGGTCAATGTGCTGGAAGGTTTCCAGCGCGCCCAGCCAGGAGCCTGAACATGATCCGACTCAAGCGTCTGCTCACCCCGCTCATTACCGCCGGCCTGCTCGCCGGCGCGCTCCAGGCCCACGCCGACCAGCGCACCTTGCGGGTGTACAACTGGTTCGACTACATCACCCCGCAAACCCTCACCGACTTCCAGAAGGACAGCGGTGTGAAGCTGGTGTACGACATCTTCGACACCAATGAGGCGCTGGAAGCCAAGCTGCTGACCGGCAACTCCGGCTACGACGTGGTGGTGCCATCCAACGTGTTCCTTGCCAAGCAGATCGAGGCGGGCGTGTTCCAGCCGCTCGATCGCACCAAACTGCCCAACTGGCAGCATCTGGACCCGGCGCTGATGAAGCTGATCGAGGCCAACGACCCCGGCAACAAGTTCGCCGTGCCCTACATGTACGGCACCGTGCTGATCGGCTTCAACCCGGATAAGGTCAAGGCCGTGCTCGGCGAAAATGCCCCGGTGGACAGCTGGGACCTGATCTTCAAGGAAGAGAACATCGCCAAACTCAAGCAATGCGGCGTGGCGCTGCTGGACTCGCCGTCGGAGATCCTGCCGCTGGCCCTGAAGTACCTGGGCCTGGACCCCAACAGCAACAAGCCGGCCGACTACCAGAAAGCCCAGGACCTGCTGCTGAAGATTCGCCCGCACATCACCTACTTCCACTCCTCCAAGTACATGGCCGACATCGCCAATGGCGACATCTGCGTGGCGGTGGGCTATTCGGGCAGCTTCTCCCAGGCCGCCAACCGCGCCCGCGAGGCGAAGAATGGCGTGACGGTGGACATGCGCCTGCCCAAGGAGGGGGCGCCGATCTGGTTCGACATGCTGGCGGTCCCGAAGAACGCGGCCAACCCGGAGGATGCCCACACGTTCATCAACTACCTGCTGCGGCCTGAGGTGATCGCGCCGATCAGCGATTTCGTCGGCTACCCGAACCCGAACAAGGATGCGACCGACAAGGTCAGCCCGGCGATTCGCAACAACCCGAACCTGTACCCGACGGCGGAGGCGATGGCCACGCTGTACACGCTCAAACCGTTGGCGCGGGATGCAGAACGTGCGCGTACGCGGGCCTGGACCAAGATCAAGTCCGGGACTTGAGCCTTCGCCGGCAAGCCGGCTCCTACTGCTCCGTGTAGGAGGCGGCTTGCCGGCGAACTATCGCCAGGCCTTGCGCAAGCGCATCAACGCATCCGCAATCCCGGCTTCCGGCACCGCCGCAAACCCCAGCACCAGCCCCGCCCGCTTATCCACAGGCACCTCGCTGTCTTCCAGCCAGTACCCGCTCAAAGGATTGACCTCCACCCCCACCGCTTCGGCCCCCTTTACCAGCTCCTGCTCCCGCGCAAAGTTATCCACATCCACTTTCACGTGCAGCCCCGCCGCCACCTCCGGCATCGGCCCCAACCCCGGCACGTCCATCGGCCAGCCGGCTTTGAGCACATTGCGCCGCGCCAGCGCGGCACGCCTCATGCGTCGAATATGCCGCTGGAAATACCCCTGGGCCATGAACTGCGCCATGACGCACTGGGTACCCACCTCGGAATGCCGAACCGCCAGTGCTCTTGCCTGGCTGAAAGCCTGCACCAGCCCGCGCGGCAGCACCAGGTAGCCCAGGCGCAACGCAGGAAAGGCGATCTTGCCGAAGGTGCCGACGTAGAGCACCCGCCCCGCCCGGTCCAGCGCGGCCAGCGGCGCCAACGGCGCACCGCTGTAGCGGTACTCACCGTCGTAGTCGTCCTCGATGATCCAGCCCTCCCGGTGCTCGGCCCAGGCCAGCAGCGCCAGGCGCCGGGCAAGGCTCAAGGTGACCCCGGTAGGGTACTGGTGAGCCGGTGTCACGTAGGCGAGCCGGCACTCGGGCAGCTCGGCCAGCCTCGCGCAATCCATGCCCTCTTCGTCCACCGGCACGCCCCGGAGCTTCGCCCCGGCCATCGCGAAGGCATGCCCGGCGGCACGGTACCCTGGGTTTTCCACAGCCACGCCATCGCCCGGCCGCAACAGCAACTGTGCACAAAGGTTGATCGCTTCCTGTGAACCACTGGTGATCACAATTTGTTCAGCCGTGCAGGACAGTCCCCGTGAACGGCGCAGGTACGTGGCGATCAGTTCACGCAGCAGCGGCTCCCCCGCCGGATCGCCATAGCCCAGCAACGCCGGGTCGGGGTTTCGCCAGAAACCCGCTTGCAGCTTGGCCCACACCTCGAACGGAAAGAGATCGAACGCAGGTACTCCCACACGAAACGCCTTCGGAGAACCACCTCTGGGTTGCGGCAGTTGATGATTTTTCAGACGCCCAAGAGGCTCGTCGGCATCACCAAAACTGGATAAATCCTCAGTATCAGAAACGTGAAATGTGGATAACCTTGTTGATAACCCCCGGGATAACCCTGTGGATAGTTGTGTGGATAGTTTCGGTAGCTGGCTCACATAAGTGCCATCCCCTACCCGGCTCTCGATGAAGCCTTCGGCATACAACTGGTCATAGGCCCGCACCACGCTGTTGCGCGACAGCGCCAGCACCGCCGCCAAGTCCCGTGTCGCCGGCAGTCGCGTGCCGCTGCCCAGGCGCCCGTCCAGTACGCGCACGCGCAGCGCCTGGTAAAGCTGTTGGCTGAGCCCCCGGCGACGGTCGAGCACGATGCCAGCTGGGTCGAAAGGCAAGGCGTAGGAACGTTCGCTCATCGCATTGGACCTATAAAAATAGAGGTAAATGGCTCTTACACAGAGCCAATAGCCTGCCTAGGATGGAGCCACAGCACAAGGAACCCCGGCATGTACAACAATAAGCCCCACCAGGAGCACGACCTCACCCGCCTGCACCGGCACATGCTGGAAACCCGCCTGGCATTGCTGGTCAGCCATGGCGAACAGGGCCTGCTGGCCACCCACCTGCCGGTGCTGGTCGACACCGCTGATGGCGAGTTCGGCACCGTTTATGGACACCTGGCCCGCGCCAACCCGCAATGGCGGGACCTGGAACAGGGTGGTGAGGCGCTGCTGGTGTTTCCCGGCGCCGACGCCTACATCAGCCCAGGCTACTACCCCAGCAAGGCGGACAACCCCAAGGTGGTACCAACCTGGAACTACCTGTCCGTGCACGCCTACGGCCCGATCGAAGTTATCCACAATGCGCAGCCGCTGCTAGACATCGTCAGCCGCCTGACCGATCGCCATGAACAGGGCCGCGAACAACCCTGGAACGTCGTCGACGCACCCGCTGACTACCTAGAGGGCATGCTCCGCGCCATCGTTGGTATCCGCATGCCCATTGCCCGCCTGCAAGGCGCGCGCAAGCTGAGCCAGAACCGCTCGGCGCAGGATATCGCCGGCGTGCGCGAAGGCCTCGGCGCCAGCGCCGACACTCTGGACAACCAACTCGCCGCTCACATGCGCGATCTCTGAAGGAAAAGACCGATGACCACCGTTGTTACCCTGCGCCCGGTGGGCGCCAACGATCAATCAGCTTGGCTGCCACTGTGGAACGCCTATCTGAAGTTCTACGAAACCGAACTGGCCGACGCGATCAGCGCGAACACCTGGCAGCGCCTGCTCGACCCCAACGAGCCCACCCACTCGGCGCTGGCCTGGGTCGATGGCAAGGCGGTGGGCATAGTCAACTTCATCTACCATCGCTCCAACTGGAGCATCGAGAACTCCTGCTACCTGCAAGACCTCTACGTGGACAGCGAAGTGCGGGGCCTGGGCATCGGCCGCCAGTTGATCGAACATGTGTACGCCACGGCCAAGGCTGCGGGTTGCATCAAGGTGCACTGGCTGACCCACGAAACCAACGCCACCGCCATCAGCCTGTACGAGCAGGTCGCCGAGCGGCCGGGCTTCATCCAATTCCGCAAGCCACTGTAGGCCGACCATGACCGACGCATTGAACTGGAAGCCCGCTGGCACGCCCAAGGCCGAGCCCATCGATGGGCGTTTCATCCGCCTGGAAAAGCTCGACCCGGCCCGCCATGGCGATGATCTTTGGGACGTGTTGCAGGGGCCGGGCTCGGACCCGGTGCTGTGGGACTACCTGCCTTATGGGCCGTTCCATGAACGCACCCGCTTCGACCACTGGCTGGAGGGTAACGCCGCCAGCCGCGACCCGCTGTTCTACAGCGTCATCGACCGGGCCAACGGCCAGGTCCAGGGCATCCTCAGCTATATGTCGATCGTTCCGGAGCAGGGGCGCTTCGAGATTGGCCATATCGCCTTCGGCGCCGCCATGCAGCGCACACCAAAGGGCACCGAGGCGGTGTACCTGCTGGGCAAGCTCGGCTTCGAACTGGGCAACCGTCGGCTGGAGTGGAAGTGCAACGATGCCAATGCGCGCTCCAAGCGGGCGGCGCAACGTTTCGGCTTTGTCTTCGAAGGGGTGTTCCGCAACCACATGGTGGTCAAGGACCGCAATCGGGACACCGCTTGGTATTCGATCACCGCTGCCGAGTGGCCGGCGGTGGCGGCGGGGTTCGAGCGCTGGCTGAGCGTTGAGAATCAGCAGCCCGAAGGCCAAGTGCGGTCGCTGGAAGCTTGCCGCAAAGGCTGATGGCCGATTCGCCGGCAAGCCGGCTCCAGTGGGGACGTGCCATACCTGTAGGAGCCGGCTTGCCGGCGAACAGGCCACTTTTCCAGCAAAAAAAAAGGGGAGCATCCGCCCCCCAGAGGTTAACCGCTTGCAGATGAAGGCTTCTGTCAGCCTTCGATCTCGATCAGGATTTCGCCCGGTGTCACCCGGTCGCCCTTGGCCACGTGGATGGCCACGACCTTGCCGGCGATGGCCGCCTGGACCTCGGTTTCCATCTTCATCGCCTCGGTGATCAGCACCGCCTGCCCAGCCTTGACCACATCGCCTTCCTTGACCAGCACATCGACGATGTTGCCCGGCATGCTGGTGCTGACATGGCCTGGCTCACTGGCCTGCTTGCGCTTGCTGCCGCCACCACCAACGAAGTCGTTGAGCGGCTCGAACACCACTTCTTCGGGCATGCCGTCGATGGACAGGTAGAAGTGGCGCTTACCTTCGGCCTTGACGCCCACGCCAGTGATGTCGACGCGGTAGGTCTCGCCGTGCACGTCGATGACGAACTCGGTCGGCACACCCTCACCGCCCACCGAACCCACCGCGCCGGCCTCCGGAATCGGCAGCAGGGCTTCGGGCTTGAGGGTGCCGGCTTCGCGCTCCTCGAGGAACTTGCGGCCGATGTCGGGGAACATGGCGAAGGTCAGCACGTCTTCCTCGGATTGCGCGAGGTTGCCGATATCGGCGCGCAGCTTGGCCATTTCCGGCTTGAGCAGGTCAGCCGGGCGCACGTCGATCACTTCCTCGCTACCAATGGCCTGGCGGCGCAGTTGCTCGTTGACCACGCCCGGGGCCTTGCCGTAACCACCCTGCAGGTACAGCTTTACTTCGTTGGTGATGGTCTTGTAGCGCTCGCCGGCCAGCACGTTGAAGAACGCCTGGGTGCCGACGATCTGCGAGGTCGGGGTCACCAGTGGCGGGAAGCCGAGGTCTTCGCGAACGCGCGGGATTTCCGCCAGCACTTCGTTCATGCGGCTAAGGGCGCCCTGCTCCTTGAGCTGGTTGGCCAGGTTGGAAATCATCCCGCCCGGTACCTGGTTCACCTGCACGCGGGTGTCCACGGCGGTGAACTCGCTCTCGAACTGGTGGTACTTCTTGCGCACGGCGTAGAAGTACAGGCCGATCTCCTGCAGCAGTTCCAGGTCCAGGCCGGTGTCGAACTCGCTGCCCTTGAGCGCGGCGACCATCGACTCGGTGCCTGGGTGGCTGGTGCCCCAGGCAAAGCTGGAGATCGCGGTGTCGATGTGGTCAACACCGTTTTCAACGGCCTTGAGCTGGCACATGGCGGCCAGGCCGGCGGTGTCATGGGAATGGATGAACACCGGCAGCGACTGCTCGGCCTTCAGCGCCTTGACCAGCTCGCCGGTGGCGAACGGCGTGAGCAGGCCGGCCATGTCCTTGATCGCCACCGAGTCGCAGCCCATGGCTTCCATCTGCTTGGCCTGCTGTACAAATGCATCGACGGTGTGTACCGGGCTGGTGGTGTAGGCGATGGTGCCCTGGGCGTGCTTGCCGGCAGCTTTTACAGCCTCGATGGCCACACGCAGGTTACGTACGTCGTTCATGGCGTCGAAGATGCGGAACACATCGATGCCGTTGACTGCGGCCTTGGCGACGAAGGCCTTGACCACGTCATCGCTGTAGTGCCGGTAGCCAAGCAGGTTCTGGCCACGCAGGAGCATCTGCAGGCGCGTGTTGGGCAATGCGGCGCGCAGCTTGCGCAGGCGCTCCCACGGGTCTTCCTTGAGGAAGCGCACGCAGGCGTCGAAGGTGGCACCGCCCCAGACTTCCAGCGACCAGTAGCCGACCTTGTCGAGCTTGTCACAGATGGGCAGCATGTCTTCGGTGCGCATGCGGGTGGCCAGCAGGGACTGGTGGGCGTCGCGCAGGATCGTGTCGGTGACAAAGATTTTCTTGGACATTGTTCGGTTCCTCACAGGCCTGCGTGCGCGGCGATGGCGGCGGCGATGGCCAAGGCCAGCTCTTCGGGTTTGCGCTTGATCGAGTAGTTGGTCAGTTCAGGGTGGGTTTCGACGAAGCTGGTATTGAACTGGCCGCTGCGGAATTCCGGGTTGCGCAGGATTTCCTGGTAGTACGCGGCGGTGGTCTTCACCCCTTGCACGCGCATGTCGTCCAGGGCCCGCAGACCACGGTCCATGGCTTCTTCCCAGGTCAGCGCCCAGACCACCAGTTTCAGGCACATGGAGTCGTAGAACGGCGGGATGGTGTAGCCGGTGTAGATCGCCGTGTCGGTGCGCACGCCGGGGCCGCCGGGGGCGTAGTAGCGGGTGATCTTGCCGAAGCTGGGCAGGAAGTTGTTCTTCGGGTCTTCGGCGTTGATGCGGAACTGCAGCGCGTAGCCGCGGTGCTGGATGTCTTCCTGCTTGATCGACAGCGGCAGGCCGGAGGCGATGCGAATCTGTTCGCGGACGATGTCGATGCCGGTGATTTCCTCGGTGATGGTGTGTTCCACCTGCACCCGGGTGTTCATCTCCATGAAGTACACCTCGCCATCAGCGAGCAGGAACTCCACGGTACCGGCGTTCTCGTAGTTCACCGCCTTGGCCGCGCGCACCGCCAGGTCACCGATGTAGGCGCGCTGTTCAGGCGTAAGCTGCGGGCTCGGGGCGATCTCGATGAGCTTCTGGTTGCGGCGCTGGATCGAGCAGTCGCGCTCGAACAGGTGCACCACGTTGCCAACGCTGTCACCAAGGATCTGCGCCTCGATGTGCTTGGGGTTGACGATGCACTTTTCCAGGAACACTTCCGCCGAACCGAAGGCCTTGGTGGCCTCGGAGATCACCCGGGGGAAGTTCTGCTCCAGCTCTTCACGGCTGTTGCAGCGGCGGATACCGCGGCCACCACCACCGGAAGTGGCCTTGAGCATCACCGGGTAACCGATGCGGTCGCCTTCCTGCAACGCTTCATGGATATCGGCGACGTTGCCTTCAGTGCCCGGGGTAACCGGCACGCCAGCCGCGATCATGGTGCGGCGCGCTTCAGTCTTGTCGCCCATGCGGCGAATGACGTCGGCGGCCGGGCCGATGAACTTGATCCCGCGTTCGGCGCAAATTTCGGCAAGTTCGGCGTTTTCCGACAGGAAACCGTAGCCCGGATGCAGGGCATCGCACCCGGTCTCCACGGCAAGGTTCACCAGCTTGCGCGGGTTCAGGTAGCCGGCGAGGGGCTCGGCACCGATGCTATGGGCCTCGTCGGCGCGCTTGACGTGCAGGGCGTGGCGGTCGGCGTCGGCATAGATCGCCACGGAGCGAATGCCCATCTCGGCGCAGGCACGCACGATCCGAACTGCGATTTCACCCCGGTTGGCGATCAGGATTTTTGTTATCACTGGAGTCTTCCCAAAGCCGTAGGAACAGACGATCCGGTTCTACCGGTCGGCGCGTGACCAGACGTCGCTGGCCAGTCGCATATTCACCCTAGCGCCGAAGGTTGATAAACAAAAATCAATATTTGTTAGAGGTAGTATTAGCAAAAGCTTATAGTCAGGTAACAAAGTTTTGCTTGGGCTTGGAATAAAATGCGTAAGTCCCTGATGCGTATGACTTTACGTCAGCTACAGGTGTTCAACGAGGTGTGCGATTTACGCTCCTACAGCCGAGCTGCCGAGGAGATGTCGCTGACGCAACCCGCCGTTAGTCTACAAATCCGTCAGCTTGAGGAGCTGGTCGGCCAGCCGCTGTTCGAGTATGTCGGCAAGAAGCTCTACCTGACCGAGGCAGCCGAGGCGCTGCAGCGCGCCAGCCGGGATATTTTCGGGCGTTTGGAAAACCTCGACATGCAGCTGTCGGACATGCAGGGCTCACTGCAGGGGCAACTGAAACTGGCGATCGAGTCCAGCGCCAAGTACTTCGTGCCACACCTGTTCGCCGCCTTCAAGCAGCAGCACCCGGAGGTCAACCTCACCCTGACGGTCGTCAACCGGGCCCAGGCGATCCGGCGCCTGTCGGACAACCGCGACGACCTGACCATCATGTCCATGGTGCCCCAGGACATGGGACTGGAGTTCCTGCCTTTCCTCAACAACCCGATTGTCGCCGTGGCGCCACCAGACCATCCGCTGTGCAAGCTCGAACAGCTGCGCCTGCAAGACCTCGAGCCTCATACCCTGCTGGTCCGCGAGCAGGGGTCGGGCACGCGCAAGGCCTGCGAGGAGTTCTTCAAGGACAAGCGTGTGCACTTCACCCAGACCCTCGAAGTGGCCTCCACCGATGCCCAACGCGAGTGCGTGGTGGCCGGCCTGGGCATCGCCCTGCTGACCCGCCATGCGGTGAACCTTGAGCTGGCCACCGGCGTGCTCAAGGAACTACCGGTGGAGGAGCTACCGTTGTACCGCAGCTGGTGCCTGGTGCAATCGAAGACCAAGCGGCAATCACCGGTGGCGTTGGCGTTCCAGGCGTTCATTCGCAGCGAACGTGCAAAGATCAGCGAGCTTGTGGAGCGCTTCTCGGGGAAGTTGCCGCCGATACCTGCCACACCGTGATGTCCTGCAAGTCGGGGTAGTCGGCGATGTCACGCAGCAGCTGGCGCTGGTCGCAGTAACTCTCGATGGCGCGGCGATACTCCATGCGGCGCTGGTCCTTTTCCTGCTGCTTACGAGCTTTGGCGTTGGGTTGGTACACACCGTCGTGATCACGTGCCATTGCCTGTCTCCCAGATAGGATGCGGGGAGCTTCAGACTGGCCTCAGGGGTTTACAGTTTGGCGGTGGAATGGTGACAGAATCGTGAATTTTTGCAGCTTTCACGGACCTGTTCGCCGGCAAGCCGTCTCCTACATGATTGGCTGTAGGAGCCGGCTTGCCGGCGAAAACGTCTATGCAATCAGTCGTCGGTAGCCTTGATCGACTTGGGCGACAAACGCAGGCTACGCAAGCTGCGCTTCACGCTCTTGAGGTGGTTGACCAGGCTCGGCCCGCGGGCCATGGCCACGCCCATGGCCAGCACGTCGATCACCACCAGGTGAGCGATGCGCGAGGTCAGCGGCGTATAGATTTCGGTGTCTTCGTGCACGTCGATGGCCAGGTTGACGGTCGACAGCTCCGCCAGCGGTGTCTGGCTCGGGCACAGGGTGATCAGGTTGGCGCCGCTCTCACGCACCAGGTTGGCGGTGATCAGCAGGTCCTTCGAACGCCCTGACTGCGAGATGCACACTGCCACATCGCCGGGCTTCAAGGTGACCGCCGACATCGCCTGCATGTGCGGGTCGGAATAGGCGGCGGCGCTAAGCAGCAGGCGGAAGAACTTATGCTGGGCATCGGCGGCCACCGCGCCCGACGCGCCAAACCCATAGAACTCCACGCGCTGGGCCTGGGCCATGGCCGTCACCGCCTGCTGCAACGCTTGTGGGTCGAGGTGCTCGCGCACCTCCATCAACGTGTGCAGGGTGGTGTCGAAGATCTTCAGGCTGTAGTCGGCGACCGAGTCGTCTTCATGGATGGCGAACTGGCCGAAACTGGCGCCCGCAGCCAGGCTCTGCGCCAGCTTGAGCTTGAGGTCCTGGAAGCCCGAGCAACCGATCGCCCGGCAGAAACGCACGATGGTCGGCTCGCTGATGCCCACACTGTGCGCCAGGTCGGCCATGGAGCTGTGCATGACGGCAGCCGGATCGAGCAGCACGTGGTCGGCCACTTTGAGTTCCGATTTGCGCAGCAGGTGGCGCGATTGGGCGATATGTTGCAACAGATTCACGGGCTGGACTCGGTTATGATCGGCTGGCCGGGATGTAGCTTTCTTGTAGTTATACTACATGCTTGCCAACCCGCCCAGCTAAACGAATGTGGAGTGTGGTGGTTTGACTATTCCTTGCGACATCCTGGTTTTCGGCGGTACCGGCGATCTTGCCCTGCACAAGCTGCTGCCGGCGCTCTACCACCTGTATCGCGAGGCCCGTCTGCACAACGCCGTGCGGATCATCTCCCTGGCCCGGCGCCCCTTGCCACGTAACGACTATGTCAAGCTCGCCGAGCGCCACTGCCGGGCGCAGATCGCCCGCCAGGACTTCGACGAGGATGTCTGGCAGCGGTTTTCGGCGCGCCTGGACTACTTCCCGATGGACGCCGCGCAAAGCGCCGACTTTGGCCGCCTGGCCCGCTACCTCGGCGAGCCTGGGGGGCTGACGCGCATCTACTACCTCGCCACGGCGCCCAAACTGTTCGTGCCCATCGCCACCCACCTGCGCATCGCCGGCCTGGCCGACCGCGAGGCGCGCATCGTGCTGGAGAAGCCCATCGGCCATTCGCTGGAGTCGGCCACCGCGATCAACGAAGCCATTGGCGACGTGTTCGACGAGTCCCAGGTATTTCGCATCGACCACTACCTGGGCAAGGAGACGGTGCAGAACCTCATGGCCCTGCGCTTTGCCAATGCCCTGCTGGAGCCGGTCTGGCGCAACAACCAGGTCGACCATGTGCAGATCAGCGTCTGCGAGACTCTCGGGGTCGAGAACCGCGGCGCCTATTACGACCGCGCCGGTGCCACCCGCGACATGCTGCAAAACCACTTGCTGCAGTTGCTATGCCTGGTGGCCATGGAGCCACCCGCGCAGTTCGAAGCCGAAGCCGTGCGCGACGAAAAGGTGAAAATCCTCCGCGCCCTCAAGCCCATTTGCGGGCAGGACGTACAGGACAAGACCGTGCGTGGCCAATACGGTGCCGGCAAGATCGGCGGCCAGGAAGTACCGGCCTACTACTTCGAAAAGGATGTGGACAACGACAGCGACACCGAGACCTTCGTCGCGGTCCAGGCGCACATCGACAACTGGCGCTGGGCCGGCGTGCCGTTCTACCTGCGCACCGGCAAGCGCATGGCACGTCGCTCCTCGCAGATCGTCATCCAGTTCAAGCCTGTGCCGCACGAGCTGTTCAATGGCGGCCAGGTCAACCAGTTGCTGATCCAGCTGCAACCGGACGAACACATCAGCCTGCGCTTGATGACCAAAAGCCCCGGCAAGGGCATGCGCCTGGCGCCGGTCGAGCTGGACCTCAACCTTGCCCAGGCCTTCGCCCAGACCCGACGCTGGGAGGCTTACGAGCGCCTGCTGCTGGATGTGCTGGAGGGTGACTCGACGCTGTTCATGCGCCGCGACGAGGTCGAGGCCGCCTGGGCCTGGATCGACCCAATCCTGAAAGGCTGGGAAGAACACTTCCAGGCACCACGGCCCTACCCGGCCGGCAGCAACGGCCCGGAACAGGCCAACAGCCTGCTCGCACGCGAGGGCCAGGCCTGGCACCTTTGAGCGCCAGCCAGCAGCTTTGTGCCGCGAAAGGGCTGCGACGCAGCCCCATCCATCCACCTCGAAGAGCGCCCCGTGCTAGCGCAATAGATCGGCTGTCGAACGCCCGAGCAGCGCCTGGAACGATGCCGCATCGACTGGCCGACTGATCAAGTAGCCCTGCACTTCGTCACAGCCATGCTCACGCAGGAACTGCAACTGCTCGAGCGTCTCCACCCCCTCCGCGACCACCTTGAGCTGCAAGCTCTTGGCCATCGCTATGATCGCCCGGGTGATCGCTGCGTCCTGACTGCCTTCGAGCAAGCCACGGATGAAGGCCTGGTCGATCTTCACGTAATCCACCGGGAAGCGTTTGAGATAGCTTAGCGACGAATAGCCAGTACCAAAATCGTCGATGGCCAGCTTCACGCCCAACGCATGCAACTGCTCGAAGGTAGAGATGATGTGCTCCACGCTGTCCAGCAACTGGCTTTCGGTCAGCTCCAGTTCCAGCAGGTGCGGCGCCAGCCCGGACTCCTGCAGGACCTGGCGTACCAGGCTGACCAGTTTGCCCTGGCGCAACTGGTACACCGACAGGTTGACCGAGACTCGCACCTCCAGCCCCTGGCGCAACCATTCGCAAGCCTGCCAGCATGCCTGGCGCAGGACGAACTCGCCCATTGGCGCGATCAGCCCGGTCTCCTCCGCCAACCCGATGAACTCGCTGGGCGGCACCATGCCCCACTCCGGATGCTGCCAGCGCACCAGCGCCTCGGCCGCATGCAATTGCCCCGTGCGCAGGCACAGTTTGGGCTGGTAGTACACCTGCAACTGGCCCTCATCGATGGCCTTGCGCAGCTGGTTCTCCAGTTGCAGGCGCTCCAGGGTGCTGGCGCGCAAGCTCTCGGTATAGAACTGGAAGTTGTCGCCCCCCAGGTGCTTGGCGTGCTGCTTGGCCATGTCGGCCTGGCTGACCAGCGCATTGATGTCGAAGGTGGCGTCCGCCAGCACGCTGATGCCCACCGACGCGCTGACCACCAACTCATGGCCGCCCAGCCGCTGTGGCACCCGCAGCTTGTCCAGCAGGCGAGTGGTCACCCGCACCAGGCTCGACAGGTTGGTGTAGCCATCGAACAGGATGGCGAACTCGTCACCAGACAACCGTGCCACGGTGTCGGCTTCCGGCACCGCGTTGGCGATACGCTGCGCCATCTTCTTCAACAATTCGTCGGCCAGGTCGTGGCCGAGGCTTTCGTTGAGCAGCTTGAAACGGTCGAGGTCGACATGCAGCAGTGCCAGGCTGCGCCCGTTCAGCCGCAGACGCTGGGCGGCATCGTGCAGGCGCAGGCGGAACAGGGCGCGGTTGGCCAGCCCGGTGAGGTCGTCGTAATGGGCAAGGTAGCGCAGGCGCTCTTCCGATTCCCGGCGCGCCGACAGGTCGGTGAAGAAACCGACAATATTGACGATCCTGCCCCGTGCGTCCCGCACGCTGTTGAGTTGCAACCATTGCGGATAGAGCTCGCCGTTCTTGCGCGCTTCGACCAGCTCGCCCTGCCAGCCACCATGCTGCTCCAGCGCCTGTTCGATGGCTTGGCTGTGGCGTCGCGCGTCACGACTGCAGGGCAGTTCCAGACCGTTGCGGGCGATGAGTTCGGCACGGCCGTAGCCGGTGACGTCGCAGAACGCCTGGTTGACCGCCAGCAACTGGTAGTCGGCTGCCAGGATGGCGATGCCTTCACTGGCCGCCTCGAACACCGTGGCGGCCAGGCGCTGCTGTTCCTCCTGCTCCTTGCGCGCGGTGATGTCACGGCGGGTACCCAGCATGCGCATGACCTTGCCATCGGCAGCCCGCTCCACTGCCCGGCCACGGTCCTCGATCCAGCACCAGTGCCCCTGGACGTGACGTATGCGGTACTCGACCCGGTAGTCCTCGGTGCGCCCTTTGAGGTGTTCAACCAGCGTACGCCGCAACAGCGGCACATCGTCGGGGTGCAGCCGCGGCTTGAGGTCGGCCCGGACCGAGCGCACCTGGTTGGAGTCCAGGCCAAACAGCGCCTGCAACTGCGTGTGGTGGACCTGATCGGTTTCCAGGTTCCAGTCCCACAAGCCCAGCTCGCTCGCCTCGAGCGCCAGGGCCAGGCGCTGCTCGCTCTTGCTCAACGCCTGGTTGGCCAGGTCCAGCTCATGGCTGCGCTGTGCCACCCGCCGCTCCAGGCCCGCGTGTGCCTGGCGCAGCTCTTCTTCAGCCTGGCGGCGCTGGCGGACTTCGCCGCTGAGCTGGTGGTTGAGGTCCTCGCCATGACGCTGGGCACTCTGCAGGTGCTCGATCAAAGCCTGGTTCTGGAACCGGCGCAGCAGGCCACGTTCGATCAGCCGGTTGACCTGCCAGGCCACCACCATCAGCGCCATCAGCAGGATCAGCCCCAGCCAGCCCCAGCCGCGCTGGTGACCGGCATCATAGACGAACAGGAAGGCGATCGGCGGCAGCAGGCAGGGCAAGGCGAAACTGAGAAAGGCCGGCAGGCTCACGGCGTAGGCGACACTGGCCGACAACGCCGCCGCCCCCAGCAAGCCGAACACCCAGGCCTGCTGCACAAAGTTGTCCACAGGCACCAGGGCGATCGCCGCGCTGGCCAGGGTCAAACCGCTGAACGCCGACCCAAACAGGAACATGCGCCGCCAGGTCGGCCTGGCCTGGCGCGCTGGCGTAGCCGCATCGAAAGCCGCCACCTGGATAACCCGCAGGGCCACCAGGGCCACCAACCAGGCCATCCACACGCCAACCTGCAGGTAGCGTGCAGGGCTCCACAACAGCCAGGCACTCAGCAGGCCGGTGATCAACATGAACAGCGTGGGCAACAGGGAGCCTTGGTATAGCAGGCGGGTCCGCTCGATCGACAGCTGGGTGGCGAATTGCCTGCGAACGCTCCGTGTCGTCTCCGGCGATGCTCCGATCGCCATGCAATCCTGGGTCATAGGGCTGGATTCTTGTAGTGTTCTTGTTATGGCAGACCGCAAATGTGCAGCGAGCATACACAAGCGTCGCACCGGACCAAACTGCTCTGCGTCATGATTTCGAAAATGTCTCACCCGTCGAAGTCCGACCGCTCAACCACACCAGTCAACCACCTTGGCCGATGAACGGCGCAGCGCCAGCGAGACGATTTGCACCGCGGGCGTTTGCCCCTGCCCCCCGCCCGGCCCTAGAATGGCCGGATGCGCAATGATGACCTCTCCCTCCTGCTGAACTCCCTCAACGACGCTCAACGCCAGGCCGTGGCGGCCCAGGTCGGGCGGCAACTGGTGCTGGCCGGTGCCGGCTCGGGCAAGACCCGCGTGCTGGTGCACCGCATCGCCTGGCTAATCCAGGTCGTGCAGGCCTCGCCGCACTCGATCCTGTCGGTGACGTTCACAAATAAAGCCGCGGCGGAAATGCGCCACCGCATCGAGCAACTGCTGGGCATCAACCCGGCCGGCATGTGGGTCGGTACCTTCCACGGCCTGGCCCACCGCCTGCTGCGGGCCCACTGGCAGGAAGCGGGGCTGGCGCAGAACTTCCAGATCCTCGACAGCGACGACCAGCAGCGCCTGATCAAGCGGGTGATCCGCGAAATGGGCCTCGACGAACAGAAATGGCCCGCGCGCCAGGTCCAGTGGTTCATCAACGGGCAGAAGGACGAGGGCCTGCGCCCGCGGCATATCCAGGCCAGCGGCGACCTGTTCCTGACCACCATGCGCGATATCTACAGTGCCTACGAGCAAGCCTGCGAGCGCGCCGGGGTCATCGACTTCTCCGAGCTGCTGCTGCGCGCCCTCGACCTGTGGCGCGACCAGCCAGGGCTGCTCGAGCACTACCAGCGCCGCTTCCGGCACATCCTGGTGGATGAGTTCCAGGACACCAACGCCGTGCAGTACGCCTGGTTGCGCCTGCTGGCCGGCGGTGGCGACAGCCTGATGGCGGTGGGTGACGACGACCAGTCGATCTACGGCTGGCGCGGCGCCAAGATCGAGAACATCCACCAGTACACCGCCGACTTCCCGGACGCCGAGCTGATCCGCCTGGAGCAGAACTACCGCTCCACCGGTGGCATCCTCAAGGCCGCCAACGCCCTGATTGCCAACAACAGCGGGCGCCTGGGCAAGGAACTGTGGACCGACCTGGGCGAAGGCGAGCCGCTGACGCTCTATGCCGCCTTCAACGAGCATGACGAAGCGCGCTACGTGGTCGAGACCATCGAAAGCCTGATCAAGCAGGGCAACGCACGCAGCGATATCGCCATCCTGTACCGTTCCAACGCCCAGTCGCGGGTGCTGGAAGAGGCCCTGCTGCGCGAGCGCATCCCTTACCGCATCTATGGCGGCCAGCGCTTCTTCGAGCGCGCCGAGATCAAGAACGCCATGGCCTACCTGCGCCTGCTCGAAGGCCGCGGCAACGACGCGGCGCTGGAGCGGGTGATCAACGTGCCGCCGCGCGGCATCGGCGAGAAGACTGTCGAGGCCATTCGCGAGCATGCCCGTCACAGCCAGTCGTCGATGTGGGACGCGATGTGCCAGTTGCTTGCCGCCAAGGCCCTGAAGGGCCGCGCCGCCAGTGCCCTGGGGGCGTTCATCGAACTGCTCGAGAACCTCGCCGCCAAGGTGCTGGACATGCCGCTGCACCTGATGGCCCAGACGGTCATCGAGCAGTCTGGCCTGATCATCTACCACCAGGAAGAAAAGGGCGAAAAAGGCCAGGCGCGGGTGGAAAACCTTGAGGAACTGGTCAGCGCCGCGCGCAACTTCGAGACCAGCGACGAGGATGCCGAACTGACGCCGTTGTCGGCGTTCCTCGGCCACGCTTCGCTGGAGGCCGGCGACAGCCAGGCCGACGAGCACGAGGACAGCATCCAGCTGATGACCCTGCACAGCGCCAAGGGCCTGGAATTCCCTTACGTGTTCCTGGTGGGCATGGAGGAAGGGCTGTTCCCGCACAAAATGAGCCTGGAAGAGCCCGGCCGTCTGGAAGAAGAGCGCCGCCTGGCCTATGTCGGCATCACCCGGGCGATGCGCCAACTGGTCATGACCTACGCCGAGACCCGTCGCCTGTATGGCAGCGAGACATACAACAAGGTGTCGCGCTTCGTCCGTGAGATCCCGGCGGGCCTGGTACAGGAAGTGCGCCTGTCGAACTCCGTCAGCCGCCCCTTCGGCGGCGCCAAGGCGCCTGCCAGCAGCCTGTTCGCCAATGCCAGCATCCCACAGACCGCCTTCAGCCTTGGCCAGCGAGTGCAGCACGCGGTGTTCGGCGAGGGCGTGATCCTCAACTTCGAGGGTTCCGGCGCCCAGGCGCGGGTGCAGGTGAACTTCTCCGAGGGCAGCAAGTGGCTGATGCTCGGTTACGCCAAGCTCGAAGCCATTTGACGTAGGAGCCAGCCTGCTGGCGAAGCAGGCGGCGCGGCGAATGGCACCGGCAGCGCCGGTGTTCGCCGGCAAGGCCGGCTCCTAAAGCGACGCGCCCCTCCTGACTATCAGGCAAAAGCTCGAAACATCTTGTTGCTGGCCATGTCTGCTGCTTCATGTGCACCATGGCGCGCGTGCAATCCACAAAAACGGGAACCCCCAACTTATGCAACGTTTTCTTAGCATCGCTCTGGCGCTCTGCGTCGGCCTGACGCTGAGCCTCGACGCCAACGCCAAGCGCTTCGGTGGTGGCAAGAGCTCGGGCTCCGCGCCAATCCACCAGACCCGCCAAGCCGCCCCGACCACTCCAGCCGCCACACCGGCCGCTCCAGGCCGTGCGCCGGCCGCCGCCAGCGGCGCTTCGCGCTGGCTGGGCCCGCTGGCCGGCATCGCCGCCGGTGGCCTGCTGGCCTCCATGTTCATGGGTGACGGCTTCGAGGGCATGCAGATCCTCGACCTCCTGCTCATGGGCCTGATCGCCTTCCTGGTGTTCCGCTTCATTGCCGCGCGCCGTCGCCAGCAGCAGCCACAACACGCTGCCGCAGGTCACGCCCCGTACCAGCGCGAAGCCCAGCCGCAGGCCGCTCCACAATCGATCTTCGGCGGTTCCGCCGCACCGGTCGCCTCGCCTGTGATCAACGCCCCGGCCTGGTTCAACGAAGCCAGCTTCCTGGCCGCCGCCCGTTCGCACTTCCAGTCGCTGCAGCAGCACTGGGACGCCAACGAGATGGACAAGATCGCCGAGTTCGTCACCCCGCAGATGCTCGACTTCCTCAAGCGCGAGCGCGCTGAAGAAGGTGAAGGCTTCCAGTCCACCTACATCGACAACCTCGATGTACAGCTGGAAGGCGTCGACGACCGCGCCGACAAGACCATCGCCACCCTCACCTTCCGTGGCGTGTCGAAGACCTCGCGCTTCGACCAGGGCGAGGTGTTCAACGAGAGCTGGCACATGGAACGCGCACAGGGCGAAAACCAGCCTTGGCTGCTGGCCGGTATCCGCCAAAACGGTTAACCGTCGCACGTTGCACAAAAAACCCTGGGCCTGTCCCGGGGTTTTTGCTTTTGCCAGACTCGACTACTAGGGTATAACGCGCAGCGTTGTCATCTAGGTCAGAGGAAGTGAACCGTGGAAGAAGTGATCGAACAACTCCGTGAAGCCAACGAACCGGTGCCGGTGCCGCTGGAGTTGCCGGACGAGGATCAGCTGGTCGAAGTCGAGGAACAGCTGTTCATCAACATTCCCTTCGTGTTCAAGGAATTCCTGCTGACCGTCAGTGACGTGGTGTATGGCAGCCTGGAGCCGGTGACCGCCACCGACCCGCAATCCCACACCTACCTGCCGGAAGTGGCCGCCAATGCCTGGGATGCCGGCGTCCCTCGCGATCTCATCCCCATCTGCCAGGATGGTGATGACTACTACTGCGTCGAGGAAGACGGCACGGTAGTGCTGTGGTCCGGCGAAGAAGAGATCGTCACCGAAGAAAGCTGGGAGTCGGTGTGGCACTGGGCCCGGGATGTCTGGCTGGAAAGCTGAATGAGAAATACCCGCACAAAATAATGGCTCTTAGCTATCAGGCCTCGTAGAATCGCCAGGCTCTCTGCGCCTGGCGACATCGCTACCGCTCCATCCCCTCGGACGACGGTGAAGTCTCGCGCAGAAGGCGTTAACTCCTCAGTGCGAATTTTCCTGGCTGTTCTCCAGCGTCTCCAACAAAGCGACCTGCATCCGAGTATGCACCCGGATGAACCAACGCCATAGCAACGCCACCACCATTGCCGCAACCACCGCAATGATCAGCAACAATTCATTGGTCGGCAGGATGCTCGCCGACAGCGCTGACAGCAGCAGGAAAATCACCAGCAGTGACAGCAGCGGAATCACTTCGGCGATCACGCGTCGCACGCGCTGAGTGTGCCGCCCGGCCATCTCCGGCTTGACCCCCATCTCCGCCAGCAACATCGACAACGCCTTGAGCTTGCGGTAGGCCGCGATCAGGAACGGCAACGACAGCAACAAGGCAGCGCCCCAGATCAACGCCTTCTGCTGGCTCACATCACCGACCCACTCACTGAGCCAGGTACCCATACGCCCGGCGAAATAACCACCGCTGAAAAAGATGGCGATCACCAGCGCCAGGTTCACCCCTACCTGCAACAAGATGCGCCGAATCATCGCCGCCAGCATGGCCCCCTCGCCCTGGGGCTGGATGCTGCGCAGCCATTCGCCATACAGCGACAGCACCCGTGCCAGGCGGCTTGGCACCACCTTGCCGAGCTTCAGCGACAAGGGGTCGGCCGCGCGGATCAGGTAAGGCGTCAACAAGGTGGTGATGGCCGACACCGCCACCGCGACGGGGTAGAGAAAATCGCTGGTGACTTGCAGGGTCATGCCCAGCGCCGCAATGATGAACGAGAACTCACCGATCTGCGAAAGCCCCATGCCCACCCGCAGCGAAGTACGCCCGTCATTGCCGGCAATGAAGGCGCCCATGCCGCAGGAGAGCATCTTGCCCAGCACCACCGCGAGGGTGATCACCACGATTGGCCAGGCGTACTCGACAAGGATTGACGGGTCGATCATCAAGCCGATGGCGACAAAGAAGATGGCACTGAACAAGTCGCGAACCGGCTCTATCAAGCGTTCTATCTTCAGCAGCTGGCGCGATTCGGCCATGATCGCGCCGATCAGGAAGGCCCCGAGCACCATGCTGTATTCGAGCTTGACCACCAGCAGGCAGAAGCCGAAACACAGCCCAAGCACGGTGATCAGCAGCATCTCGTTGCTTTCGAACTTCGCCACATAGGCCAATAGCCGCGGCACCAGCAGGATGCCAATGACCAACGCGACAATCATGAACAGCGACAGCTTGCCCACGGTAGAGAACACCTCGCCGGAGCTGACCGTGCCGCTGACGGCGATGCCCGACAGCAGCGCGATGATGCCGATGCCCAAGATGTCCTCGACGATCAGCACGCCGAAGATCAACTGGGCGAACCGCTCGTTCTTCATCTTCAGGTCGTTGAGTGCCTTGACGATGATGGTGGTCGAGGAGATCGCCAGGATCGCCCCGAGGAACAGCGAATCCATGGTGTTCCAGCCAAACCAGCGGCCGATCTCGAAACCTATCCAGATCATCAGCACGATTTCCAGGAAGGCGGCGATGAATGCCGTGGCCCCCACCTTGAACAGCTTGCGCAGGCTGAACTCCAGCCCCAGGCAGAACATCAGGAAGATCACTCCCAGTTCAGCCAGGGTCTTGATCGTGTCTTCATCATGAATCAGCCCGAACGGCGGAGTGTGCGGGCCGATGATGAAGCCAGCGACAATGTAGCCCAGCACCACGGGCTGCTTGAGACGGTGGAAGAGAATGGTGACCACCCCGGCGACCAGCATGATCACCGCCAGATCCTGGATGAAGCTGATGGCATGCATGGCGTGGTACTCCTTGTTCTCGATGCACGGGGCGAACCGCTCCTCTGCCAGAAAACCCTGAACACGGAGCAGGCACATACTGTTCTGATAGACGGAAAAGCCCACGTTGCATGGGCGTCGTCAGGTTAACATCGCGCCTTGCCACAAATGGTCGATGCAATATGCAGAAACAGATCGGCCGATTCGACACTGCCGATGGCAAAATTGTCGTGACGATGGAGCGTCAGCCGACGTCCCGTACCAGGATGGGAAACCTCAAAGAGGGGAACAGAAGTGTCTGCAGATACCCGCCCCGATTCAGCGCAAATTCACCGTGAGCTCTCTATGGAACCTGGAAACGCCCAGTTGACCATGACTGTCCTGATGACACCGGACATGGCCAACTTCTCTGGCAACGTACACGGCGGCACCCTGCTCAAGTACCTCGACGAAGTGGCCTATGCCTGCGCCAGCCGTTATGCCGGCACCTACGTGGTCACCCTGTCGGTGGACCAGGTGATCTTCCGCGAACCGGTACATGTCGGGGAGCTGGTGACCTTCCTGGCGTCGGTCAACTACACCGGCAACACCTCGATGGAAGTGGGTATCAAGGTGGTCACCGAGAACATCCGCGAACGCTCGGTGCGCCACTCCAACAGTTGCTTCTTCACCATGGTCGCGGTCGACGACGACCGCCGCCCGGTGAAAGTGCCACCGCGCCAGCCCCAGTCCAGCGAAGAGAAACGCCGCTTCCTGCAGGGCCAGCAGCGCCGCCAGATCCGCCAGGAGCTGGAGCAGCGCTACCAGGACCTGAAGACCGACGCCATCTAGTACAGGAGTCGCTGCGCCTCGAAGCGCACCCGTGGATGAGCGATGCGATCCTGGGCCCGCACCAGTTGCAGTTCGTAGCTGGCGCAGGCCTGGGTTTCCAACAGCACTTCATGCACTGCCGCCGCCGCGAACTCGAACGCCTGTACATCGCTGTCACCCAGTAGCAGCCGGGCCAGGAACAGCCCCGAAGTCAGGTCACCCACCCCGACCGGCAGACGTGGGAAGGCCAGCAGAGGCCGGCGCAGGTGCCAACTCTCCTGGTCCGTCACCAGCAGCATTTCGAACGAGTCGTCGGCGCGCCCTGGGTACTTCAGATGCTTGACCAGCACGAGGCGCGGCCCGCGCTCCAGCAGGCCACGGGCCATGCCCACGCAATCTTCGAGGGACTCGGCACGCCGGCCGCAGAAGCTGTCCAGCTCGAGCTGGTTGGGGCAGAGTATGTCGGCCTTGGCAACGGCCTCTTCGAGCAGGAACTCGCTCACCTCGGCAGGGACGATGCAGCCCTTTTCGGCGTGCCCCATGACCGGGTCGCACAGGTACAACGCCTTGGGGTTGACCGCCTTGATTCGCGCGACCCCGGCCAGGATCGCCCGGCCTTGCTCGGCGCTTCCCAGGTAACCGGACAGCACCGCGTCGCAATTGCCCAGTTCGCCGATATTGGAAATGCCTTCCACCAACGCGGGAATTTGCGCTGGGGCAAGCACTTCCCCGGCCCACTGTCCATACTGAGTATGGTTGGAGAACTGCACGGTATTGAGCGGCCAGACGTTGACCCCAATCCGCTGCATGGGAAACACCGCGGCGCTGTTGCCGGCGTGTCCAAAGACCACGTGGGACTGAATGGCAAGCAAGTGCGGCGTACGTTTCATGCAGGGCTATTCCGAAACTGTGTGGATAAGTGTGCGGCCCGCAGTATGAACCCGATTGCCATCTGTACGACAGGCCAGAGACGCAGTTAAGCTGGATCGACCTGTCTGGAGCTTACGCAAATGCTGACCCTGGAAAACCTTTTCGTCCTGATGCTGGTGGCGACCGCAGGCGCCTGGCTGTGGCACAACCACGGGTTGCGCGAAAAGGCCCTGGCCCGGGTCAAGCAGCATTGCGCCAAGCTCGACCTGGAACTGCTCGACGACGCCGTGGCGCTCAAGCGCATCGCCTTCGTGCGCGATGCCAATGGCAAGAAGCGCCTAGCGCGCATCTACAACTTCGAGTTCACCGTTACCGGTGAGCAGCGGCACCCGGGCACTGTCACGCAGTTCGGCGCCCACACCATGCAGATCGAGCTCGCGCCCTATCCGTTCGAAATCAAGACACCACCACGCACCGACAACGTCATCGAGATGCAGCAGTGGCGCCAAGAGCACAACCGCTGGCGTAACTGATCAGGCGCCCAGCCGGCACGCGGCAAGCGCCTCCTGCAGCTCGTCCACGGGTTGCGCCTCGGCGAAAATCAGTTCCATCCGCGAATCCTTGCGCCATTCGCTCGGCTGCCAGTCGGGCAACTGCCCATCGAGCCCATTGAATGACAGCCAGCCCAGGTCGCTGTGGATAACACCCTTGGCCCGGCGCCATGGCCAGGCCTGGAGAAAGGCACGCAATCTCGCCGTGTCGAAGCGTTGGCTGGGGTGCCAACGCCAACCGATGCTCCAGCTACCTTCGCCCTGCTGGGCCTGGCATAGCGGCCGGCTTGGGTCTGTCCACAGGGCAGCAAGCGCCGGCCCCGGATTGTCCACAACCTGCTGGCTTGCATCAGGACAGCCCTTCCCTAATGTGGAAAAACTCGGCAGCCGGATCAACGGCAGGGCGCCATGATCGACCCAAACCTTGGGTAACTCGGGCAATCTGTCAGTTATCAACAGGCGCGTCTTGTTGTCCACAGCGGACGACTTGTTCAACACCAGCAACCCTGAAGTAGGCAACGCCAATTGCTGCGCTTCAGGCAAGGCTTCGCCACGCGCCAGGGCCTGGGCATCCAGCACCATAAGCAGTGGTTGCACGGCCAATACGGTCGTCCAGGGTGCTTGCTCCAGTTGTTGAAGCAACTGCTGGGGATGACCCAGGCCTGAAGGTTCGATGAACAAACGATCGGGGCGCGCCTTGCGCAGGAGACGCCCGAGCCCGACTTGGAACGGCGCGCCGTTGACACAGCAAAGGCAGCCCCCTGCCACTTCGGCAATGGCAATGCCGTCGTCATCGCGTGCCAACAAGGCGGCATCCAGGCCAATCTGCCCGAATTCATTGACCAGCACTGCCCAGCGTTCGTTAGCTGGACGCTGGCTCATCAGATGGCGGATCAAGCTGGTCTTGCCGGCCCCCAATGGGCCGGCGATCACATGGGTGGGGATGTTCTGCAGCATGGCTCGGTGTCGGGTCGGGGTTGGTGCAAGTCTATCGCGAGCCAGCAGCAACGCGACACAAACACTGTAGGAGCGGCTTCAGCCGCGATCACCCGCGAAGCGGGTGCCAGGCACAGCGTTGCCTGCATCACGGCTAAAGCTCCTACAAAGGGGCAGTGAACAACTCAGGCGAGCCAATCCAGGCTCAGCAACAGCCGCCGATCGCCTGAAGAAGCCCGCGGCGAACGGTGGATAAGTCCGCCACCCTCGTTGCCCAGCCATTTCTCGCCCTTGAGCAACGCGACATCACCCACCGCTAGGCGGCGAATGTTATCCACAGGCGGTGGGTCGCTGAGCAGCCGTGATCGATCGATTGCGCCTTCTTCCAACCACTCGCTGCCTGCGCCTGCATAACTACTCAGCAACCGCAGGGGCACATGATCCACATGGAAACGGGGGCACATCGCACTGTCCAGCACTCGCAGGCGCAAACCGACCCGTCGAGCGCCCAACAGGCAGGTGTAGGCCGCCACCAGCCAGCACACATCGGCCACAAAGCCCTCATAACCGTGCAGGTCCTGCGCCTCCCTGAGCAAACCAGGCACCCGGGGTGGCTGACGTTCATCCACTTCGATCACCCGCTCATCCGTCAGCGTATGGCCAAGGCTGAGTACCAGCGCGGAAAAATCTTCCACCTGGGCGGGCAAGCGTCGCTGCCATACCGCCAGATTGACGCCGTCCTGAAGAATCTCCGTCATTACCTGGGGCGACTCACCGAGCGCCTGACGGATATCCACAGCCCTCACGCGGCCTCCTCTTCGTCCCAGGCACCGAACGGATCAGGCAGGCGCAACCAGGCCACGGGCCCCTGGTCCATTTCTTCGTCGTCGAGCAGGCAGGCATCCAGCTCTGTGGATAACCTTGCAAAATCGATGTTCTGCCCGATGAATACCAGCTCCTGCCGGCAGTCACCCGCTTCGGCCGACCATTGCTTGAAAATCGCTGCCCGGTTGTCCTCATCCTGAGGCCACTGCTCACGGGGGACAAAACGCCACCAGCGCCCGGCCAGACCATGGCGCATCATGCCGCCGGCCTGTGACCAGCTGCCGGCTTCCTGGTACTTGCTGGCCAGCCAGAAGAACCCCTTGGAGCGCAACAACCGCCCATTGCTCCAGGGCTTGTGGATAAAGTCGAAGAAGCGCTGCGGATGAAACGGCCGACGCGCCTGCCAGGTGGTCGCGGCGATGCCGTACTCCTCGGTTTCCGGCACATGCTCGCCCCGCAGTTCCTGTAACCAGCCCGGTGCCTGGGCGGCCTGGTCGAAATCGAAAAGCCCGGTGTCCAGGATGCGCGAAAGCGCGACCTGGCCCATCACCATGGGCAGGATCTGTGCTCGGGCATTGAGGCTGCGCAGGATGGCGATCAACTCTTCGCGTTCGTGCTGGCTGATCAGGTCGATCTTGCTCAGCAACAGTACATCGGCGAACTCGACCTGTTCGATCAGCAAATCGCTGATCGAGCGCTCGTCCTCTTCGCCTAGCGTTTCGCCACGGCTGGCAAGACTGTCGGCAGCTTGGTAGTCGCGCAGGAAATTGAGCCCGTCGACTACCGTGACCATGGTATCCAGCCGCGCCATGTCAGACAGGCTGCGGCCCTGTTCGTCACGGAAAGTGAACGTCTCGGCAACGGGCAGGGGCTCGGAGATACCGGTCGACTCGATCAGTAGGTAATCGAAGCGTCCCTCCCGCGCCAACCGGGCAACTTCCTCCAGCAGGTCTTCGCGCAGGGTGCAGCAAATGCAGCCATTGCTCATCTCTACCAGTTTCTCCTCGGCGCGGTTGAGGCTGACATTGCGCTGGACTTCACTGGCATCGATGTTGATGTCACTCATGTCGTTGACGATCACGGCCACACGCAGGTCGTCGCGATTACGCAGGACATGGTTGAGCAGTGTGCTCTTGCCGGCGCCCAGGAAGCCGGACAGCACGGTGACGGGAAGACGGTTGGGCATGACGGACCTCATCGGGCGGGCACATTCGAAACGATGCATTGCGCAATGTTATATTATAACAATACAATTTAGCCAAGCTGCTTTGGCCGAACGGTTGTCTGGAGAGCGTCATGAAATCACTTGGCATCGTTGCGTTGCTGCTTACCCTGCCGGTACCAGTACTCGCCATGCCCCACACCGACCTTGCCCTTTGCACCCGTAGTGCAACCTTGCTCGCCTGCCATGACAGCCAGGGCAACTACTACAGCGTTCGCACCGAGGGCAGCACCTTCTACCTGCGCGGTTATGAAGTGACGGGCAAACGATTGTGGGCGCAAACCAACAGCCGCTATGGCCCGCTGACCTTCTTCACCGGCCTGGCCAGCGACGGTGAAGCCTGGGTCGGCTACAGCCGACGCGTCGGCTGGACCACCCTCAACCGTGTTTCCAGTTCCAGCGGCCAACGCTTCGATCTGCATTGCAGCCTGATCGGTGGCTGCCGTTGACCCCCCTAAGACCAGGATCTCGCCATGACCAGCCTCACCCTTCCCGACATCGCCGCACAGAGTGCCCAGCAGCCATTGCCGCTGGACTGGGTAGGCATGTGCGGCATCGCCATGCCGGTGCAGTTCGAGGGGCGCCAAGTAAGCGCGCTTGCCGATGCAGGGGTGAGCCTCGACGACGGCTCATCTCGAGGCATACATATGTCGAGGTTGTACCTGGCACTGGAAGCACTGGAGCGAGGCATGCTCACCCCGCGGCTCATCCGCCAGGTACTCGAGCAGTTTCTGTTCAGCCACGAAGGCCTTTCAGCAAGCGCCCACCTCCGTCTGCAGTTCGATCACCTGCTCAAACGCCCTGCGCTGGTCAGCCCGCTGGCGGGATGGAAGCACTACCCGGTGGCTATCGATGCACGGTTGAAAGCTGAAATGTTCCACGTGGAACTATCCGTGGGGATTCCCTATTCCTCGACCTGCCCATGTTCGGCGGCGCTCGCCAGGCAGCTTATCCAGGATCAGTTCGACAAGGACTTCTCGGGACAAGCGGTGGACCGACAAGCCGTGAGGGCATGGCTTGGCAGCAGCAGCGGGATCGTTGCCACACCCCATAGCCAGCGCAGTATGGCGAAGCTACAGATTAGCCTGGTGGGGGATGAACTGCCGATTACCGTACTGATCGACAAGGCCGAAGCAGCCTTGGGCACAGCGGTGCAGACCGCCGTGAAACGTGCCGACGAGCAGGCCTTCGCCTTGGCCAACGGCCAGAACCTGATGTTCTGCGAGGATGCCGCCCGACGTCTGAACCTGGCCTTGCGCCAGGTCGATTGCGTAGCGGGGTTCACTGTGCGCGTGGAACATGCAGAAAGCCTGCATGCCCACGACGCAGTCGCGGTGAGTCGGTTCCAGAGGTAGGGCTATCAGCTGCGCGGCTTCACTGTTCCACAGTCGTTCCCCAGCCATACCGCCCGTGTGTCCATACTGCCGGCCTGCTGAACCCCGGAGGCGTTGAAGGTGCCGTTGACCTTGGTCAGGAACTCCCGGTCGCTGAGGAACGTGGCCTGGCCTTGCCCCTGAGCCTTCGGGCAGCTGAACTGGAACTTCCAGACATTGCCATTGCGCTCGGTGATCTTCTGGGTGCACCCGGACTGCGGATCCTGCAGCGGGATGTCATTGGTTTTTACCTGCTCCGGCGTCAGGCACGAGCGCACCCCCTTGCCGCCCACGCTGATGCCCTGTTTGGCCAGCACCCCCTCCATCATTGCCCGTTGTTCGGGCAGCAGGTTCTTGAGTTGGCCCAGCATGAATGCCATGTCCGGCAATGGCTTGCCATCGACCTGCATGTTGCTGGTGGTCAGCTCCCACAAACCGGGTTGCAACATCTGCGCATGTACCAACGGGCTGCCCAATCCCAGGACCAGGGCAAGCAGTGGCAGGCGAATCTTCATGGATCTAGGCTCCTCGAAATACCGGCTCGGGCCGGACTGTGCCGTTAGACGTCATTTTTCCCCGCAGGTTGCAGCCCACCCCACGAACGTGGTCTGTTAAGCAGCACTGTGATTGGCAAGCAGGATGCGTATGGATTACCACAGCCCCTACTTCTTCGGTTACTTGATCGGCCTGATTCATCTGCTCGGCATCATCGCCGCGCTGCACGCGGTGTTCACCGTGCGCACCGCCCAAGGCGCGATCGCCTGGGCCTTGTCATTGCTGTTCATCCCCTACTTCACCCTCATCCCTTATCTGATTTTCGGTGCCCGCTCGTTCTACGCCTACATCCAGGCACGTCGCCAGGCCAACCAGGAAATGCACGTGGCCATGGCCAACCTTAACTGGCGTCCCTGGGTCGAAGAGGCGTTGACCGCGCGCGAGTCCGACAGTTATGCAGCCTTGCGAGCAATGCCCAAGCTCGGGCGCATGCCGTGCCTGGCCAATAATGAGGTCAAGCTGCTGATCGACGGCGAAGCCACCTTCAAGGCGATCTTCGCTGCCATCGATGCGGCTCGGAACACAGTGCTGGTGCAGTTCTTCATCATTCACGACGATACCCTGGGCAGACAGTTGCAACAGTTGCTGATACGAAAGGCCGCCGAAGGGGTACAGGTATTCGTGCTCTATGACCGGGTCGGCAGCCACGCCTTGCCGGGCAGCTACAGCCAGGTGCTGCGGGACGGCGGTGTACAGATTCAGGCATTCGCCACCCGCCGCGGATGGTTCAACCGCTTCCAGGTCAACTTCCGCAACCACCGCAAGATCGTGGTGGTGGATGGCGTGCGTGGTTTCCTCGGTGGGCACAACGTGGGGGATGAGTACCTCGGCGCCAATCCCCATCTGTCGCCCTGGCGCGACACCCATGTGCAGATCGCCGGCCCGGTGCTGGCCTGCCTGCAGGAGTCGTTCGCCGAAGACTGGTACTGGGCCACGCGCCAACTGCCGCCGTTGATCCTGCCAGACACCTACCCCGAAAACGGTGTGCTTTGCCAGGCGCTGGCCAGTGGCCCGGCAGACCCGCAGGAAACCTGTGCGCTGTTCTTCCTCGAAGCCATCCACTCGGCCACCCGCCGGGTGTGGATCACCAGCCCCTACTTCATCCCCGACGAAGCGATTTTCGCGGCCCTGCGTCTGGCCGTGTTGCGGGGGGTGGACGTGCGCGTCCTGATCCCGTCACGCCCGGACCATCGCATCGTCTATGCCGCCTCCAGCCTGTTCGCCTTCGAAGCGGTGCGCGCTGGGGTGCGCATGTTCCGTTACCAGCCGGGGTTCCTGCACCAGAAGGTGGTGCTGGTGGACGATGAGGTGAGCGCCATCGGCAGCGCCAACCTGGACAACCGCTCCTTCCGCCTGAACTTCGAGATCACCCTGCTGACCGTGGATCGCGCCTTCGCGGACCAGGTAGAACACATGCTGGCGGCCGATTTCGACCAGGCACGGGAAATTACTGCGGAGGACAGTCGCGACACCCACCGCCTGCAACAGTTGGGGATGCGCATCGCGCGATTGATTTCACCGATCCTGTAAAACCAAGGGCCTGCTTGAAGCAGGCCCTTGTTGTCTCAGCGGTAGAGATCCTCACGCGTCCAGGGCAGGTCATGGTGGCCGTCCGCGTAGGGTTTCACAGCGAGAATCTGGTGCAGGTTGATCCAACCCTTGGAGAACGCGTAGGCACAGCCGGCCAAGTACAGGCGCCAGATACGCAGGGCCTGCTCAGGCACCAGCGCTGCCGCGCGGCGCAGCTGGTTCTCCAGGTTCTCGCTCCAATGGTTGAGGGTCTTGGCATAGTGCAGGCGCAAGCTCTCCACATCGACCACCTCCAGGCCAACCTCGCTGACACTGGCGCTGATCATCGAGAGGTGTGGCAGCTCGCCGTGAGGGAAGACATAACGGTCGATGAATTCACCCGCACCGCGGCCAACCGGGCGGCCGTCCACATGCCTGGCGGTGATGCCATGGTTCATCACCAGGCCACCTTCGCGCACCGCGCTGAACAGCTTGCGGCAATAAAGCTCGAGGTTGGCGTGGCCAACATGCTCGAACATGCCCACACTGACCACCTTGTCGAAACGGCCATCCTCGGGCAGATCGCGGTAATCGAGGATCTGCAGGTCGACCTTGTCGTCCAATCCCTCCTCCGTCACCCTTTGGCGGGCCAGCTGCAACTGCTCTTTGCTCAGGGTGATACCGAACACCCTGGCGCCATATTCACGGGCCGCGAAACGCGCCAGCCCTCCCCAGCCGCAACCGACATCGAGCAGGTAGTCTCCGGCCTGCAGGCGCAGTTTGCGACACAGGTGATCGAACTTGTCCTGTTGCGCCTGGGCTAGCGTGTTATCGGGCTCCTTGAAGTAGGCACAGGAATAGGCCATGTCCGGGTCCAGCCAAAGCTGATAGAACTCGTTGGACAGGTCATAGTGGTAGGAAATGGCTTCTGCGTCAGTGCGCTTGTCGTGCGCGGTGCGCACCGGCGAGGAATCGCCTTCATCCTTGAGCAACGCTTCACTGAGCTCGTCGCAGACACGAATGACTTCGCCAATATCGCCCTCCAGCTCCAGCTTGCCTTCAACGAAAGCGGTACCAAGCGCATCCAGGCTGGGATGAGTGAGCTGGGTGATCAGCTGGGGTTCCTTGACTAGGATGGTGACCTGGGGGCTGGGCCCCAGATCGAACTGGTTGCCGTCCCACAGCTTGACGCGCAAAGGCAAGTGCAAGCCCTGCAACGCGAGTGGAAGTTGCGCAAGCATTCATGACCCTCCCTATCTTTGATTCGGGACGCCACGCCTTACATTACGGACGTCACCGGATCAGGGTAGTTCATTCGTGCGAAGTTTCCGTTAATCGCGACCATGGTCTAGCACTATCTGGCACGGTGAGCGCAACGGATTGTATACAATCTTTCGCGCTCGGACTAACCTTGTGCCCCTCTTCGCTTCCTCACTCTGGAGTAGAACCCATGAAATCCTATGACGTGGTGATCATCGGCGGCGGCCCCGGCGGCTACAACGCCGCCATCCGCGCCGGCCAGCTGGGCCTGAGCGTGGCCTGTGTCGAAGGCCGTTCGACCCTCGGCGGCACCTGCCTGAACGTCGGCTGCATGCCCTCCAAGGCACTGCTGCACGCCTCCGAGTTGTTCGAAGCAGCCAGTGGCGAGGAATTCGCGCACCTGGGTATCGAGGTCAAGCCGACCCTGAACCTGGCCCAGATGATGAAGCAGAAGGACGAGAGTGTGACCGGCCTGACCAAGGGCATCGAGTACCTGTTTCGCAAGAACAAGGTCGACTGGGTCAAGGGCTGGGGCCGTCTGGACGGCGTTGGCAAGGTGCTCGTCAAGGCCGAGGACGGCAGCGAAACCACCCTGCAGGCCAAGGACATCGTCATCGCCACCGGCTCCGAACCCACGCCGCTGCCCGGCGTGACCATCGACAACCAGCGCATCATCGACTCCACCGGCGCGCTCGCCCTGCCCCAGGTTCCCAAACACCTGGTGGTGATCGGTGCCGGCGTGATCGGCCTGGAGCTGGGTTCGGTATGGCGTCGCCTGGGTGCCGAAGTGACTGTGATCGAGTACCTGGACCGCATCTGCCCGGGTACCGACAACGAGACTGCCAAGACGCTGCAGAAGGCCTTGGCCAAGCAGGGCATGAACTTCAAGCTCGGCAGCAAAGTCACCCAGGCCACCGCCTCGGCCGACGGGGTCAGCCTGACCCTGGAGCCCGCCGCCGGTGGCACCGCCGAAACCTTGCAGGCCGACTACGTGCTGGTGGCCATCGGCCGGCGCCCGTACACCCAAGGCCTGAACCTGGAAAGCGTGGGGCTGGAAACCGACAAGCGCGGCATGCTCGCCAACGATCACCACCGCAGTTCGGTGCCTGGCATCTGGGTGATCGGCGACGTCACCTCAGGCCCCATGCTGGCGCACAAGGCCGAGGACGAAGCGGTCGCCTGCATCGAGCGCATCGCCGGCAAGCCCCATGAGGTCAACTACAACCTGATCCCGGGCGTCATCTATACCCGCCCCGAACTGGCCACGGTCGGCAAGACCGAAGAGCAGCTCAAGGCCGAGGGCCGCGCCTACAAGGTCGGCAAGTTCCCCTTCACCGCCAACAGCCGCGCCAAGATCAACCACGAGACCGAAGGCTTCGCCAAGGTCATCGCCGACGCCAACACCGACGAAGTACTGGGTGTGCATCTGGTCGGCCCTAGCGTCAGCGAGATGATCGGTGAGTTCTGCGTGGCGATGGAGTTCGCCGCCTCCGCCGAAGACATCGCCCTGATCTGCCACCCGCACCCGACCCGCTCCGAGGCCCTGCGCCAGGCGGCAATGAACGTGGATGGCAAGGCAATGCAGATCTGATCGACCCGCCGGCAGGCTCGCTCCCCCGTAGGAGCCGGCTTGCCGGCGAACCGTCTTCAGCCGTGCGCGAGCTTCTTGTCCACCCCCTCCCGAAACCGTGAGGCCAGGAACGGCGCGATATCCAGCGGCAACGCCTCATTGTGGACAACCTTGTCCAACAGCACCCCGGTAATGGCCGACGTGAGGATCCCGGTACGGAAGTGTCCACAGGCATTGAAATAGCCCTGAACATTATCCACAGGCCCGAGGATTGGCAGTTCATCCGGCGATCCCGGACGTAGCCCGGCCCAGGTGCGCTTGAGGTTGACCTGCGCCAGCTGCGGCACACACCGTATCGCCCCCTGCACCAACCCATTGATCTCGGGGAAGGTGTTGCTGACATCGAAGCCCTTCTCTTCGGTGGTACTGCCGATCAGGATCTCGCCGTTGTCCTTCTGCGCCATGTAGCAATCACTGGTGGTCAGGCAGCCATCGAGCAGCTTGGGCAGGCGCTCGGTCAGGACGATCTGCCCCTTCACCGGCTTGACCGGGATGCTCTCCCCCGTTGCCCATTCACTGAGTTCGGCCGCCCAGGCGCCAGCGGCGTTGATCAGCGTGGCGCAGTGGAACTCGCCGGCTTCGGCGGTGCGCACACCTTTGATCCGCGAACCTTCGTGCAGTACGCCGGTGATGTTCACGTTGGGGTACAGATCGACGCCGTTCTGCCGTGCCGCCTCCATGAACGCATCGCCCAGGCGGAACGGGCTGACCTGGTGATCGCACAGGAACTCCAGCGCACCGGTAGCCTTCAATGTCACCGCCGGCTCAGTGGCACGCAGTGCATCGCGGTCAAGCCAGCGTACCTGGTCGGCCAGGTGAGGGATCTGCTTGACGATGTGCTCAGCGTACAGCTGGTCCTCTTCATCCTGGATGATGTATTTGAGCCCGGTGCGCTCGAACTTGAAGTCCATGCCGTGGCGCTCGATCAGCTCCTGGTGCAGCTGTGGATAAATCGCGTTGGACTGCAGGGCGAAATCGAAGAAGCACTGCGGCAGGATATGCGGCGTGCTGGAATCGACCGCCACGGCCGCACCATGGGCTTCGCGCTTGCTGCGCGTGGACATCATGCGGAAGAAGATCACCCCGCACCCCAGCCCCACCGATTCACCGATGGCCCACAACCCACCCGCCGAAGCGCGAGTGGCGTTGCCTGGGCGCTTGCAGTCGATGAGCGCGATCTTCAGGTTGCCGCGCTTGGACAACTGGTAGGCACAGGACGCGCCGATCACCCCGCCGCCCGCGATGATGATGTCGTAATGCTTGTTCATGCTCAGGCCTCCGTGGCCAGTTGTTCGAATGCGGAAAACGGAATCGGGTCCACCGGGAAGCGCGGCCGCAGCCAGCCCACATCCTTGTGCCCGGTGGCGCTGCGCAGGCGATCGCTGCAATAGCCGACGCACATGCGCCCCTGGCAGTCGCCCATGCTCACCCGGGTGCGCATCTTCAGGCTGGCCATGTCTTGCACGCCCTGCTCCAGGGCCAGGTCGATCTGATCGCGGGTCACGTGCTCGCAGCGGCAGATCACGGTGTCGGCCTGGGGCAGGTCGATCTGTGCGGCGCCACGCGCGGTATAGCGTTCCACACCAGAGCGGAAACGCTTGATCGCCGCCAGCTTGCCCAGGTACTGCTCGCGCCGTTCGATAGCGTTCTCGGCATCGAGCTTGCCCATCTGCTGGAGCATCGACACCGCGGCGATACGCCCGGTCAGCATGGCTGCCTCACCGCCGCGAATACCCGCCATGTCGCCTGCCAGGTGCACATTGGGTCGGCTGCTCTGCTGCCAGACGTTGCACTCGGCACGCAGGTAGCCGTCCTCGCTGAACCCATGTGCCAGCCCCAACTGCTGGCTGAGCTGGGTACGCGGAATGAAGCCGTAGCCCACGGCCAGCGTCTGCACCGACTCACGCTGGACGCGGGTCATGTCCGGCTTCCAGTCCTGGGTGTAGGGCGCGACGCTGACTTCGCGCAGTTCCCCTTCCCCGGTGGCGCCAACAACACCCCAGCCGTAGTGCATGGGGATACCGTTGAGCTTCATGTAGGCGAGCATGCTCAAGCCATCGAGGAACAATTGCGGCTTGTTCATCAGCGCCAGGCTTTCCTTGGCGATGCGGTTGAACGAGCAGGCTTCGTACACGCCAGCGACCTTGGCGCCAGCAGCGTGCAGCTGGCAAGCCACCAGCGGCAGCAGCGGCCCGGTACCGGCGATCAGGGTGCTGCCCAGGGGTTTGACCACACCGCTCTTGATCTGCAGCTGCAGCCCACCCAGCAGGATGACACCCGGTAGCGTCCAGCCTGGGAACGGCACGTTGCGTTCGTGACAGCCAGCGGCCAGCAACAGGTGGGAATAGTCGATCTCGTGCAGTTGCTCATCGCCGTCGAGCACCATCAAGCGTTGATCGTCCCCACCCACAACTCGGTGGTTCAGGCGCAAGTCAATGTGTTGGGCGCTGGCGGCGAAGTCCTCGTGCAGCTTGTTCAGTGCCTTGGTGTAGCGTGGCCCCAGGTAGCCCAGGTCGACACCCGCGCGCAGCGGGCCGCGATAGACCACCCCGCCAGGGCGTGACGCTTCGTCGAACAACAGGCAATCGACACCATGCTCGGCCAGCTCGATGGCCGCGCCCATGCCGGCCGAGCCACCACCGACGATCACAGGACGCAGGCTCATGGACGCTCCTCCTCTTGCACGCGGTTGACCTCAGTCTCCACGCGCATGCCGGGCCTCACCACGGTCTGGCAGGCGCGCCGCTTGGGCCGGCCATCGATCTGCACCAGGCAGCAGTGGCAGACACCCATGCCGCAGTAGGCACCGCTGAGCTGGCCATGATCATTGAGCGCCAACTGGCGCAGGCCGACCGCGTTGAGCACACTGAGGACGGTTTCACCCGCGCTCGCCACGGTGGGCAGACCGTTGACCAGCAAGGTCATCTCGGCCTCGCCCAGCGGCTGAATATCGTACTTTCGTTCCAGAATCTGCATTTCCTGTCGTCCTTGGTGGCTCGTGAGACGGCGACGTTAGGTGAAACGAAGTGTGAAAACATTGATCCATGCCAGATGGCGGTCGTAGGGGCTTTCCTCAGATGACGAACTGCAACCTGGGTCACGATCCGAGCAGAATGTTTGGTCATGCCGATGCGGTCGCCGCAAATGAAAACGCCCCTGGCTAGCAGGGGCGTTTTCTCGACAGCGGATGTTGCGATGGCCTTACTCGACCGTCACCGACTTGGCCAGGTTGCGTGGCTGGTCGACATCGGTGCCCTTGAGCACGGCGACGTAGTACGACAGCAACTGCAGCGGGATGGTGTAGAGGATCGGCGCCAAAGCGTCGTTGATATGCGGCACCTTGATCACATGGGTGCCCTCGCCATTGCTCATGCCGGCGTTCTCGTCGGCGAACACCACCAGCTCGCCGCCACGGGCACGTACTTCCTGCAGGTTGGACTTGAGCTTTTCCAGCAGCTCGTTGTTGGGTGCCACGGTGACAACCGGCATGTCGTTGTCCACCAGCGCCAACGGGCCATGCTTGAGCTCACCGGCCGGGTAGGCTTCGGCGTGGATGTAGGAGATTTCCTTGAGCTTGAGCGCACCTTCCATCGCTACCGGGTACTGGGCACCACGGCCGAGGAACAGGGTGTGGTGCTTGTCGGCGAACAGCTCGGCTGTCTTTTCCACCACGCTGTCCATCGCCAGCGCCTCACCCAGGCGTGCCGGCAGGCGGCGCAGCTCTTCCACCAGCTCGGCTTCGACACCGGCTTCCAGGGTGCCGCGCACTTGGCCGAGGGCCAGGGTCAGCAGCATCAGCGACACCAGCTGAGTGGTGAAGGCTTTGGTCGAAGCCACGCCGATTTCCGGGCCTGCCAGGGTCAGCAGGGTCAGGTCAGATTCACGTACCAACGAGCTGATGCCGACGTTACAGATCGCCAGGCTGCCCAGGAAGCCCAGCTCCTTGGCATTGCGCAGGGCGGCCAGGGTATCGGCGGTCTCGCCCGACTGGGAAATGGAAACAAACAGAGTATCTGGCTGTACCACGACCTTGCGGTAGCGGAACTCGCTGGCCACTTCCACCTGGCACGGGATACCGGCCAGGCTCTCGAGCCAGTAACGGGCAACCATGCCGGCGTGGTAGCTGGTACCGCAGGCAACGATCTGCACATTACGCACCTTGGCGAACAGCTCGGCGGCCTTCGGGCCGAAGGCCTGGACCATGACGTGGTCCTTGCCCAGGCGACCTTCCAGGGTGCGCTGCACCACGGTCGGCTGCTCATGGATCTCCTTGAGCATGAAGTGACGGAATTCGCCCTTGTCGGCGGCTTCGGCGCCTTCGTGATACTGCACGGTTTCACGCTGGACAGGGTGGCCAGCTTGATCCCAGATCTTCACCTGGTCGCGGTGGATCTCGGCGATGTCGCCCTCCTCCAGGTATACGAAGCGGTCGGTGACCTGGCGCAGGGCCAACTGGTCGGACGCCAGGAAGTTCTCGCCCAGGCCCAGGCCGATCACCAATGGGCTGCCGCTGCGCGCAGCCACCAGGCGATCGGGCTGCTGCTTGCTGATCAACGCCAGACCGTAGGCGCCGTGCAGGCGCTTGACCGCGGACTTGAGGGCGTCGGTGAGGTCAGGGATGCTCTTGAGGGTGTGGTGGATCAGGTGGACGATGACCTCGGTGTCAGTCTGCGAATCGAACACATAGCCCAGGGCCTTGAGCTCCTCACGCAGCTCTTCGTGGTTCTCGATGATGCCGTTGTGCACCACCGCCACGTCGTTGGCGGAAAAATGCGGGTGGGCATTGCCCTCGGTCGGCGCGCCATGGGTGGCCCAGCGGGTGTGGGCGATGCCCAGCTGGCCAATCAGCGGCTCGGCGGCATTGGCGGCCTCCAGTTCTGCGACCTTGCCGATGCGGCGGCGGCGTTGCAGTTCACCCTGCTGGGTGTAGACAGCCAGGCCGGCGCTGTCATAGCCGCGGTATTCGAGGCGTTTGAGACCTTCGATGAGGATGGCCGTAATGTTACGCTCGGCTACTGCACCAACGATTCCACACATGGTTATTGCTCCTGACTGATCGCGGCACAGATCAGGTTGATGCCGCGGGCTTGAATATGTTCGCGTGCCGCTGTGGGCAGGCGTTCGTCTGTAATGAGGGTATGCACGCTGCCCCAGGGCAGCTCGAGGTTGGGGATCTTGCGCCCGACCTTGTCGGATTCGACCATCACGATCACCTCACGGGCCACCTCGGCCATGACCCGGCTCAGGCCGAGCAGTTCATTGAAGGTCGTAGTGCCACGGTTGAGGTCGATGCCATCGGCACCAATGAACAACTGGTCGAAATCGTAGGAGCGCAGAACCTGCTCGGCGACCTGCCCCTGGAACGATTCGGAGTGCGGATCCCAGGTACCACCGGTCATCAGCAGCACTGGCTCATGCTCTAGCTCGCTGATGGCGCGGGCCACATTCAATGAGTTGGTCATCACCACCAAGCCCGGCTGGCGTCCCAGCTCCGGGATCATCGCAGCCGTGGTGCTGCCGCTGTCGATGATGATGCGCGCGTGTTCGCGAATTCGTGCCACGGCGGCCCGGGCGATGGCCTTCTTGTAGGCCGAGACGGGCTGCGCGGGTTCGCCCAGCATTTCTTGCGGAACGGGTACCGCACCACCGTAGCGGCGCAACAACAGGCCGTGGGATTCGAGCGCCGCGAGATCCTTGCGGATAGTTACTTCTGAGGTTTCGAAGCGCTTGGCCAGCGCATCCACACTTACCTCGCCCTGCTCGCTGAGCAAGGCCAGTATGTTACGGCGGCGTTGGGGGGTGTTTCGTTTCGACATTGGCTCTTAAGTTTCGATTCGAAAGATAATGGTTGCAATCAAAACCTAAGTTTGGGAATTCGTCAAGGCTGGTGATCAGAAAATGCAGGCTGTGGATAAACAGCTGGTGATCGCACTGGTTCATTCGCCGACAAGCCGGTATCGCGCCAGTTGTAGGAGCCGGTTTTGCCGGCGAAGAGGCCATCACGGACAATAAAAAAGCCGACTTACTCACATAAGTCGGCTTTCGATCGAAAGGGCTGTGGATAATCAGCTCTTCTTGATCTTCTCTGGCCGTTTCCAGCCTTCGATATTGCGTTGACGGGCCCGTGCCACTGCCAGTTGCCCGGTTTCCACCATCTGGGTGATGGTCGAACCCGCCGCTGTGGTGGCGCCGGCCTGGATTTCCACGGGTGCCACCAGCGAGTTGTTGGAGCCGATGAACACATCCTCGCCCATCACGGTGCGGAACTTGTTGGCGCCATCGTAGTTGCAGGTAATGGTACCGGCACCGATGTTGGTGCGCGCGCCGATCTCGGCGTCCCCCAGGTAAGTCAGGTGACCGGCCTTGGCACCTTCGCCCAGGTGCGCGTTCTTCAGCTCGACGAAGTTACCCACATGGGCCTTGGCTTCCAAAACACTGCCCGGACGCAGGCGAGCGAACGGGCCAGCATCACTGCCTTCGCCCATCACCGCGCCTTCGATATGGCTGTTGGCTTTGATTACCACGCCTTTGCGCAGAGTGCTGTCCTTGATCACGCAGTTAGGGCCGATCTGCACATCATCCTCGATGACCACCTTGCCTTCGAGAATCACGTTGATATCGATCAGTACATCGCGGCCGACGGTTACTTCGCCACGTACATCGAAACGCGCTGGATCACGCAGTGTCACGCCCTGGGCCATCAGACGGCGGCCTTCACGCAACTGGTAGTGACGCTCGAGTTCCGCCAGCTGGCGACGGTCGTTCGCCCCCTGCACTTCCATCGGATCGTGGGGTTGCTCGGTGGCGACCACCAGGCCATCGGCCACGGCCATGGCGATCACATCGGTGAGGTAGTACTCGCCCTGGGCGTTGTTGTTGGACAAGCGGCCCATCCAGTCGGCCAAGCGTGCTGCGGGCATGGCAAGAATGCCGGTGTTGCCTTCCTTGATCGCCTTCTGTGCTTCACTGGCGTCCTTGTGCTCAACGATAGCGGTCACGTTACCCGCTGCGTCACGCACGATGCGACCGTAACCGGTCGGATCCTGCAGCGTTACGGTGAGCAAGCCCAACTGCTGCTCGCTGACCTTGGCCAGCAAGCGCTGCAAGGTCTCCACCTCGATCAGCGGCACGTCACCATACAGCACCAGCACGGTGTCGGCAGAGATGGCCGGCAGCGCCTGGGCCACGGCATGGCCGGTACCCAGTTGTTTATCCTGCAGGACGAAGTTCAGATCGTCCGCGGCCAGTCGCTCACGTACCTGCTCGGCGCCATGGCCGATGACTACGTGGATACCTTGGGGCTGCAGCTGGCGCGCGCAGTGGATAACGTGACCAAGCATGGAGTTGCCGGCGACCGGGTGCAGCACCTTGGGCAGTGCGGAACGCATGCGGGTGCCCTGGCCTGCGGCGAGAATGACGATATCGAGGGACATGACTGGCTACCAATCCTGGGTGGTCAGGGACGTGACCGAAGAGGGAATTTCAGAAAAAGAAAAAGGGTAGCCGAGGCTACCCTTTAACTCAATCGCAATGGAAGTGACCGGCCAAAGCCAGATTACTTGCCTTTGCGCAATTGCTGGACAGTGCGCAACTGAGCTGCAGCCTCGGCCAGACGTGCGGCAGCAGCGCCGTAGTCGAAGTCCGAGCTTTTCGCGTTCAGGGCGTTCTCGGCAGCCTTGAGGGCTTCCTGAGCCTGAGCTTCGTCCAGGTCGGCAGCGCGCTGCACAGTGTCGGCAAGAACCTTGACCATGTTCGGCTGCACTTCGAGGAAGCCACCGGAGATGTAGAACACCTCACGATTGCCACCTTGCTTGGTCAGCGTGATCGGACCCGGCTTGAGATTGGTGATCAGCGGCGCGTGGCCTGGAGCGATACCCAGATCGCCCAGGTTGCCGTGCGCTACTACCATCTCGACCAGGCCGGAGAAGATCTCTCCTTCCGCGCTGACGATATCGCAATGGACTGTCATAGCCATCTGCTTGCCTCAACCTGAAAAGCGCCCCTTGCGGGGCGCCGGGATTACAGTTTCTTGGCTTTCTCGATCGCTTCGTCGATGCTGCCGACCATGTAGAACGCTTGTTCTGGCAGGTGGTCGTAGTCACCTTTGAGGATACCGCTGAAGCCAGCGATGGTGTCCTTGAGCGAAACGTACTTGCCTGGCGAGCCGGTGAAGACTTCGGCCACGAAGAACGGCTGCGACAGGAAGCGCTGGATCTTACGAGCGCGGGCAACCAGTTGCTTGTCGGTCTCGGACAGCTCGTCCATACCCAGGATCGCGATGATGTCTTTCAGCTCTTTGTAGCGCTGCAGAACATACTGGACCTGACGGGCAGTTTCGTAGTGCTCGTTGCCGATCACGTTCGGGTCCAGCTGACGCGAAGTCGAGTCCAGTGGGTCGACCGCTGGGTAGATACCCAGGGAGGCGATGTCACGGGACAGAACGACGGTGGCGTCCAGGTGGGCGAAGGTGGTGGCTGGCGACGGGTCGGTCAGGTCGTCCGCAGGTACGTATACGGCCTGGATCGAGGTGATCGAACCTTCCTTGGTCGAAGTGATGCGCTCTTGCAGAACGCCCATCTCTTCAGCCAGGGTCGGCTGGTAACCTACTGCCGAAGGCATACGGCCCAGCAGAGCGGATACTTCGGTACCGGCCAGGGTGTAACGATAGATGTTGTCGACGAACAGCAGAACGTCGTTACCCTCGTCACGGAACTTCTCAGCCATGGTCAGGCCGGTCAGCGCTACGCGCAGACGGTTTCCTGGTGGCTCGTTCATCTGACCGTAGACCAGCGCTACCTTGTCGAGAACGTTGGAGTCCTTCATCTCGTGGTAGAAGTCGTTACCCTCACGGGTACGCTCACCCACACCGGCGAACACGGAGTAACCGCTGTGCTCGATGGCGATGTTACGGATCAGTTCCATCATGTTTACGGTCTTGCCGACACCGGCGCCACCGAACAGACCAACCTTACCACCCTTGGCGAACGGGCAGACCAGGTCGATAACCTTGATGCCGGTTTCCAGCAGGTCATTGCCGCCTGCCTGTTCAGCGAAGGAAGGCGCTTTGCGGTGGATACCGCGACGCTCTTCTTCACCGATCGGGCCTGCTTCGTCGATCGGGTTGCCCAGGACGTCCATGATACGGCCGAGGGTTGCCTTGCCAACGGGTACCGAGATGGCAGCCTTGGTGTCGACAACATCCAGACCGCGCTTCAGACCTTCGGTCGAGCCCATCGCAATGGTACGAACCACACCGTCGCCCAGCTGCTGCTGAACTTCCAGGGTGGTTTCCGCGCCTTGTACTTTCAGCGCGTTGTAAACACTCGGCACGGCATCACGTGGGAATTCCACGTCGATGACGGCGCCGATGATTTGAACGATACGTCCGCTACTCATAGCTGGATCCTCTGAATATTTGAACCGTTAAACCGCGGCAGCGCCGCCGACGATTTCCGAGATCTCCTGGGTGATCGCAGCCTGACGCGCCTTGTTGTAGATCAGCTGGAGTTCGCTGATCAAATCACCGGCGTTGTCTGTGGCGTTCTTCATGGCGATCATCCGGGCCGCTTGTTCAGCAGCGTTGTTCTCGACCACCGCCTGGTACACCTGCGACTCCACGTAACGCACCATCAAGCCGTCCAGCAGCTCTTTTGCGTCGGGTTCGTACAGGTAGTCCCAGTGGTGCTTGAGTTCCTGATCCGGGGTTGCCACCAACGGTACCAACTGCTCTACCGTCGGTTTTTGGGTCATGGTGTTGATGAACTTGTTCGAAACCACCGAGAGGCGATCGATACGGCCGTCAAGGTAGGCGTCCAGCATCACTTTGACGGAGCCGATCAGATCGTTGATCGATGGCTCTTCGCCCAGGTGGCTGATCGCGGCTACGACGTTGCCGCCAAAGATGCGGAAGAAAGTCGCACCCTTGCTGCCGATCACGCACAGGTCGATTTCCACGCCCTGTTCGCGGTTTTCGTTCATGTCCTTGACCAGGGCCTTGAACAGGTTGGTATTCAAGCCACCGCACAGACCACGGTCACTGCTCACCACGATATAACCGGCGCGCTTTACAGGGCGCTCGATCATGAACGGGTGGCGGTATTCCGGGTTGGCGTTGGCCAGATGACCGATCACCTGGCGGATACGCTCCGCGTAAGGACGGCTAGCAGCCATGCGCATTTGTGCCTTGCGCATCTTGCTGACCGCCACTTTCTCCATGGCGCTGGTAATCTTTTGCGTGCTTTTGATGCTCGCAATCTTACTGCGAATCTCTTTTGCGCCTGCCATGTATCACCTATCAGGTTAGCAAGCGGGGGCCGGAGCCCCCGCTGCGGCTTACCAGGTCTGGGTGGCCTTGAACTTCTCGATACCGGCTTTCATGCCAGCGTCGATTTCGTCGTTGAAGTCACCCTTCACGTTGATCTTCGCCATCAGTTCGGCGTGATCGCGGTTGAAGTAGGCGATCAGAGCTTGCTCGAAGCTACCGACCTTGGCGACTTCTACGTCGGTCAGGAAACCACGCTCAGCGGCGTACAGCGACAGCGCCATGTCCGCGATGGACATTGGGGCGTACTGCTTCTGCTTCATCAGCTCGGTAACGCGCTGACCATGCTCCAGCTGCTTGCGGGTAGCCTCGTCCAGGTCAGAAGCGAACTGGGCGAATGCCGCCAGTTCACGGTACTGAGCCAGAGCGGTACGGATACCACCGGACAGCTTCTTGATGATCTTGGTCTGGGCGGCACCACCAACACGGGATACCGACACACCGGCGTTAACGGCAGGACGGATACCTGCGTTGAACATGGCCGATTCCAGGAAGATCTGACCGTCGGTGATCGAGATCACGTTGGTCGGAACGAACGCGGAAACGTCGCCAGCCTGGGTTTCGATGATCGGCAGAGCGGTCAGCGAGCCAGTCTTGCCGGTTACGGCACCGTTGGTGAACTTCTCGACGTACTCTTCCGAAACGCGCGATGCACGCTCCAGCAGACGGGAGTGGAGATAGAACACGTCGCCTGGGTACGCTTCGCGTCCTGGTGGACGGCGCAGCAGCAGGGAGATCTGACGGTAGGCAACGGCCTGCTTGGACAGGTCATCGTAAACGATCAGCGCGTCTTCACCGCGGTCACGGAAGAATTCGCCCATGGTGCAGCCGGCGTACGGGGCCAGGAACTGCAGTGCGGCGGATTCCGAGGCGCTGGCGGCAACAACGATAGTGTTGGCCAGGGCGCCGGCTTCTTCCAGCTTGCGAACAACGTTGGCGATGGTCGACTGCTTCTGGCCGACGGCCACGTAAACGCAGAAGATGCCGCTGTTTTTCTGGTTGATGATCGCGTCGACCGCCATGGCGGTCTTGCCGATCTGACGGTCACCGATGATCAGCTCGCGCTGGCCACGGCCAACCGGGATCATGGCGTCGACCGACTTGTAGCCAGTCTGTACAGGCTGGTCTACCGACTTACGCCAGATCACGCCTGGAGCAACTTTCTCGACCGCATCGGTCTCGGTGTTGTTCAGCGGACCTTTGCCGTCGATCGGGTTGCCCAGTGCGTCGACGACGCGACCCAGCAGTTCCTTACCAACCGGAACTTCCAGGATGCGGCCGGTGCACTTGGCCGACATGCCTTCGGCGAGCGAGGTGTAGTCGCCCAGGACAACGGCACCCACGGAGTCTTGCTCCAGGTTCAGTGCCATACCGAAGACGCTGCCCGGGAACTCGATCATTTCGCCGTACATGACGTCGGCCAGACCGTGGATCCGTACGATACCGTCGGAAACGCTTACGACGGTACCTTCGTTACGGGCTTGGGAGCTGACATCGAGTTTCTCGATGCGGCCCTTGATGATTTCACTAATTTCGGAAGGATTGAGTTGCTGCATTGCTCTGCTGCCCCTTCAAACTCAAGATTTCAATGCTTCGGCCAGTTTCGCGATCTTGCCGCGAACCGAGCCATCGATTACCAGGTCGCCGGCGCGGATGACGACGCCGCCGATCAGGCTGGCATCCTCCGACGCGTGCAGGCGCACTTCCTGGCCTAACCGTGCACTGAGAACCTTGGCGAGTTTGTCTTGCTGTTCTTGGTTCAACGCAAAAGCACTGGTGACTTCCACGTCCACGGATTTCTCTTGCTCGGCCTTGTACAGGTCGAACAGAGCCGAAATCTCCGGCAGAAGCAGGAGACGGTCGTTTTCCGCGGCAACATGAATGAAATTCTGTGCCTGAGCGTCGAACTTGTCACCGCACACTTCAATGAATGCGGCGGCCTTTTCTGCGCTAGTCAGTTGCGGGGCCTTGAGCAGGCGCTGCATGGTGCCGTCTTCCGACACCGCAGCAGCCAGGCCGAGCATGGCTGACCAATTGGCCAGTTGCTGATGGGCCTGGGCGTGCTCGAAGGCCGCCTTAGCGTAAGGTCGGGCCAACGTGGTCAGTTCTGCCATGATCGCCCTCGCTTAAATTTCAGCGGCCAGTTTGTTAACCAGCTCCGCATGCGCGTTTTGATCGATTGTGGCGCCAAGGATCTTTTCAGCACCGCCAACGGCCAGGGCACCCACTTGGGCACGCAGGGCGTCTTTGACGCTGTTCAGTTCCTGTTCGATCTCGGCTTGAGCCTGAGCCTTCACACGGTCAGCTTCGACGCGAGCCTGTTCACGGGCTTCCTCGACAAGCTGAGCAGCGCGTTTCTTGCTTTGCTCAATGATTTCGGCTGCCTGTGCCTTCGCTTCACGCAGTTGCTGACCCACTTTCTCTTGGGCCAGCTCCAGGTCGCGAGCTGCGCGGTTGGCAGCGTCCAAGCCGTCGGCAATCTTCTTTTGGCGCTCTTGCAGGGCAGTGATGACCGGAGGCCATACGTACTTCATGCAGAAGAGTACAAAAATCAGAAAAGCAACGGATTGGCCAATCAGGGTTGCATTAATGTTCACGCCAACACCTCGCTCGGTCTTTGTCCATCACACCAATCAACTCGTAGGAACGAGTGATTAGCCGGCGATCTGACCAACGAAGGGGTTCGCGAAGGTGAAGAACAGAGCGATACCAACACCGATCATGGTGACGGCGTCGAGCAGACCGGCAACGATGAACATTTTGACCTGCAGCATCGGAACCATTTCTGGTTGACGAGCAGCGCCTTCCAGGAACTTGCCGCCCAGCAGGCCGAAACCAATGGCGGTACCCAGAGCACCCAGGCCGATCAGCAGAGCAACAGCGATAGCGGTCAGACCAACTACAGTTTCCATCTTTCCTCCCGACTTTTACGTCGTATTGGTTAGGTTTTTAGTTTGAAGCGGTAAAACAAATCGTTTGGTACAGCTGCCCTTGCGGACTTTTTAAGCCCTCCCCCCGAACAGGCGGGGAAGGCTATCAGACACGCCAGGCGGTCTTAATGGTTATCTTCGTGAGCCATCGACAGGTAAACGATGGTAAGCATCATGAAGATGAAGGCTTGCAGGGTGATGATCAGGATGTGGAACACGGCCCACGCCCACTGCAGCACCACACCCAGGCCGCTGAGCCAGAGGATGCCGGCGCCGAACATCACGGCGATCAGGATGAACACCAGCTCGCCGGCGTACATGTTGCCGAACAGACGCAGGGCCAGCGAGATCGGTTTGGCGATCAGAGTGACGAATTCAAGCAGGAAGTTCACCGGGATCAGCAGGATCTGAACGAAGATGTTCTTGCTGCCGAACGGATGAAGCGTGAGCTCGCCAAGGAAGCCGCCCAGGCCTTTGACCTTGATGCTGTAGAAGATGATCAGGGCGAAGACACTGAAGGCCATGGCCAGCGTGGCGTTCGGGTCGGTGGTCGACACGGCGCGGAACGGAATGTGCGGGTCACCGGAGATGAGAATCGCCAGCTGAGGAATCCAGTCAACCGGTACCAGGTCGATGGCGTTCATCAGGAAGACCCAGACGAAGATGGTCAGCGCCAGAGGGGCGATCACCGGGCTACGGCCGTGGAACGAATCCTTCACGCTGCCGTTGACGAAGTCCACCAGCACTTCCACGAAGTTCTGCAAGCCGCTCGGTTGGCCGGAAGTTGCCTTCTTGGCCGCCATGCGGAAGATGAACAGGAAGATCAGACCCAGCGCAACGGACCAGCCGAGGGTGTCCAGGTGGAACGCCCAGAAGCCCATTGCCTTGGCTTCCGCAGCCGAATGGGCGAAGCCCCAGCTGCCGTCTGGTAGTTGACCGTAGGTCAGGTTCTGCAAGTGGTGCTGGATATAGCCCGAAGCGGTTTCTGCTGCCATGGTTGCCTCAAACGCCCTAAGGTCTCGAAAGTCTTTTATTCATCAGCAGGGGCGCGAACCAACTGACCAAAAGGGTCAGCACGAAGACGCCGAATACTGCCAACGGCGCCAATGGCTTCACTCCTGCGAAGGTCAGTGCAAAAAGCACTGCCGTCAAAATCATCTTGCCTGCCTCGCCTGCGTAAAACGACTTGACGATGGCCTGCGCCGCCCGGGCTCCGCTGAAGCGAAAAGCCTTCCAGGCGAAATACACATTGGGCAGCCAGGCAATCAGCCCTCCGCAGAGACCTGAATATCCACTGACTACCCCTTTCCACTGCCACAACACCAACGTTGCCAGCAGCAGCACGACAAATTGAGCCAGCAGTACCGGAAAAACCGCCCAGCGATGGAAAGGCAAGCGGTTTGGCGTGCGGATTTCCATCACAACTGCTCCTCGAAAGTCGACCGCCTAGTCAGCAATGACTTGGCATAATTTGTGCCGACAAAATGCGCGCAGAGTATAGGGGTGGATTAACCCCTATTCAACTCTTCGGTAGTGATTTCCGACTGCGCGCTACAACGGGAATTGTTTCAGCGGATGTGTGCAAGCACGCCTTGCAACTCGTCAAGCGAGTTGTAGCGAATAACCAACTGGCCTTTGCCCTTGTTGCCATGGCGAATTTGCACCGCCGAGCCCAGGCGCTCTGCCAGACGCTGTTCGAGGCGCGCGATGTCCGGATCAGGTTTGCTCGCTTCGACCGGCTCAGGCTTGCCATTGAGCCACTGGCGCACCAGTGCCTCGGTTTGGCGCACGGTGAGGCCGCGTGCGACAACATGACGCGCCCCTTCCTCCTGGCGATCTTCCTCGAGGCCGAGCAAGGCGCGGGCGTGGCCCATCTCCAGATCACCGTGGGCAAGCATGGTCTTGATCGCCTCGGGCAGCGAGATCAGGCGCAGCAGGTTGGCCACGGTCACCCGCGATTTACCGACGGCATCGGCCACTTGCTGTTGCGTGAGTTCAAACTCCTGCTGCAGACGCTGCAGGGCGAGCGCCTCTTCCAGCGGGTTGAGGTCCTCGCGCTGGATGTTCTCGATCAGCGCCATGGCGATGGCGGCCTCGTCGGGCACTTCGCGGACCATGGCCGGGACGGTGTCCAGGCCGGCCTGCTGCGTGGCACGCCAGCGACGCTCACCGGCGATGATCTCGTAGCGGTTGTCGCCGATCGGGCGCACCACGATCGGTTGCATGACGCCATGGGTGCGGATCGAGTGCGCCAGTTCTTCCAGCGCCTCGGGATCCATGTCACGGCGCGGCTGGTACTTGCCGCGCTGGATCAGCTCGACCGGCAGCTGTTGCAGTTCTTTCTGGTCGATCTTGACAGCCTGCGCCTCGAGCGCGCTGACGGAAGGACCACTGAGCAGTGCATCCAACCCACGTCCGAGACCGCGTTTCTTGATGGCCATGCGGATTCCTTAAGTTGTTTGTGCAATGCGTGATGGACGGCGCTGGCGGCGGACCAGTTCCCCGGCCAGCGCCAGGTAGGCGAGCGCGCCACGGGATTGCTTGTCGTAGGCCAGGGCCGGCATGCCGAAGCTCGGGGCCTCGGCCAGGCGGATGTTGCGCGGGATCACGGTGTCGTACAGCTGATCGCCGAAGTGTTCCTTGAGCTGGGCCGAAACATCGTTGTTCAGGCTCAGGCGCGGGTCGTACATGGTCCGCAGCAGGCCTTCGATCTTCAGCTCCGGGTTCAACCGGGCGGCGATGCGCTTGATGTTATCCACAAGGTCGCTGAGACCTTCCAGCGCGTAGTACTCGCACTGCATGGGGATGATCACGCCGTCGGAGGCAACCAGGGCGTTGAGCGTCAGCATCGACAGCGACGGCGGGCAGTCGATGAGGATGTAGTCGTAATTCTCGCGGATAGGCGCCAGCGCGTTGCGCAGGCGGCTCTCCTTCATCTGCATTTCCAGCAGGACCACTTCCGCGGCGGTCAGGTCACGGTTGGCCGGCAACAGCTGGTAGCCGCCGTGCTCGGAATAGTGCATGGCCTGGGCCAGGTCGCATTCCCCGATGAGCAGGTCGTACACCGAGTGCTCGAGCTCGTGTTTATCCACACCGCTGCCCATGGTGGCGTTGCCCTGTGGATCGAGGTCGATCAGCAGCACGCGACGCTTGGTCGCGGCCAGCGATGCGGCGAGATTGATGCAGGTGGTGGTTTTGCCCACACCACCTTTCTGGTTCGCGATTGCGAATACCTTAGCCATTGTTGCGTGTGTTCCCAGTCATGCCTTGCGGCGCAGTATCAGCAGATGGCGCTGGCCCTGGCAACCTGGAACGGTCAGGGCCTGCTCGCTTTCCACTGTGAAGTCTGCGGGCAATGCTACCAGTTCATCGGCAGGATGCAGCCCCTTCATTGCAAGCCATTGCGTGCGGCTGTCACCCAGGTGGCGGGTCCAGTTGGTGAAATTCTCCATGCTGCTGAAGGCGCGGGAGATGATCCCGCAGAACGGCTGCTCGGGCTGGACCTCTTCCACCCGGCTGTGGATAACCGTGAGGTTGTCCAGTTTCAGTTCCATCTTCACTTGCGTCAGGAAGCGGGTCTTCTTGCCGTTGCTGTCGAGCACCGTCACTTGCTTGTGCGGGTGCAGGATGGCCAGCGGGATACCGGGCATGCCGCCGCCGCTGCCGACATCCAGCCAACGCTGGGTGTCGTTGTGGATAAACGGCATGACACTCAGGCTGTCGAGCAGGTGACGCGAGACCATCTCGTCCGGGTCACGCACCGCCGTCAGGTTGTAGGCCTTGTTCCATTTGATCAGCAGGGCCAGGTAACCCAGCAGCAGTTCGTGCTGCTGCGCACTCAACTCGACCGCGAGCTGGCGTGCACCTGTGGACAACTCTTCAGCGTGTTGTGGGGTGACCAGGGAACTCAAGCGCTTTGCTCCAATTCGCGGCCTGCGCCGCGTTTTTTCAAGTGAATCAGCAACAGGGAAATCGCCGCCGGGGTAACGCCCGGGATGCGTGAAGCCTGGCCCAGGGTTTGCGGACGGGTCTGCCCGAGCTTGCCCTGGATCTCCTTGGACAGGCCGGAAATCGTGGTGTAATCGATATCCACAGGCAGGTGCGTGTCTTCACTGGCGCGCAGACGGGCGATCTCTTCCTGCTGACGGTCGATGTAGCCGGCGTACTTGGTCTTGATCTCGACCTGCTCGGCGACCTGTGGATCGATGACCTCGCCCCCCGTGGCCTCGATCAGCCCAGCGTAGTCGACTTCTGGACGGGCAAGCAGGTTCAGCAGGCTGTATTCGTGAGCCAACGGGGTGCCGAACTTATCCACAATGGCCTGGCCTTGCGGCGTGCCTGGACGAACCCAGGTGCTCTTCAGCCGTTGCTCTTCACGTTCGATACCCTCGCGCTTGGCGCAGAAAGCCGCCCAGCGCGCGTCATCGATCAGACCCAGTTCGCGACCTTTCTCGGTCAGGCGCAGGTCGGCATTGTCCTCGCGCAGGATCAAACGGTATTCGGCGCGCGAAGTGAACATCCGATAGGGCTCTTGGGTGCCCAGGGTGATCAGGTCGTCGACCAGTACACCGATGTAGGCCTCGTCGCGGCGCGGGCACCAGCTTTCGCGGCCCTGCGCGCGCAGCGCGGCGTTGGTTCCGGCCAGCAGGCCCTGGGCGCCGGCCTCTTCGTAACCGGTGGTGCCGTTGATCTGGCCAGCGAAGAACAGGCCACCGATGACCTTGGTCTCGAGGCTGTACTTCAGGTCGCGTGGGTCGAAGTAGTCGTACTCGATGGCATAGCCCGGGCGCACGATGTGGGCGTTCTCCATGCCGCGGATCGAGCGGACGATCTCGAGCTGCACGTCGAACGGCAACGACGTGGAAATACCGTTGGGGTAGAGCTCATGGGTGGTCAGGCCTTCCGGTTCGATGAACACCTGGTGGCTTTCCTTGTCGGCGAAGCGGTGGATCTTATCCTCGATCGATGGGCAGTAGCGTGGGCCGATGCCTTCGATCACACCCGAGTACATCGGTGAACGGTCGAGGTTCGAGGCAATGATCTCGTGGGTGCGGGCGTTGGTGTGGGTGATCCAGCAGCTCACCTGGCGCGGGTGCATCTCGGCATTGCCCATGAACGACATCACCGGGATCGGTGTGTCGCCCGGTTGCTCGGTCATTACCGAGAAGTCCACCGAACGGCCATCGATACGCGGTGGTGTGCCGGTCTTCAGGCGGCCGACGCGCAGCGGCAGTTCACGCATGCGTTGAGCTAGGGCGTTGGCAGGTGGATCACCGGCGCGGCCACCGGAGTAGTTCTGTAGGCCGATGTGGATAAGTCCACCGAGGAAGGTGCCGCTGGTCAAGACTACTGAGTCGGCGAAGAAACGCAGGCCCATTTGCGTGACCACGCCTTTGACCTGGTCCTGCTCGACGATCAGGTCATCGCACGACTGCTGGAATATCCACAGGTTCGGCTGGTTTTCCAGGATCTCTCGCACCACCGCCTTGTAGATGGCGCGGTCGGCCTGCGCACGGGTGGCACGCACGGCCGGGCCCTTGCGGTTGTTCAGAACGCGGAACTGGATGCCGCTCTTGTCAGTGGCCAGCGCCATGGCGCCGCCGAGCGCATCGATCTCCTTGACCAGATGGCTCTTGCCGATGCCACCGATGGCCGGGTTGCAGCTCATGTGACCGAGGGTTTCCACGTTATGGGTCAGCAGCAGGGTCTTCACACCCATGCGTGCGGACGCAAGCGCAGCCTCGGTACCGGCATGGCCGCCGCCGATGACGATCACTTCAAAACGGGAAGGGAAATCCACCACGCACCTCGTGCCTGTTTTTGCGAATAGAGAAGGTAAGCGGACAAGTATAGGGACTTACCCCTGTTCAAAGAAACCGTATGAGCAAAATTTGACCAGTCTGTGGATGAGTGGCAGGCAAAAGTAAACAAAGAGGAAAAATTTATAAAAGCTTTGTTTTTATGTTTATGTTTAGGCACCTATCCACATGTGGATAAGTGGCTTAAGCCCATATACTGTGTGGCTTCGATGGAATCATAACCCTGTGTCGAAGTGGGGCTGGGGGTTCTGGATAACGGCGTGTAACCTGTGGATTAAAGTGGTGCTTACCCACAGGCAGGTTTGTCCTCAGAAAAAAAGACCAGTTATCAACGGAGCTGATGGCGAGTTTTCCACAGAGCTCCTGAGCAGCGGCTCGCATCTGTTGATGAAACGGATCCCTGTAGGAGCGGGTTCACCCGCGATCACCGGCATCGCCGGTGCCATGCAACGCACAGACCTGTAAATCACAGGCAAAAAAAAAGCCGCTCCAGACAGGAGCGGCCTTGGTATCGATAGGCTGTGGATTATTTTCCGATGCAGAAACTCGAGAAAATCCTGCCAAGCAGGTCATCCGAACTGAACGCCCCGGTAATTTCTCCCAACGCCTGCTGTGCCTGGCGCAGATCTTCCGCCAACAGTTCTCCCGCACCCGCCAGGGTCAGCTGTGCCCGACCATGCTCCAGGTGTTCGCTGGCCTGACGTAGCGCGTCCAGATGCCGTCGGCGGGCGCTGAAGCTGCTTTCCGCCGTCTGTTCATAGCCCATGCAAGCCTTGAGATGATCGCGCAGCAGGTCCAGGCCCATGTCGCTGTCGCGAGCACTCAAGGTGATAGTCACGTGGCCATCGTCACTCTGTTCCATGGCAACGCGTTCACCGCTCAAATCGGCCTTGTTACGGATGAGCGTGACCTTTGCCACGTCTGGGCGTTGATCGAGGAACTCCGGCCACAGTGCGAAGGGATCACTGGCTTCCGGTGCGGTCGAATCGACCACCAGCAGCACACGATCGGCCTCGCCGATGGCCTTGAGCGCCCTTTCCACCCCGATCTTTTCCACATGATCATCGGTATCGCGCAGGCCGGCGGTGTCGACCACATGCAGTGGCATGCCATCGATGTGGATATGTTCACGCAGGATATCCCGGGTGGTACCGGCGATATCGGTGACGATCGCCGCCTCGCGCCCGGCCAACTGGTTGAGCAGGCTGGATTTGCCGGCATTCGGACGGCCGGCGATGACCACGGTCATGCCATCGCGCAGCAGGGCACCCTGCCCGGCCTCACGCTGCACTGTGGACAACTCGCTACGCACGTCATCAAGCATACGCAGTACATGGCCGTCGGCGAGAAAGTCGATCTCTTCTTCGGGGAAGTCGATCGCCGCCTCGACGTAAATGCGCAAGGCAATCAACGCCTCGGTCAGCCCATGCACACGCTTGGAGAACGCCCCCTGCAGCGAACGCAGGGCGTTGCGGGCGGCCTGGGTGGAACTGGCTTCGATCAGGTCGGCGATGGCTTCGGCCTGGGCCAGATCGAGCTTGTCGTTGAGGAATGCACGTTCGCTGAACTCGCCAGGCCGTGCCAGACGGCAGCCCAACTGCAGGCAACGCTGCAGCAGCATGTCCATCACCACCGGGCCGCCATGGCCCTGCAATTCCAGCACATCTTCACCGGTGAACGAGTTTGGGCCGGGGAAGAACAAGGCGATGCCTTCATCCAGGACCAAGCCGTCGGCGTCGCGGAACGGGCCGTAGTGGGCGTGCCGCGGCGTCAGCGTGCGGCCAGTGAAGGCCATCCCGGCCTGGCAGGCCAGCGGCCCGGACAAGCGGACGATACCGACCCCGCCACGGCCCTGGGCGGTGGCGATGGCGGCAATGGTTTCACGCACAGTGTTCATGCTCGAAAGCCTCTACAACGAATTCGTCAGATAGCAAAAACGCCCCACTAGGGGGCGTTTTTATTCACAGGCAAACCGGGTTGCCCGTCAAGCGGCAGCTTTTTTGGTTGCCGCTTCGATGCTACGGGTGATGTACCACTGCTGTGCGATCGACAGGCAGTTGTTCACAACCCAGTACAGCACCAGGCCAGCCGGGAACCACAGGAAGAAGAAGGTGAAGATGATCGGCATCATTTTCATGACCTTCGCCTGCATCGGATCCGGCGGCGTCGGGTTCAAGCGCTGCTGGATGAACATGGTGGCGCCCATGATGATCGGCAGGATGAAGAACGGATCCTTGATCGACAGGTCGGTGATCCACAGCATCCATGGGGCCTGGCGCATCTCGACGCTTTCCAGCAGTACCCAGTACAGGGCCAGGAACACCGGCATCTGCACCAGGATCGGCAGGCAGCCGCCCAGCGGGTTGATCTTCTCTTTCTTGTACAGCTCCATCATCGCCTGGGACATCTTCTGGCGATCGTCACCGAAGCGTTCCTTGAGCTGGGCAAGCTTAGGCGCCACGGCACGCATGCGTGCCATCGAGCGGTAGCTGGCGGCCGACAGCGGGAAGAACAGACCCTTGATGAGCATGGTCAGAACGATGATCGACCAGCCCCAGTTGCCCAGCAGGCTGTGGATATGTTGCAGCAGCCAGAAGATCGGCTGGGCAATGAACCACAGGAAGCCATAGTCGACGGTCAGTTCCAGGCCTGGGGACAACTCCTTGAGCTTGGACTGGATCTTCGGGCCGGCGTACAGCATGGCGCTGGTTTCGACCTTGCCACCGGCAGGGACGTTAAGCGCAGGGCCGGTGTAGCCGATGATGTAGTTGCCCTGGCTGTCCTTGCGGGTCTGGACGGCGTTGTTGTCCGACTTGCTCGGGATCCAGGCGGTCACGAAGTAGTGCTGCAGCCAGGCGACCCAGCCACCGGCGACGTTTTCCTGCAGGCCGCCCTTGTCCATGTCCTTCATCGACACTTTCTTGTACGGCTCGGAAGCTGTCCACAGGGCGGCGCCCAGGTAAGTCGCGGTGCCGGTGGCGGTGCTCGACGATGGATCGGAGCTGGCGTCACGCTTGAGCTGGGCAAACATGTTGCCGCTCCAGGCCTGGGCGCTCTGGTTGTCGATCAGGTAGCTGACGGTCAGGTCGTACTCGCCGCGCTTCAAGCTGAAGCGTTTGATGTAGTTGACGCCGTTCTCGCTGAACTTCAGGTCGACTACCAGTTGGTCCTGGCCATCGGCCAGCTGGTAGCTCTTCTGTTCGGTAGCGTACAGCGGTCGGCCGCTGGCGCGGTCTGGGCCGTCGGTACCGATCAGGCCGCTCTGTGCCAGGTAGATACGCTCGCCGCCGTTGTCGAACAGCTGGAACGGAATCTCAGGGTGGTCCTGGCGACGCGGGAACTTGGGCAGGGTCAGCTGGACGATATCACCGCCAACCGGGTCGATAGCCAGGTTCAGGACATCGGTCTTGACCTGAATCAGGTCCTTGCTGACCGCAACTGGTGCCGGAGCCAGGCCGGTGGTGCCGTTTTGCGCATTGACGCTCGGCAAATCAGCGTTCGCGCCGTTGTTGCCGGCGGGCACGCTGTCCGGCAAGGACGCGTTGGCGGTGCTGGCAGCAGTATTCTGAGTCGGCAGGGCAGCCTGGCCGTAGTCCTGGTTCCACTTGAGGACCATGACATAGGACACGATTGCCAGGGCGACGATCAGGATCGTGCGTTTAATATCCATGATTACTCGGCTATCGAAGAAGTTCGGGAGGAAGGAGCAGGTGGAACGGGATCGAAACCGCCGTCGTTCCACGGATGACAACGCCCCAGGCGACGAACGGCCAGCCACCCACCACGCATGAGGCCATGGTTTTCGATGGCTTCATAGGCGTAACAGGAACAGCTGGGATAGAAACGACAGTGACTGGCCATCAGTGGACTGATGGCATAACGGTAGAACTGGATCGGAACGAGGGCCAGTTTACGCATCGTGACTGTCTACCCCTGCGGAATCGGCGACCGCTGGAGAGGGCCGACTGCGGACCAGTCGCTTCCAGAGCTTGCCAAAGTGTTGGTGCAATTCTGGGTTTTCCACTTCGCCCAACCCCTTGCGCGCGACGATCACGATATCCAGCCCTGCCAGCATTTGCTGGTTGAGGCGGAACGAATCACGCATCAGGCGTTTCAGGCGATTGCGTTGAACGGCGAGCTTGACGCTCTTCTTGCCGATCACCAGGCCGAGGCGTGGATGATCGAGACCGTTCTCGCGGGCAAGGATAAGCAGGTTTTTCCCTGGAACCTTGCCGGTTGGGGAGTCGAAGACCGCTTTGAAGTGCCGGGGTGTAAGCAGTCGCTTGTCCCGACTGAAGTCCTGACTCACCACCTGTGCCGAAAAATCAAATTGCCAGACGCTTACGGCCTTTGGCACGGCGACGCGACAGAACAGCACGGCCGTTCTTGGTAGCCATACGGGCACGGAAACCGTGGGTGCGGGCGCGCTTGATGGTGCTTGGTTGGAAAGTACGTTTCATGGCGTGTTACCTGGGTTGGTCGACAACGGGCCGGAAGGGCCCCCTTTTTAAGAGATCGGCGATTCTAGAGAAAGCAAGCCAATAGGTCAATTTCCAACCAACCTTTCCTTATGGAAGGTCATGACGGATCTGTTGCCGGGTTTTGCTTGATGGCATGGACAAGAGACACCAACATGAAAAAAAGAAAGAGGCATATAAAAAGCTTTTCTGAAGAACTTATAGAGCTTATGTGGACAACCTTCTGTGGATAACCATCTCAAGGCCCCAGATATCAGCCTGTACAGAGATTCACAACCTTGTCGGTAACAGGTGCTCTGCTTGTGTCGGTCATGGGCAAAACCTGTGCAGCAACAGCCAGTTTATCCACAGTCGATTTATCCACAGCGTTGAACTCAGGGTTGTGCATAGCCCTCAATGGCGTTTATCCACAGGGCTTATTCACAGTGCCAGGGTGCCATTTCTGTATTTTTTTGGCGTGTAAGCCCCTGTGTCTCGTGCCGCCACGTGTGGATAACTGCTCGCCCGCCCGGTACAATGGCGGTTTGTTTTTGCCTCATCCGGCTTTCAACTCAGGGGATATCCGTGTCAGTGGAACTTTGGCAGCAGTGCGTGGAGCTTCTGCGCGATGAACTGCCTGCCCAGCAATTCAACACCTGGATCCGTCCGCTACAGGTCGAAGCCGAAGGCGACGAGTTGCGCGTCTATGCGCCGAACCGCTTCGTGCTCGACTGGGTCAATGAAAAGTACCTGGGTCGTCTGCTCGAGCTGTTGGGCGAACACGGCAATGGCATCGCGCCCGCTCTGTCTCTATTAATAGGCAGCCGCCGCAGCTCGGCACCGCGCGCCGCCCCTAACGCGCCAGTCAGCGCAGCGGTAGCCGCGACCCTGGCGCAGCAGACACAACAGGCCGCGCAGATCGTGGTTCCAAGCGAACCCATCGTCGTGCCGGTGGCTGAGCCTGTGTTGAGCGAGGTGGAAGAGCCTTCCAGCCGGGACAGTTTCGACAGCATGAGCGATACGGGTTCGGCGCCTGTGGCCAGCGGCCGTACCGAGCAGCGCACCGTGCAGGTCGAAGGGGCGCTCAAGCACACCAGTTACCTGAACCGCACCTTTACCTTCGAAACCTTCGTGGAAGGTAAGTCGAACCAATTGGCGCGTGCTGCCGCCTGGCAGGTTGCCGACAACCCCAAGCACGGCTACAACCCGCTCTTCCTTTATGGCGGTGTCGGCCTGGGTAAGACGCACTTGATGCACGCTGTGGGTAACCACCTGCTCAAGAAGAACCCGAACGCAAAGGTGGTCTACCTGCATTCCGAGCGTTTCGTCGCCGACATGGTCAAGGCGCTGCAGCTCAATGCCATCAATGAGTTCAAACGCTTCTACCGCTCGGTCGACGCGCTGCTCATCGATGACATTCAGTTCTTCGCCCGCAAGGAGCGTTCTCAGGAGGAGTTTTTCCACACCTTCAACGCCCTGCTCGAAGGTGGCCAGCAGGTCATCCTTACCAGCGACCGCTACCCGAAGGAAATCGAAGGCCTCGAAGAGCGTCTGAAGTCGCGTTTCGGCTGGGGGCTGACGGTGGCCGTCGAGCCGCCGGAGCTGGAAACCCGCGTAGCGATCCTGATGAAGAAGGCAGACCAGGCCAAGGTCGAGTTGCCACACGATGCCGCGTTCTTCATCGCCCAGCGCATCCGCTCCAACGTGCGTGAACTCGAAGGTGCCCTGAAACGGGTAATTGCCCACTCGCACTTCATGGGCCGCGACATCACCATCGAGCTGATTCGCGAATCGCTCAAGGATCTGCTGGCGTTGCAGGACAAGCTGGTCAGTGTGGATAACATCCAGCGCACCGTGGCCGAGTATTACAAGATCAAGATTTCCGATCTGCTGTCCAAGCGTCGGTCGCGCTCCGTGGCGCGCCCGCGCCAGGTGGCGATGGCGTTGTCGAAAGAGCTGACCAATCACAGCCTGCCGGAGATCGGCGACATGTTCGGCGGCCGCGACCACACCACCGTTCTGCACGCCTGCCGCAAGATCAATGAACTGAAAGAATCCGACGCGGACATCCGCGAGGACTACAAGAACCTGCTGCGCACGCTGACGACCTGATGGCCGTTTGCGCAGTTAATTGAAGGCAAGGGACTAGACCATGCATTTCACCATTCAACGCGAAGCCCTGTTGAAACCCCTGCAACTGGTCGCCGGCGTCGTCGAGCGCCGCCAGACCTTGCCGGTCCTGTCCAACGTCCTGCTGGTCGTGCAAGGCCAGCAGCTGTCGTTGACCGGTACCGACCTGGAAGTCGAACTGGTTGGCCGCGTTCAACTGGAAGAGCCTGCGGAGCCGGGCGAAATCACCGTTCCAGCGCGCAAGCTGATGGACATCTGCAAGAGCCTGCCCAGTGATGTGCTGATCGATATCAAGGTCGATGAGCAGAAGCTGCTGGTCAAGGCAGGTCGCAGTCGTTTCACCCTGTCCACCCTGCCGGCCAATGACTTCCCGACCGTGGAAGAGGGGCCTGGCTCGCTGACCTGCCAGCTTGAGCAGAGCAAACTGCGCCGCCTGATCGAGCGCACCAGCTTCGCCATGGCCCAGCAAGACGTGCGCTACTACCTCAACGGCATGCTGCTGGAAGTATCCCCCGGCACCCTGCGTGCGGTGGCCACCGATGGCCACCGCTTGGCGTTGTGTGCCATGCAGGCACCGATCGATCAAGCTGATCGTCACCAGGTCATCGTGCCACGCAAGGGTATCCTCGAGCTGGCGCGCCTGCTTACCGATCCGGAAGGCACGGTCAGCATCGTCCTGGGCCAACACCACATCCGTGCGACTACCGGTGAGTTCACCTTCACCTCCAAGCTGGTCGATGGCAAGTTCCCGGACTACGAACGCGTACTGCCCAAGGGCGGTGACAAGCTGGTAATCGGCGATCGTCAGGCGCTGCGTGAAGCATTCAGCCGTACCGCGATCCTGTCCAACGAAAAATACCGCGGTATCCGTTTGCAACTGGCTGCTGGCCAGCTGAAGATCCAGGCCAACAACCCGGAGCAGGAAGAAGCGGAAGAAGAAATCAGCGTCGACTACAACGGCAGCTCGCTGGAGATCGGTTTCAACGTCAGCTACCTGCTGGACGTGCTGGGCGTCATGACCACCGAACAGGTTCGCCTGATTCTGTCGGACTCCAACAGCAGTGCCCTGCTGCAGGAAGCGGGCAATGATGACTCCTCCTACGTTGTCATGCCGATGCGTCTGTAACCCATAGCAGGCGACATGTCCCTTCGACGTCTTACGGTCACCGCGGTGCGCAACCTGCACCCGGTGACTCTCTCACCCTCCCCCCGCATCAACATCCTTTACGGCGCCAACGGCAGTGGCAAGACCAGTGTGCTCGAAGCCGTGCACCTGCTTGGCCTTGCTCGATCGTTTCGCAGCACCCGTTTGAACCCGGTCATCCAGTACGAGCAGCAAACCTGCACGGTGTTTGGCCAGGTCGACTTGGCTGAAGGTGGTACGAGCAATCTTGGGGTATCCCGGGAGCGTCAGGGGGAGTTCACTATCCGCATCGACGGGCAGAACGCGCGCAGCGCCGCGCAGCTGGCCGAAATGCTGCCTCTGCAGTTGATCAACCCGGACAGTTTCCGCCTGCTCGAGGGCGCCCCTAAAGTACGCCGACAGTTCCTCGATTGGGGCGTGTTCCACGTGGAACCACGTTTCATGGCGACTTGGCAGCGCCTGCAGAAGGCCCTGCGGCAGCGGAACTCATGGCTGCGGCATGGTACACTTGACGCCGTTTCGCAAGCCGCCTGGGATCGGGAGTTATGTCTCGCCAGTGCGGAGATAGATGAATACCGTCGCAATTACATCAAGGCCTTGAAGCCTGTCTTCGAGCGAACCCTGAGCGAACTGGTCGAACTGGACGGGCTGACCCTGAGCTACTACCGAGGTTGGGACAAGGACCGGGAACTCAACGAAGTCCTCGCGACCTCTCTCCTCCGTGACCAGCAAATGGGGCATACCCAAGCCGGGCCTCAGCGTGCTGATCTGCGCCTTCGATTGGGTGCGAACAACGCGGCTGACATTCTCTCGCGGGGTCAGCAGAAGCTGGTGGTTTGCGCCCTGCGGATTGCCCAAGGGCACCTGGTCAGCCAGGTTCGCCGCGGTCAGTGTATTTATCTGGTGGATGACTTGCCGTCCGAGTTGGACGAACAGCATCGCCGCGCCCTGTGCCGCTTGCTTGAAGAATTGAACTGCCAGGTGTTCATCACCTGCGTAGACCACGAATTTCTGAGGGAAGGCTGGCAGACGGAAACGCCAGTCGCTTTGTTCCACGTGGAACAGGGCCGTATCACCCAGACCCACGACCATCGGGAGTGAAGGCATGAGCGAAAATCAAACGTACGACTCCTCCAGCATCAAGGTGCTGAAAGGGCTGGATGCCGTACGCAAGCGTCCCGGCATGTACATTGGCGACACCGATGACGGCAGCGGCCTGCACCACATGGTGTTCGAGGTGGTCGACAACTCGATCGACGAAGCCCTGGCCGGGCACTGCGATGACATTACCGTCATCATTCACACCGACGAATCCATCAGCGTCCGTGACAACGGCCGTGGTATTCCAGTCGACGTGCATAAAGAAGAAGGCGTTTCCGCGGCCGAGGTCATCATGACCGTGCTGCACGCCGGCGGTAAGTTCGACGACAACTCCTACAAGGTCTCCGGCGGCCTGCACGGTGTAGGTGTTTCGGTGGTGAACGCCCTGTCCGAGAAGCTGGTGCTTACTGTGCGCCGGAGCGGCAAGATCTGGGAGCAGACATACGTTCATGGTGTTCCACAGGCACCAATGGCCGTGGTCGGTGAAAGTGAAACCACCGGTACCCACATCCACTTCAAGCCTTCGGCTGAAACCTTCAAGAACATCCACTTCAGCTGGGACATCCTCGCCAAGCGCATTCGTGAGCTGTCGTTCCTGAACTCCGGTGTCGGCATCCTGCTGAAGGATGAGCGCAGCGGCAAGGAAGAGTTCTTCAAGTACGAAGGTGGTCTGCGTGCTTTCGTTGAATACCTGAACACCAACAAGACCCCGGTCAATTCCCAGGTCTTCCACTTCAACGTCCAGCGTGACGATGGTGTGGGTGTCGAAGTCGCCCTGCAATGGAACGACAGCTTCAACGAAAACCTGTTGTGCTTCACCAACAACATTCCCCAGCGCGACGGTGGTACTCACCTCGTTGGCTTCCGTTCCTCGCTCACCCGTAGCCTGAACAGCTATATCGAGCAGGAAGGTCTGGCGAAGAAGAACAAGGTTGCCACCACGGGTGACGACGCGCGTGAAGGCTTGACCGCGATCATCTCGGTCAAGGTACCGGACCCCAAGTTCAGCTCGCAGACCAAGGACAAGCTGGTCTCCTCGGAGGTGAAGACCGCCGTGGAGCAGGAGATGAACAAGTACTTCGCCGACTTCCTGTTGGAGAATCCCAACGAAGCCAAGGCCGTGGTCGGCAAGATGATCGACGCCGCCCGTGCCCGTGAAGCGGCGCGCAAAGCGCGTGAGATGACCCGCCGTAAAGGTGCCCTGGACATCGCTGGCCTGCCGGGCAAACTGGCTGACTGCCAGGAGAAGGACCCTGCCCTTTCCGAACTGTACCTGGTGGAGGGTGACTCCGCGGGTGGTTCGGCCAAGCAAGGTCGTAACCGCCGCACCCAGGCGATCCTGCCGCTGAAGGGCAAGATCCTCAACGTCGAGAAGGCACGCTTCGACAAGATGATCTCTTCGCAGGAGGTCGGTACGCTGATCACCGCGCTGGGCTGTGGCATCGGCCGCGAAGAGTACAACATCGACAAGCTGCGTTATCACAACATCATCATCATGACCGATGCTGACGTCGACGGTTCGCACATCCGTACCCTGCTGCTGACCTTCTTCTTCCGTCAGCTGCCGGAGCTGGTCGAGCGTGGCTACATCTATATCGCCCAGCCGCCGCTGTACAAGGTGAAGAAGGGTAAGCAGGAGCAGTACATCAAGGACGACGAGGCCATGGAAGAATACATGACCCAGTCGGCCCTGGAGGATGCCAGCCTGCACCTGGACGAGTCGGCGCCAGCCGTTTCGGGCGTGCAGCTCGAGGTGTTGGTGAACGAGTTCCGTGCCGTGATGAAGACACTGAAGCGTTTGTCGCGCCTGTACCCGGAAGAGCTCACCGAGCACTTCATATACCTGCCGGAAGTTACCCTGGAACAGCTGGCCAACCATACCGTCATGCAGGATTGGCTGAGCAAGTTCCAGGAGCGCCTGAATAACAGCCAGAAGTCCGGCCTCAGCTATGTGGCCAGCCTGCGCGAAGACAAGGAGCGCAACATCTGGCTGCCTGAAGTGGAGATCACCTCCCACGGCCTGGCCAGCTACGTCACCTTCAACCGCGAGTTCTTCGGCAGCAACGACTACCGCTCGGTGGTCAACCTGGGCGCCAAGCTCGGCACGTTGCTCGGCGAAGGTGCCTACGTGCAGCGGGGCGAGCGTCGCAAGGCGGTCACCGAGTTCAAGGAAGGCCTGGACTGGTTGATGAACGAGAGCACCAAGCGTCACACTATCCAGCGATACAAAGGGCTGGGTGAGATGAACCCGGACCAGCTGTGGGAAACCACCATGGACCCGACTGTGCGCCGCATGCTCAAGGTGACCATCGAGGACGCGATCGCCGCCGACCAGTTGTTCAACACTCTGATGGGCGATGCGGTTGAGCCACGCCGCGACTTCATCGAGAGCAACGCGCTGTCGGTGTCCAACCTGGACTTCTGATTAGCGGGCAGTATAAAAAAGCCAATCCCCAGGGATTGGCTTTTTTTTGCCTGCGCGAATGTTCCACGTGGAACTATGAAATTCCCAGCGCCTTCAGCCGACGGTACAACGTGCGCTCGCTCATCCCTAGATGATCGGCCAACTCGCTACGGGAGCCATTGAAGGTTTCCAAGGCATGGGCCAGATCGGCCATCTCGTTCTTACCCCGCCCTCGTGGACCTACCGGCTTTGCTGTCGGGTACATGTCCTCTGGAAGATGCTCAGGACGGATCAACCCGTCATCCGCGAACAACCGCGCGCGCTCCAGGATATTCCTGAGTTCGCGGATGTTGCCTGGGAAGGTGTGCAGGTTTAGTCGCTCGAGCGCCTCAGGCGCAACCTTTGGCGACTGCTTGCCGGCCATTCGTTGCAGCAGACTTTCACAGAGCAATGGCAAATCTTCGACCCGTTCGCGCAGGGATGGCAAGCGGATCGGGAACCCGCTGATACGGTAATAGAGGTCTTCGCGAAAGCTCCCTTCTGCGGCCATCTCTTTCAGTGGCTTGTGCGTAGCCGAGACCAGGCGAAAGTCCGAATGGACCGTGCGTGTGCTGCCCACCGGGCGAAAGCTGCCGGATTCGATCAGGCGCAGTAGCTTCACCTGCATGGCCAGTGGCACTTCACCAATCTCGTCGAGGAACAGGGTTCCGCCATGGGCTGCTTCGGCCAGGCCGATCTTGCGTTGGGTCGCACCGGTGAAAGCGCCCTTCTCATAGCCGAACAACTCACTTTCGAACAATGACTCGGTCAACCCGGTGCAGTCCACCACCACCAAGGGACCATTGGCGCGTGGGCTGCCCAGGTGCAAGGCTCGGGCGAACAGTTCCTTGCCGGTACCGGACTCGCCCTGAAGCAATACTGGGATCTGAGCAGGTGCCGCGCGCTGCAAGCTGGCCACGGCGGTCTTGAAGGCTGGTGCTCGGCCAACCAACCCCTGCTGTTGAGGTTGAGCCGACGCCAGGGTAACGCTGGCCAGACGCTCCACGAACGCTACCACCCTGCCCTCGTCGTCGAGGATTGGGCGCAGCTCCACATCGACATGTTCTGGGCCGCGGGGGGTGTGATGGATGTGCAACACGCGCTCGGGCACCTTGCTATCCAGCGATTTACGCAGCGGGCAGTGTTCACCGGCCTGATCGCAGGGCACGGCATAGTGGTGCGAGACCCGATGACATTTTTCGCCGATCGGCGCGTGCTCCTGGTTGCCGAACTGACGACGGTAGGCAGCATTGGCGGCCAGGATGTTGTAGTCGGTGTCCAGCACGATGCTGGGGAGCACATCGTGTTCGAGGTAGGACACCAGCGCGAAGATCGCGGGATGGGAGGCAGCTAGCATGACAGCACCAGATGAAGGACCTGGCGAGGGTAGCAAGGACTGCCAAACACTGCCATTGGCTGACAGTCGACTGCCAGGAACTGTCACCTTTGGCTGTCAGGCAGCGGGCTGCTGGGCAACTGATCGCGGCATAAAGGCCGCGCCTACAGGGGCAAGCGTCCATCAGAAAGGCTGGCATGCATCTTGATAAAGCCCTCACCACTGCCTATGCCTTCAAGGAGGCCCGGTGGATAACTGGAGAGTGCAATGATCATCGGCAACAACCTTCACGTCGAAGCGTTCTTCGACAAAACGACCTGGACCATCAGCTACCTGGTCATGGATGGCGAGACGCGCCAATGCGCACTGATCGACAGCGTGCTGGACTATGACCCCAAATCCGGGCGCACCCGCACCGATTCCGCAGACAAGCTGATTGCCCGCGTCGAAGCGCTGGGTGCCAAAGTGCAGTGGATCCTCGATACCCACGTTCATGCCGACCACCTGTCCGCTGCCGCATACTTGAAGCAGACGCTTGGCGGCAGCATCGCCATCGGCGCGCAGATCACCCAGGTGCAGAAAGTTTTCGGGAGCTTGTTCAATGCTGAACCTGGTTTCGCCAGGGACGGCAGCCAGTTCGACGTCTTGTTCGAAGATGAAGAGGGTTTTCGCATTGGCAACTTGCATGCGCGTGCCCTGCACACGCCGGGTCACACGCCGGCTTGCATGAGCTACATGGTCGAGGACGCGGGCGAGCTCGCCGTGTTCGTCGGCGACACCTTGTTCACCCCTGACTACGGCACCGCCCGTTGCGACTTCCCGGGCGCCAGCGCGAGAACCCTTTACCAGTCGATCCGCCGCCTGCTCGCCTTCCCCGACCAGACCCGTTTGTTCATGTGTCACGACTACCTGCCCGGTGGCCGCGAGCTGCGCTATGTCACCACTGTGGCCGAACAGCGCGCCGACAACATTCATATACATGAAGGTGTCAGCGAAGACAGCTTCGTCAAGATGCGCGAGGACCGCGACAAGACCCTCGACATGCCCGTGCTGATCCTGCCCTCGGTGCAGATCAACATGCGCAGCGGGCAATTCCCCGAACCTGAAGCGAACGGCGTGAGCTACCTGAAGATCCCGCTGAACAAGCTGTAAGCCACGCCGCACCCATAACGAAGAGTCAAAGGAACACCGCCATGCCTGCCTTGCTGTCCCCTGCCGATACCTCCCGTACCGACCACCACAAGGTGGTGATCGTCGGCGCTGGTGCCGCCGGCGTCGCCACTGCCTCCAGCTTGATTGCCCGTGACCCATCGCTGGATATCGCCCTGATCGATCCCGCCGACGTCCATTACTACCAGCCGGGCTGGACCATGGTCGGCGCGGGGGTGTTCAAGGCGCCGAGCACCGCCCACACCATGGCCGCGACCCTGCCCCGAGGTGCACGCTGGATCAAGGCGCGGGTCGAAGGTTTCGATCCCCATGGGCAGTTGGTCATCCTCGATGATGGCCGTGCGGTCAGTTACGAACAGCTGGTGGTCTGCCCTGGTTTGAAACTCGACTGGCATGCGATCGAAGGCTTGAGTGAAACCTTGGGTCGTAACGGGGTCACCTCCAACTACCGCTACGACCTGGCACCCTACACCTGGCAACTGGTGCAGAACCTGAAGCAGGGGCGCGCCCTCTTCACCCAACCACCGATGCCGATCAAGTGCGCGGGAGCACCGCAAAAAGCGCTGTACCTCTCCTGCGACCATTGGTTGCGCAATGGCCACCTTGGCAATGTCAGGGCCAGTTTCTTCAATGCCGGTGCCGTGCTGTTCGGGGTAGCTGATTACGTCCCGGCCTTGATGAGCTACATCGACAAGTACGCGGTCGACCTCAATTTCCAACATCGCCTGGTGGCGGTGGACGGTCCGAACAAATGCGCCACCTTCATGCGTACCCTCCCCGATGGCAGCACCGAGACGCGCGTCGAGGCGTTCGACATGCTGCATGTCGTACCGCCGCAAGTGGCCCCGGACTTCATCCGCCAGAGCCCGCTGGCCGACGCGGCTGGATGGGTGGACGTCGATCCACATACGTTGCGCCACCGCCAGTTCGGCAATGTCCATGCCTTGGGTGACGTGGCTAACACCACCAACGCCAAGACCGCCGCTGCCGCGCGCAAGCAGGCGCCGGTAGTGGCCAACAATGTGCTGGTGGCGCTCGGCCGCTTGTCGACCCTGGCGCAGTACGACGGCTACGGCTCGTGCCCGCTGACGGTGGAGCGCGGCAAGATCGTCCTCGCCGAGTTCACCTACGGTGGCAAGGTGGCGCCGAGCTTCCCGCGCTGGCTGCTCGATGGACGCAAGCCGACCCGCCTTGCCTGGTTGCTCAAGGCCCGGATCCTGCCACCGCTGTACTGGAAGGCGATGCTCAAGGGGCGTGAATGGTTGGCACGGCCGCAACCTCTGGTAGTCGAGGCGCAGCAGTGATCGAGCACCAATTGCTGGGGGCTGGGCTTGGCGCGATCATTGGTGCGGTGCTGGCATTGACCGGCGCTGGCGGGGGCATCCTCGCGGTGCCGTTGCTGGTCTTCGGGCTTGGGCTGAGCATGGTCGAGGCGGCGCCGATCGGTTTGCTGGCCGTGGGGTTGGCTGCGGCGGTCGGTGGTGTGTTGGGTTTGCGCCAGGGCCTGGTGCGCTACCGTGCGGCATTGTTCATTGCCGTGATCGGTATCGCCTGTGCGCCCTTTGGCCTGATGCTCGCGCACCGCTTGCCCAACGCACCACTGGCGCTGGTGTTCGCCGGGGTACTGGTTTACGCCTGCCTGCGCATCTGGCGAAAAGCCGCCCGCGAGTTGCGCGGTGAATCGCCCTGCGGTGATCGGCAGATCATGCCCTGCGTGCTTAACCCGCTGCAGGGGCGGCTGCGCTGGACCCTGCCCTGTGCCCGGGCTTTGGCGTTCACGGGTATGTTGTCGGGGCTGCTGTCCGGCCTGTTGGGCGTCGGTGGCGGCTTCGTGATCATTCCGGCGCTGAACCGCTACACCAACCTGAACATGAAGAGCATCGTCGCCACCTCGCTGGCGGTGATCGCCCTGGTGTCCACCGGCAGTGTGGTCAGCGCCAGCGTGGCGGGCGTGATGCATTGGCGGGTCGGAGCACCGTTTGCCGTGGGGGCGGTACTGGGTTTGCTGCTGGCACGGCCATTGGCGAGCAAGCTGGCCGGCCCGCGCCTGCAACAGCTGTTCGCCATGGTGGGGTGTGGCGCCGCGGTGCTGCTGGCCGGCAAGGCGCTACTCGGCTAGCAGTTCCTCTTGCTCGGCGGCGCACAGCGCCAGCAGGTAGTCCCACACCACCCGCAGGCGCACCGACTTGTGCAGTTCGCGGCGGGTGCAGATCCAGTAGCTGCGCTGGATGGTCTCGCTGGGCAGCACGCGCACCAGCTTCGGGTCGTGGCGGGCCATGTAATTCGGCAGCACGGCGATACCTAGCCCAGCCTGGGCGGCTTGCTGCTGAGCGATCACGCTGGTGCTGCGAAACACCACGTTGGGGGCCCTGCAGAAGCTGTTGAGCAACAGCAGCTCCTGGCTGAACAGCAGGTCGTCGACGTAACCGATCCAGCTGTGCCGGGCCAGGTCTTCACGGCTGTGCAGCGGTGGAGCACGGTCCAGGTAGTCCTGGCTGGCATAGAGGGCCAGGCGGTAGTCGGTGAGCTTGCGGGTGATCAGCAGGTCGGCGTTGGGGCGTTCCAGGTGGATGCTGATCTCGGCTTCGCGGTTGAGGATGCTGACGAAGCGCGGCACGGCCACCAATTCCACCTCGAGCCCCGGGTAGCGCTGGAACAACGCTTTCATGCGCGGGGTGAAGAACATGATGCCGATGCCTTCGGTCACCCCCAGGCGGATCTTGCCCAGCGGCGTGATCGCCTGGGTGATCTCTTCCTGTGCCAGCAAGGCGACGTTCTCCATCGCTTCGGCGTGCTTGAGCAGGGCCTGGCCGGAGGGGGTGAGTTCGTAGCCCTGGGCATGCTGGACGAACAGTGCGGTGCCCAGGTGCTTTTCGATGCTTTCGATGTGCCGGGCCACGGTGCTGTGGGTGGTGTTGAGACGCTTGGCGGCACTGAGCAGGCGGCCGCTGCGCTGCAACTCGAGGAAAAACCGCAGATCGTTCCAGTCGAACATGCTGATCCCTTGGCTGTTCATGGGTGCCGATTCACTGTAGGAGCGGCTTTAGCCGCGATCATCCGCGAAGCGGATGCCAGGCGCCGTGGAGGCTGCATCGCGGCTGAAGCCGCTCCTGCAGGACTTGCGCCGATCATGGGTACGGTGCTGTGCTAAAACGCACAACGGCTGCGCGAAATCTCGTGTTTCCTCGGCGAAATTAATCAATAAGATGGAGCGGGACAAGAATAATAATCAGGCGCGAGGTTGCACATGCCATCAGCCGATTCTGTCTACGACTACGTGGTCGTGGGTGCCGGGCCCGCCGGTTGCCTGCTGGCCAATCGTTTGTCCGCCGACCCATCGTGCCGCGTATTGCTGCTCGAGGCGGGTGGCCGCGACAACTATCCCTGGATACACATCCCTGTCGGTTACCTCTACTGCATCGGCAATCCGCGCACCGACTGGTGTTTCAAGACCGAGGCCCAACCCGGCCTGAACGGTCGCAGCCTGGGTTATCCACGGGGCAAGGTGCTGGGCGGCTGTTCATCGATCAACGGCATGATCTACATGCGCGGCCAGGCCGCCGACTACGACCGCTGGGCCGAGCAAGGCAACGACGGCTGGGCGTGGAAGGATGTGCTGCCGTTGTTCAAGGCCAGCGAGAACCACTTCGCCGGCGCCAGCGACAGCCACGGCGCCGAGGGGGAATGGCGGGTCGAACAGCAGCGCTACAGCTGGCCGATCCTCGATGCTTTCCGCGACGCTGCCGAACAGAGCGGCATCGCCAAGGTCGCCGACTTCAATACCGGCGATAACGCCGGTTGTGGATACTTTCAGGTCAACCAGCGCAGCGGTGTGCGCTGGAACTCGGCCAAGGCGTTTCTCAGACCTGCCCTCAAACGGCCGAACCTCACAGTCTTGACCGGTGTACAGGTCGACCAGGTACTGCTCGACAACACTCGGGCCCGGGCGGTCAAAGCGCAGTGGCAGGGCGCATGGCATGAGTTCGCCGCCCGTCGCGAGATCATCCTGTGTGCCGGAGCCGTGGGCTCCCCAGGCATTCTCCAGCGCTCCGGCATCGGCCCGCGCAAACTGCTCGAAGGCCTAGGCATCGGTGTGCGTCATGACATGCCGGGCGTCGGCGGCAACCTGCAGGACCATCTGCAATTACGCCTGATCTACCAGGTTCACAACACCCGAACCCTCAACCAGATGGCCAACAGCCTGTGGGGCAAGCTGGGGATGGGTCTTCGCTACGCCTATGACCGCAGTGGCCCATTGGCCATGGCGCCTAGCCAGTTGGGTGCCTTTGCGCGATCAAGCCCCGAGCAGGCGACGGCCAACCTGCAATATCACGTGCAGCCGTTGTCGCTGGACCGCTTCGGCGAACCGCTGCACCCGTTCCCGGCCTTCACCGCCTCGGTGTGCAACCTGCGCCCGGCCAGCCGTGGTCGAATCGATATCCGTTCGGCGGACATGAACGCCGCGCCGCTGATCGACCCCAATTACCTCAGCGCACCCGAGGACCTGCGCGTCGCCGCCGATGCCATTCGCCTCACCCGGCGTATCGTTCAGGCCCCTGCCCTCGCCGCCTTCGCTCCACGCGAATACCTGCCCGGCCCGGCCCTGCAGGACGAAGAGGATCTGCACCAGGCCGCTGGCCAGATCGGCACCACCATCTTCCACCCGGTGGGCACCTGCCGCATGGGCAATGGTGCACTCGATGTCGTGGATAACCAGCTGCGCGTGCATGGCATCCCAGGCCTGCGCGTGGCCGATGCCTCGATCATGCCGCAGATCGTCTCCGGCAACACCTGCTCACCCACGTTGATGATTGCCGAAAAAGCGGCACAACTGATTCTCAAGGGGGCCAATACCCAGACCAACCTCAGCGACGCCAGCGCGATACCGACGCCCTGACCCGGGTGTTTGCAACAGCGGCGGCTCGTGATCGGAAGCCGCCGGCAGTGGAACAACAAGAATAATCACTGTGGCCTGCGGGCCGAGGACAGCAACGATGTCGGATTACATCCAGGAACAGGGCGCGGCGGCCAGCAGCCCCAGCCGCCGTGAAGAGCGCAAGATCATTTTCGCGTCATCCCTCGGGACGGTGTTCGAGTGGTATGACTTTTTTCTCTATGGCGCGCTGGCCGCTGTCATCAGCAAGCAGTTCTTTGCCGGCGTCAATGACACCACCGCGTTCATCTTCGCCTTGATGGCCTTCGCCGCCGGTTTCCTGGTGCGCCCGTTCGGGGCGCTGGTGTTCGGCCGGCTGGGTGACATGATCGGGCGCAAGTACACCTTTCTGGTGACCATCGTGCTGATGGGGTTGTCCACCTTTGCAGTGGGCCTGTTACCGACCTATGCCAGCATCGGCATCGCCGCGCCGATCATCCTGGTGGTGTTGCGCATGCTCCAGGGCCTGGCACTGGGCGGTGAGTACGGTGGCGCGGCTACCTATGTCGCCGAGCACGCGCCTCACGGCAAACGTGGTTTCCACACCGGCTTCATCCAATCCACCGCCACGCTGGGCCTGCTGTTGTCGCTGACCGTGGTCCTGGCCAGCCGCTACATCAGCGGTGACCAGTTCGAAACCTGGGGCTGGCGCCTGCCGTTCCTGCTGTCGATCGTACTGCTGGCGATCTCCACCTGGATCCGCATGAGCATGCACGAGTCGCCGGCCTTCGTGAAAATGAAGGCCCAGGGCAAAGTGAGCAAGTCACCGATCCGTGAGTCGTTCACCTCCTGGCCCAACCTCAAGGTGGTGCTCACCGCGCTGTTCAGCATCAACGCCGGGCAAGCGGTGACCTTCTACACCGCGCAGTTCTACGTGCTGTTCTTCATGACCCAGATGCTCAAGATGGACCCGGCACAAGCCAACAGCCTACTGATCATCAGCGTGGTGATCGGCGCGCCGTTCTTCGTGTTCTTCGGCTGGCTGTCGGACCGCGTGGGGCGCAAGCCGATCCTGATGCTCGGCCTGCTGCTGGCGACGGTGCTGTACTTCCCGCTGTTCAAGGCCCTGAGCCATTACGCCAACCCGCAGATCGATGCCGCCAGCCGCCAGGCGCCGATTGTCGTCACCGCCGACCCCAAGGGCTGCACTTTCCAGTTCGACCCGGTAGGCAAGGCGCGCTTCGACAGCCCATGCGACAAGGTCAAGACGTTCCTGGTCAAACAAGGCTTACCCTATAGCTCGGTGAACGTCGGCGGCAGCGAGGTGATCGTCAGCATTGGTGACAAGACCATCAATGGCTTCGACGAGACGGCCATGCGAAGCGCCATCGATGCGGCGGGTTATCCGGCCAAGGCAGACCCGGCGAACGTGAACCAGGTGATGGTGGTGGTGCTGATCGTCGCCATGATCCTGATCGCCACCATGACCTACGGGCCACTGGCGGCGGTGATGGTCGAGCTGTTCCCCACGCGCATTCGCTATACCTCGATGTCCCTGCCCTATCACATCGGTAACGGTTGGTTCGGGGGCTTCCTGCCAACGGTGTCGTTCGCGCTGGTGGTGTATACCGGGGATATCTTCTACGGGCTGTGGTACCCGGTGCTGATTACCGGGGTGAGCCTGGTGGTGGGGATCTTCTGCCTGAAAGAGACCCGGGATGTGGATATCGACAAGGTGTGAGGCCCGCTCGCTGGCAAGCCGGCTCCTACAGGTGTTCGCACACCACTGATTTTGAGGCTCAAAAAAACCGGCGTAAAAGCCGGTTTTTTTATAGCGCGAAAAAACTTATGCACGATTTTCAGAAAAACGTCATACAGAGAAATAAATAGCTAATTCAATAACTTAGCTATGTTCCGAGACCCTTAATCCCAAAATTGCTAACAACTTATCCACAGAACGTCAGGCGTGCTGCTGCTCTGGATTTTCCGCCACTGGTGGCAGCGAACCCATGGCCCGCTGGGTCGCCTCGTTCCACGCCTGGGCACGGTCATTGAGCTCGGCAATGGCCCGTGGCCCCGTTCCTTCGGGATACATCGGCGCGCCAATCACTACCTCGATGGTGCCCGGGCGTTTGCCCCAGCCTTCACGTGGCCAGAACTTGCCAGCGTTGTGGGCGATGGGCAGCACCGGCAGGCCGGCATTCACCGCGAGCGCGGTACCACCGCGGGAGAACTTGCCCATCTGGCCGTGGGGCACTCGGGTGCCTTCGGGGAAGATCAGCACCCAGGTGCCCTGCTTGAGCAGTTCGTCACCTTGGCTGGCAACCTGGCGCAAGGCCTCCTTCGGGTTTTTCCGGTCGATGGCGATCGGCCGCAGCATGGCCATGGCCCAGCCGAAGAACGGCACGTACAGCAGCTCGCGCTTGAGCACCTGGCTCAGTGGCGAGAAGTACGCCGACAGGAAGAACGTCTCCCAGGTGCTCTGGTGGTTCGACAGGATCACGCACGGTACGTCAGGCACGTGCTCGGCGCCGGTGATCTTGTAGTCGATCCTCAGGATCGTCTTCACCAGGAACAGCGCGCAGCGGCACCAGTACACGTTGATGAACTTGTAGCGCTTGGGGAACGGCAGGAAAGGCGCGATGAAGAAGCTCAGCGAGCACCACAGCAGCGAACTGGTGCCCAACAGCAGGTAAAAAAGAAAGATTCTGATCGCCTGCAGGATCGACATAGTGGCATGTACCGTTGCGGGGCGTGCCCGCCTAATGAAAAGTGCGCCGTTCCTGGCGCACTCATTTAAATAAGTTCTCTGGCGATGGCTGCCAGATCGTCGAAAATCAGTGTAGTTTCAGGGACACCTTTTTCCAGGGTCCTTTCGCCCTTGCCGGTTTTTACCAACACGGGTTGTGCATCGACGGCCAGGGCCGCTTCCAAGTCACCTTTGCTGTCACCGACGAACCATACGCCGGCCAGGGGCACCTGGTAGTGCTCGGCAATCGCCCGCAGCATGCCGGGCTTGGGCTTGCGGCAATCGCAGCCCTCGTCCGGGCCGTGCGGGCAATGCACGATCAGGCCGACCTCGCCACCCTGCTCGGCCACCAGCGCGCGCAGGCGCGCGTGCATCGCCTCCAGCGTGGTCAGCGGGTAGTAGCCGCGGGCAATGCCGGACTGGTTGGTGGCAACAGTCACCGTCCAGCCCGCCTTGCTCAACTGCGCGATGGCCTCGATCGAGCCAGGAATGGGGACCCACTCCTCCAACGACTTGATGTAGGCGTCGGAGTCATAGTTGATCACTCCGTCTCGATCAAGAATCAGCAGTTTCAACGACTTACCCCAGCAGCGAGATATCGGCCACGCCCAGGAACAGGCCGCGCAAGCGGCTGAGCAGGGCATAACGGTTGGCGCGTACCTTGGCGTCCTCGGCGTTGACCAGTACCGCCTCGAAGAAGGCGTCTACCGGGTCGCGCAGGGCGGCCAGGCGGGCCAGGGCTTCGTTGTACTGGCGTGCGCAGGCCATCGGTTGCACGGCCTGGTCGGCCTGCTGGATGGCCGAGTACAGCGAGAACTCGTTGGCGTTGTCGAAGTACTTGGGCTCGACCTGGTCGGCGACAGCGCCTTCGGCCTTGCCCAGCAGGTTCGATACACGCTTGTTGGCCGCAGCCAGGGCATTGGCTTCCGGCAGTTTGCGGAAGGCTTGCACGGCCTGTACGCGCTGGTCGAAGTCCAGGGCCGAGCCCGGCTTCAGGGCACGCACCGACAGGTAGGTGGCGACGTCGATGCCTTCGTCTTCGTAACGCGCGCGCAGGCGGTCGAAGATGAACTCCAGCACTTGCTCGGACAGGCCGGCGGCCTTGACCTTGGTGCCGAACTGCTTGACCGCGAAGTCGACCGCGGTGGTCAGGTCGAGGTCCAACTGCTTCTCGATCAGGATGCGCAGCACGCCCAGGGCGGCACGGCGCAGGGCATACGGGTCCTTGCTGCCAGTGGGCAGCATGCCGATGCCGAAGATACCGACCAGGGTGTCGAGCTTGTCGGCGATGGCCACGGCGGCACCGGTGAGGGTCTGCGGCAGCTCGGCACCGGCGCCACGCGGCATGTACTGCTCGTTCAGCGCCAGGGCGACGTCTTGCGGCTCGCCATCGTTGAGGGCGTAGTAGTAGCCGGCGATACCCTGCATTTCAGGGAATTCACCGACCATCTCCGAGGCCAGGTCGCACTTGGACAGCAGGCCGGCACGGCCGGCGTTAATTGCACTGCCGCCGATGTACGGGGCAATGAAGGCGGCCAGTTTCGACACGCGCTCGGCCTTGTCGAACACGGTGCCCAGCTGAGCCTGGAACACCACGTTCTTCAGGCGCTCGTTGAAGCTTTCCAGCGGCTGCTTCTTGTCCTGCTTGAAGAAGAACTCGGCGTCGGTCAGGCGCGGGCGCACGACCTTCTCGTTGCCTTCGACGATCTGCTTCGGATCGCGGCTTTCGACGTTGGCCACGGTGATGAAGCGCGGCAGCAGCTTGCCTTCGCTGTCCAGCAGGCAGAAGTACTTCTGGTTGTCCTGCATGGTGGTGATCAGGGCTTCTTGCGGCACTTCGAGGAAACGCTCCTCGAACGAGCACACCAGCGGCACTGGCCACTCGACCAGGGCGGTCACTTCGTCCAGCAGCGCCGGCGGCACGATGGCCGAGCCTTCCTGCTGCATGGCCAGTTCCGCGGTGCGTTTGCTGATCAGCTCGCGACGCTCGGCGAAGTCGGCCAGCACGTAGGCTTTGCGCAGGTCTTCGACATAGTTGGCCGGGGTGGTGATGACCACGTTTTGCGGGTGGTGGAAGCGGTGGCCACGGGATTCACGGCCGGCTTTTTGCGCGAGGATGGTGCAGTCGACGACCTGGTCGCCGAGCAGCATCACCAGCCATTGCGTCGGGCGTACGAACTCTTCACGGCTGGCGCCCCAGTGCATGCGCTTGGGGATCGGCAGGTCGTTGAGCGAGTCTTCGACGATGGTGGGCAGCAGGCTGGCGGTCGCCTTACCTGGAATGTGCTGCGAGAAACGCAGTTTCGCGCCGCTCTGGTCGATGTCCGACAGTTCCACGCCGCACTTCTTGGCGAAGCCCAGGGCGGCTTGAGTCGGGTTGCCTTCGGCGTCGAAGGCGGCCTGGCGGGGCGGGCCGTCGATGTTGATGCTGCGGTCTGGCTGTTGCACATCCAGCTGGCGCAGCAGCACGGCCAGGCGGCGCGGCGCGGCGTACACCTGCTTGCCGGTGTAGTTCAGGCCGGCGGCCTGCAGGCCTTTCTCGATGCCGGCGAGGAACGCGTCGCCCAGCGAGGCCAGGGCTTTCGGTGGCAGCTCTTCGGTGCCCAGTTCAACCAGGAAATCTTGAGCACTCATTGTGCAGCCTCCAGCTTAGCCAACACTTCGTCACGCAGTTCAGGAGAAGCCATCGGGAAGCCCAGGCGTGCGCGGGCTTGCAGGTAGCTTTGCGCCACGTCACGGGCGAGCGTGCGTACGCGCAGGATGTAGCGCTGGCGCTCGGTCACCGAGATGGCGCGGCGGGCGTCCAGCAGGTTGAAGGTGTGCGAGGCTTTCAGGACCATTTCGTAGGTCGGCAGCGGCAGGTCCAGCTTGATCAGGCGGTTCGCTTCGCTTTCGTAGAAGTCGAACAGCTCGAACAGCTTCTCGACGTTGGCGTGCTCGAAGTTGTAGGTCGACTGCTCCACTTCGTTCTGGTGGAACACGTCGCCGTAGGTGACCTTGCCGAACGGGCCGTCGGCCCATACCAGGTCGTAGACCGAGTCCACGCCCTGCAGGTACATGGCCAGGCGCTCCAGGCCGTAGGTGATTTCACCGGTGACCGGGTAGCACTCGATGCCGCCGACCTGCTGGAAGTAGGTGAACTGGGTCACCTCCATGCCGTTCAGCCAGATTTCCCAGCCCAGGCCCCAGGCGCCGAGGGTCGGCGATTCCCAGTTGTCTTCGACGAAGCGGATGTCGTGAACCAGCGGGTCCAGGCCGATGGCTTTCAGCGAGCCGAGGTACAGCTCCTGGAAGTTGGCCGGGTTTGGCTTGAGCACCACCTGGAACTGGTAGTAGTGCTGCAGGCGGTTGGGGTTTTCGCCATACCGTCCGTCGGCGGGGCGACGGCTAGGCTGCACATAGGCGGCGTTCCACGTCTCTGGGCCCACGGCGCGCAGGAAGGTGGCGGTATGGAAAGTGCCGGCGCCTACTTCCATATCGTAGGGCTGAAGCACCACACAACCTTGCTCGGCCCAGTAGTTCTGCAGGGCGAGGATCAGGTCTTGGAAGGTACGCACGGCTGGCGTAGGCTGGCTCACGAAATTCACCTGTATCTGGGGATGCGGATGTAAAGAGCGGGAGTATAACCCGATTCGCCTCGCCCTCTACGTAATTGGAGCCTTATGCCACGCTGCTTTTGGTGTTCCGACGATCCGTTGTACGAGGCCTATCACGACCACGAGTGGGGAACGCCGCAGCGCGACCCGGCGTTGCTCTTCGAGATGCTTTTGCTCGAAGGGTTCCAGGCGGGGCTCTCGTGGATCACCGTATTGAAGAAACGCGAGCGCTATCGCCAGGTGCTGCACGGTTTCGACCCGGTGCAACTGGCGCGCTTGAGCGACGAACGCATCGAGGAGCTTATGCTGGATGTCGGCATCATCCGCAACCGCCTCAAGCTCAAGGCCGTGCGCCGCAACGCCGAGGCCTGGCTGGCTGTGGATAACCCCGCCGAGTGGCTGTGGTCGTTCGTCGGTGGGCAACCGAAGATCAATCACTTCGCTTCCCGCGCCGACGTACCGGCGGTGACCGACGAAGCCAAGGCCATGAGCAAGGCCCTGCAGAAGGCCGGCTTCACCTTCGTTGGCCCGACCATCTGCTACGCCTTCATGCAGGCCACCGGCATGGTCATGGACCACACCACCGACTGCGATCGCTACGCCGCGCTGGCGCGCTGACGGGGTACAATGCGCGCCTTGCTGAAATAAGGAATTCGCCTGTGGAAAAGTTCAAGGGCGCCCTGATGGTCGGGGTGCTGCGCCTGTTTGCCAAGCTGCCCTGGGGCGCTGTGCAGCGCGTCGGCGCCGGTATCGGCTGGTTGATGTGGAAAATCCCCAATGGCTCGCGCAATGTCGTGCGCATCAACCTGGCCAAGTGCTTCCCGGAGATGGACCCGGCCGAGCGTGAGCAACTGGTCGGTCGTGCGCTGAAGGACATCGGCAAGTCGTTCGTCGAGAGCGCCTGCGCCTGGATCTGGCCGCCGCAGCGCTCGCTCGACCTGGTCAAGGAAGTGCACGGCCTGGAAGTGCTGCAGCAGGCGCTGGCCTCGGGCAAGGGCGTGGTCGGCATCACCAGCCACCTGGGTAACTGGGAAGTGCTCAACCACTTCTATTGCAACCAGTGCAAACCGATCATCTTCTACCGGCCGCCCAAGCTCAAAGCGGTGGATGACCTGCTGCGTGAACAGCGCGTGCAGATGGGCAACCGCGTGGCGCCTTCGACCAAGGAAGGCATCCTCAGCGTGATCAAGGAAGTGCGCCGCGGCGGGCAGGTGGGGATCCCCGCCGACCCGGAGCCGGCCGAGTCGGCGGGTGTGTTCGTGCCGTTCCTGGGTACCCAGGCGCTGACCAGCAAGTTCGTGCCGAACATGCTGGCCGGTGGCAAGGCGGTGGGGGTGTTCCTGCATGCCCTGCGGCTGCCGGACGGTTCAGGCTTCAAGGTATTCCTGGAGGCGGCGCCGGAAGAAATGTACAGCGAGGATGTGACTGTGTCGGCGGCGGCCATGAGCAAAGTGGTCGAGCGTTATGTGCGCGAGTACCCGAGCCAGTACATGTGGAGCATGAAGCGCTTCAAGAAGCGCCCGGCCGGAGAAGCTCGCTGGTATTGAGATCGCATTCGCCAGCAAAGCTGGCTCCTACAGGGTATGCATTTCCTGTGGAAGCCAGCTTTGCTGGCGAACAGGGCCTCAAAGCTTGTTCAGCTTCTTCAGGAACACCGCCATCTCTTTCTCGGCCTGCTTGTCGCCATGGGCCTGCGCCGCGACGATCCCCTCTTCCCAGGCCTTGCGCGCACCATCCAGCTCCCCGCTGAGCTGATACGCCTTCCCCAGCAGCTTCCAAGCCGCCGAGTACTTCGGATCCTGTCGCACACAGGCCGCCAGGTGCACCGCTGCCTCAGCGCCATTGCCCTCGTCCAGCCAAGCCTTGCCCAGCCCGAACCGCAGCAGCGGGTTATCCACACCCTTGGCCAGCATCTTCTCCAGCGATTCGCGCATGCCCTTCCCTCCTAGAAGAAACTCAAACCCACGTGGAACAGCTTCTCCACGTCCCGAATATGCTTTTTATCCACAACGAACAGGATCACATGGTCGCCCGACGCGATCACCGTGTCGTCGTGGGCGATCAGCACCTCTTCGTCGCGGATGATCGCGCCGATGGTGGTACCTGGCGGCAACGAGATGTCCTCGATGGCCTTGCCCACCACCTTGCTCGACTTCGCATCGCCATGGGCCACCGCCTCGATGGCCTCGGCCGCACCCCGGCGCAGCGAGTGCACGCTGACGATATCGCCACGGCGCACGTGGGCCAGCAAGGTGCCGATGGTGGCCAGCTGCGGGCTGATGGCGATGTCGATGTCGCCGCCCTGCACCAGGTCGACATAGGCCGGGTTGTTGATGATGGTCATCACCTTGCGCGCGCCCAGGCGCTTGGCCAGCAGCGACGCCATGATGTTGGCCTCGTCGTCGTTGGTCAGGGCCAGGAAGATGTCGGCGTCGGCGATGTTCTCTTCGAGCATCAGGTCTTTGTCCGAGGCGCTACCCTGCAACACCACGGTGCTTTCCAAGGTGTCGGAAAGGTGCCGGCAACGCGCCGGGTTCATCTCGATGATCTTTACCTGGTAGCGGCTTTCGATGGCTTCTGCCAGGCGCTCGCCGATCTGCCCGCCACCGGCGATGACCACGCGCTTGTTGGTCTCGTCGATGCGGCGTAGCTCGCCCATTACCGCGCGGATGTCCCTCTTCGCGGCGATGAAGAACACTTCGTCGTCGGCCTCGATCACCGTGTCGCCCTGCGGGGTGATCGGTCGGTCGCGGCGGAAGATCGCCGCCACGCGGGTGTCGACGTTGGGCATGTGGGCGCGGATCTGGCGCAGTTGCTGGCCCACCAGCGGGCCACCGTAGTAAGCCCTGACCGCCACCAGTTGGGCCTTGCCCTCGGCGAAGTCGATCACCTGCAGCGCGCCTGGGTGTTCGATCAGGCGCTTGATGTAGTTGGTCACCACCTGCTCGGGGCTGATCAGCACATCCACCGGGATATGGTCGTTTTCGAACAGCTCTTCACGGGTGAGGTAGGCCGACTCGCGCACCCGGGCAATCTTGGTCGGGGTGTGGAACAGCGAGTAGGCAACCTGGCAGGCGACCATGTTGGTCTCGTCGCTGTTGGTCACCGCCACCAGCATGTCGGCGTCGTCGGCACCGGCCTGGCGCAGCACCGTCGGCAGCGAGGCGCGGCCCTGCACGGTGCGGATGTCCAAGCGGTCGCCCAGGTCGCGTAGGCGCTCGCTGTCGGTGTCGACCACGGTGATGTCGTTGGCTTCGCTGGCCAGGTGTTCCGCCAGCGTGCCGCCCACCTGCCCTGCGCCGAGGATGATGATCTTCATCCGCTACTCCCTACCTTTTTATTCTTACCCGCGCGAAGCGGCGATCTTGATCAGTTTGGCGTAATAGAACCCATCGTGGCCGCCTTCCTGGGCCAACAGCTGGCGGCCGTGGGGTTGGCGCAGGCCGGCTTCGGTGGCCAGGTCCAGCTCGCGGGCACCGGGGGTGCGGGCGAGGAAGGCGTCGATCACTTCGGTGTTCTCGGTCGGCAGGCTCGAGCAGGTGGCATAAAGCAGCATGCCGCCCACTTCCAGGGTCGGCCACAGGGCGTCGAGCAGCTCGCCTTGCAGTGCGGCCAGGGCCGGGATGTCTTCGGCCTGACGGGTCAGCTTGATGTCCGGGTGGCGGCGGATCACGCCGGTGGCCGAGCACGGCGCGTCAAGCAGGATGCGCTGGAACGGTTGGCCATCCCACCAACTGGCGGTGTCGCGGGCGTCGCAGGCAATCAGCTCGGCGTCGAGCTTGAGGCGGTCGAGGTTTTCGCGCACACGGGTCAGGCGCTTGGCTTCCAGGTCGATGGCGACCATGTGGGCCAGGCCGGGCTCGGCTTCCAGCAGGTGGCAGGTCTTGCCGCCCGGGGCGCAGCAGGCGTCGAGCACGCGCTGGCCGGGGGCCAGTTCCAGCAGGTCGGCGGACAGCTGCGCGGCTTCGTCCTGCACGCTCACCCAGCCTTCGGCGAAGCCCGGCAGGCCGCGCACGTCGCAAGCCTCGGCGAGGACGATACCGTCGCGGCTGAACGGGCAGGCGTTGGCTTCGATACCAGCCTCGGTCAGCAACGCCAGGTAGGCGTCGCGGTTGTGGTGGCGGCGGTTGACCCGCAGGATCATCGGCGGGTGGGCGTTGTTGGCGGCGCAGATGGCTTCCCATTGCTCCGGCCAGAAGGCTTTCAGCGACTTCTGCAGCCAGCGAGGGTGGGCGGTACGCACCACCGGGTCGCGCTCCATGCTGGCGAGCAGATCTTCGCCCTCACGCTGGGCGCGGCGCAGCACTGCATTGAGCAGCCCTTTGGCCCACGGTTTCTTGAGCTTGTCCGCGCAGCCCACGGTCTCGCCGATGGCGGCGTGTGCCGGGATGCGCGTGTAGAACAGTTGGTACAGGCCGACCAGCAGCAGCGCCTGCACATCGGCATCGGCGGCCTTGAACGGCTTCTGCAGCAGTTGCGCGGCCAGTAGGTCCAGACGCGGCTGCCAGCGTGCGGTACCAAAGGCCAGGTCTTGAGTGAGGCCCCGGTCGCGCTCTTCAACCTTGTCCAGTTGTGCCGGCAGCGAACTGTTCAGCGAAGCCTTGCCGCTGAGCACGGCGGCAAGGGCGCGGGCGGCGGCCAGGCGTGGGTTCATTGGCCGAGCACCTTGCCACTGGCGAACTTCTCGCGGCGGCTGTTGAACAGGTCACTGAAAGCCAGGGCCTTGCCGCCAGGCAGTTGCAGACGGGTCAGGCTCAGGGCGCCATCACCGCAGGCGACGACCAGGCCGTCCTTGCTGGCGGAGAGGATTTCGCCGGGGGCGCCCTTGCCTGTGGACACGTTGGCGGCCAGCACCTTCACGCTTTCGCCGTCGAGGGTGCTGTGGCACACCGGCCATGGGTTGAAGGCACGGATCAGGCGCTCCAGCTCCACGGCCGGGCGGCTCCAGTCGAGGCGCGCCTCGTCCTTGTTCAGCTTGTGGGCGTAGGTGGCCAGGGCATCGTCCTGAACTTCGCCTTGCAGGCTGCCATCGGCCAGGCCGGCAACGGCCTGCACCACGGCGCCCGGGCCCATGGCGGCGAGGCGGTCGTGCAGGGTGCCGCCGGTGTCGTCGGCGCTGATCGGCGTGACGACTTTCAGCAGCATCGGGCCAGTGTCGAGGCCCGCCTCCATACGCATCACGGTCACGCCGCTCTCGGCGTCACCGGCTTCAACGGCGCGTTGGATAGGCGCCGCGCCGCGCCAGCGTGGCAGCAGCGAGGCGTGGCTGTTGATGCAGCCCAGGCGTGGGATATCCAGCACAGCCTGCGGCAGGATCAGGCCGTAGGCGACCACCACCATCAGGTCTGGTTTCAGTGCGGCGAGTTCGGCTTGCGCCTCGGCGTTGCGCAGGGTCTGCGGCTGGTGCACCGGGATGTCGTGGGCCACGGCCAGCGCCTTGACCGCGCTCGGCATGAGCTTCTGGCCACGCCCGGCCGGGCGGTCGGGCTGGGTGTAGACGGCCACGATCTCGTACGGGCTGTCGAGCAGGGCCTTGAGGTGTTTGGCGGCAAACTCTGGAGTGCCTGCGAAGACGATGCGCATGGAGTTCTCGCTTCTTCAAAAAGAAAAAGGCTTGCCGGAGCAAGCCTTCTGGAAGGTGGGGATCAGGCTTGCTGGCGGTGCTGCTTTTCCAGCTTCTTCTTGATCCGGTCGCGTTTGAGCTGGGACAGGTAGTCGACGAACAGCTTGCCGTTGAGGTGATCGAACTCGTGCTGCACGCACACCGCCAGCAGGCCTTCGGCTTCGAGCTCGTAGGGCTTGCCGTCGCGGTCCTGGGCCTTGACTCGCACGCGCAGCGGGCGGTCGACGTTCTCGTAGAAGCCGGGTACCGACAGGCAGCCTTCCTGGTACTGGCCCATGTCGTGGGTCAGCTCCTCGACCGTGGGGTTGATGAAGACGCGCGGTTCGCTGCGGTCTTCGCTCAGGTCCATCACCACGACCTGCTTGTGCACGTTCACCTGGGTGGCCGCCAGGCCGATGCCAGGGGCTTCGTACATGGTCTCGAACATGTCGTCGATCAGCTGGCTCAGGGCGTCGTCGAACTCCGTCACCGGTTTGGCGATGGTGCGCAGGCGCGGATCGGGGAATTCGAGAATGTTCAAGATGGCCATAGGGGTCAGGCAGTCACTGTGCGGTCGGTTGAAAACTGAGCACACATAATAAAGGGAAATGGGGCGTTCGGCACCTGTGAAGCTTGGCTAGGGTGTGAATGGGCGCTGCAAAGCCCATTTCATGGACAGCTTGTCAAAGTATTATCAACAAAGTTATCCACAGGTTGTGCCACGCCATTGGCCCCCTGTCGATCAAGGATGATCCCTATGAGCGAACCCCGTTCGTCGCCTTGTTCGCCTGCCGAACTCGAGGCGCGGTTGCGTCTGCATCGCCTTCCCGATGCCGGTCTGCGTCGTTTTCACACCCTCATCGAAGCTTTCGGCAGCGCCTCCTCGGCGCTCAGTGCGCCGGCCAGTGCCTGGCGTGCGTTGGGGCTGCCGGCAGCCAGTATCGATGCCCGGCGCAGCCCAGAAGTACGTGATGGCGCATCGGCCGCAATGGCCTGGCTAGAGCGGCCGGGCCAGCATTTGCTGATGTGGGACGGGCCTGGCTATCCGGCGTTGCTGGCCGAGATAGACGATCCGCCACCCTTGCTTTTCGTCGCTGGAGACCCCGCTTTGCTCGAGCGACCGCAGCTGGCGATTGTGGGCAGCAGGCGTGCTTCACCCCCGGCGCTGGATACGGCAGGCGCGTTTTCCCGTTGTCTTGCCCAGGCCGGGTTCACCATTACCAGTGGGCTGGCGCTGGGCGTCGATGGTGCCGCTCATCGGGCGGCGCTGAAGGCCGGTGGGCACACCATCGGGGTGCTGGGCACGGGGTTGCAAAAATGTTATCCACAGCGCCACCGTGACTTGGCCAGGATGATGATCGACAGCGGTAGCACGCTGGTTTCCGAGTACCCGCTGGACGCTGGGCCGTTGGCTGGCAACTTCCCCCGGCGCAACCGGATCATCAGCGGCTTGTCGCTCGGTGTACTGGTGGTCGAGGCCAGCCTGGCCAGCGGTTCGTTGATCACGGCGCGGCTTGCCGCTGAGCAGGGGCGGGAGGTGTACGCGATTCCAGGCTCCATCCACCATCCCGGCGCCAAAGGGTGCCACCAGTTGATCCGCGATGGCGCTTTGCTGGTGGAAAGCGTGGAGCAGATCCTCGACAGCCTGGGTGGCTGGCAGAACCTGCCGCCCGCCGTTGTGGGTAAACCTGGCCACCCCCTACTCGCCCTGCTCCACGCTGCGCCCCAGACCAGCGAGGGGCTGGCCCACAACAGCGGGCTGCCGTTGGCTCAGGTGCTGGCCAGCCTGACCGAGCTGGAGCTCGAAGGCCGGGTCAGCAACGAAGCCGGGCGTTGGTTTGCCCGTGCGGGCTAAGTACACTGCGCGCACGGCGTTTATGCGGAGAGACGGAAAATGGTGAGCAGTTGGCGTGTGCAACAAGCCGCGCGCGAGGTGAAGGCGGGTGCGGTGATCGCCTATCCGACGGAAGCGGTCTGGGGCCTGGGCTGCGACCCGTGGAACGAAGACGCGGTGTATCGCCTGCTGGCGCTCAAGTCGCGGCCTGTGGATAAAGGGTTGATCCTGATCGCCGACAATATTCGCCAGTTCGACTTTTTGTTCGAGGACTTCCCCCAGGACTGGATCGACCGCATGAGCGCCACCTGGCCGGGGCCGAACACCTGGCTGGTGCCGCATCAGGACCTGCTGCCTGAGTGGGTGACCGGGCAGCACGACACCGTGGCGCTGCGGGTCAGCGATCATCCACAGGTACGTGAGCTGTGCGCGTTGGTGGGGCCGTTGATCTCCACCTCGTGCAACCCGGCCGGGCGGCCGGCGGCCAAGAGCCGTTTGCGGGTGGAGCAGTATTTCCACAATGAGCTGGACATGGTGCTGGGTGGGGCGTTGGGTGGGCGGAAGAACCCGAGCCTGATTCGCGACCTGGCGACCGGTGAGGTCGTGCGCCCGGGCTGATACCGCTGGCGAGGGCTTCGCCCCAGAATTCCTCGCTGATTTTTCTGATTTTTACCCAGATGGCTGCCCATTCTGAATTCAGAGAAATATCCTACGCAGTCTGTCGACCGCCATTACCTTCTCAGTGGGAACTACTGCCTCTAGGCTCCAGACCGTCGCCGAATAACTTGGCGATCGGGTGTGGTAACCCGGTAGTTCTGGAGCACTGCAGCCTATGGCGGCTGTGCGCGGGAGGCTTTTGCCTGCCGGGAGTGCCTCCAGTCCGGTTTACCACTCCGCGTACAGCTGCCACCCAACCGTGTGGTAACGGGCAGGTGTCAGCTCCAGCTCTGGAGCAAACCATGAAGAAAATTGTCCCCGATCCACCACTCCCAAACACCACCGCCCACCCCTTCGGCCGCTGTGACGCCGGCCATCCTCCACTCTTCACCGTAAACCCTAATATCGAAGCCCACGACGCCCTGGTGCACGTCGCGCTCTATCTGCGCTGCGCCTACGACACCGGCATCAAGGCACTCGACCACCTGCGCGATGAGGGGCGAGGCATGTATTGGTCGAGCCTGCATTCGCTGGAAATGGCGGAGGGGTTGGTGGAGGCGATGCTCGATGGCATCGAGTCGGCGCCAGCACCTGGGAAGCCCCGGTAGGGCGGTTGATCGCGTGTTGGCGGGCAAGTGCAGGGCGATAGTTTTGCAGTGCTCTTGAGATCGAGCGCCGCCCGCGCGGCGCATCGCGGATGAATCCGCTCCTACATTCGTTGCAACGTGGCCATGACCGATAGGCCATGGTTGTTCGCCTTGTTGGTACGACGCGATTTTTCGGCTGGCACCGCCGCCGCCCCGCCAGGCTCAAGCCATGCGCCAAGGCCGGCAACCATGGCCTGACAGGTGCGGCACGTTGCAACCGATGTAGGAGCGGATTCATCCGCGATGCGCCGCGCGGGCGGCGCTCGATCTCATAGGCGCTGCAACTCCCCCGGCGAACACCTCGGGGGTCTGCCCCTCAAGGCAGCAGAACAGTCGAACCCACCGTGCGCCGCGCCGACAACTCCGCCTGCGCCTTGGCCGCCTCGCTCAACGGATACCGCTGCTGGATATCCACAACCAGCTTGCCGCTGGCGATCATCGCGAACAGGTCATCGGCCATGGCCTGGGTGTTCTCGGCGTTGTTGGCGTAGCTCCCCAGCGTCGGACGGGTCACATACAGCGACCCCTTCTGCGACAGAATCCCCAGGTTCACCCCACTCACCGCCCCCGACGCATTGCCGAAACTCACCATCAACCCTCGCGGCCTCAAGCAATCCAGTGACGTCAGCCAGGTATCGGCCCCCACGCCGTCATACACCACCGCGCACTTTTTACCGTCGGTCAGCTCCAGCACGCGCTTGGCTACATCTTCGTGGCTGTAGTCGATGGTCGCCCAGGCGCCAAGCGCCTTGGCCCGCTCGGCTTTCTCTGGAGAGCTGACGGTGCCGATCAGCTTCGCGCCCAGTGCCTTGGCCCACTGACAAGCCAGCGATCCGACACCACCGGCAGCAGCATGGAACAGCACGAAGTCCCCCGGCTGCACGGCGTAGGTCTGCTTGAGCAAGTACTGCGTTGTCAGCCCCTTGAGCATCACCGCCGCCGCCTGTTCGAAGCTGATCGCCTCAGGCAGCTTCACCAGGTTGGCTTCCGGCAGCGTATGCACCTCGCTATAGGCCCCTAGCGGCCCACCGGCATAGGCCACGCGGTCGCCGACCTCGATCCGGCTGACGCCCTCGCCCACCGCCTCGACCACCCCGGCCGCTTCTGTGCCCAGCCCGGAAGGCAGGGCTGGCGGCGCATACAGCCCGCTGCGGAAATAGGTATCGATGAAGTTCAAGCCGATCACATGGTTACGTACCCGCACTTGCCGCGGGCCGGGCGGTGCCGGGTCGAACTCCACCAGTTGCAGGACTTCCGGGCCACCATGCTGGCTGAACTGGATACGCTTGGCCATCACACACTCCTGTTGTCGTGGGTCGCAAAGGCCTTCTATCGGACGCCTTTGCTTGACCGCCGTCAACTGCGACGCGGCGTCGGCCGGTGGTATGCTACGCGGCGAATTTTCCCGCTCCTTCCAGGTGACCCGATGACCAGCCGCACCGAGGCCGTAAAAGCCTACCTGCTCGACCTGCAAGACCGCATCTGCACTGCCCTCGAAACCGAAGACGGCGGTGCCCGCTTCGTCGAGGATGCCTGGGTGCGCGATGCCGGCGGCGGCGGTCGCACACGGGTGATCGGCGAGGGCAAGGTGATCGAGAAAGGCGGGGTGAACTTCTCCCACGTGTTCGGCGCCGGCCTGCCGCCGTCGGCCAGCGCCCACCGCCCGGAACTGGCCGGCCGGGGCTTCGAAGCCCTGGGCGTGTCGCTGGTGATCCACCCGCACAATCCGCATGTGCCGACTTCCCACGCCAACGTGCGCTTCTTCATCGCCGAAAAAGAAGGCGAAGAGGCGGTGTGGTGGTTCGGCGGCGGCTTCGACCTGACCCCGTACTATGGCAACGAGGACGACTGCGTGCACTGGCACCGTGTCGCCGAGCAGGCCTGCGCGCCGTTCGGTGCGGACGTGTACCCGCGCTACAAGGCCTGGTGCGACCGCTACTTCCACCTCAAGCACCGTGGCGAGCCGCGTGGCATCGGCGGCCTGTTCTTCGACGACCTGAACGAGTGGGACTTCGACACCTGCTTCGCCTTCATGCGCGCCATCGGCGACGCCTATGTCGACGCCTACCTGCCGATCATCCAGCGCCGCAAGGGTACGCCGTACACCGCCAAGCAGCGTGAATTCCAGGAATACCGCCGTGGTCGCTACGTCGAGTTCAACCTGGTCTACGACCGTGGCACGCTGTTTGGTTTGCAGTCCGGTGGCCGCACCGAGTCGATCCTGATGTCGCTGCCGCCGCAGGTGCGCTGGGGTTACGATTGGAAGGCGGAGCCGGGCAGCGAGGAAGCGCGCCTGACCGACTACTTCCTGCAGGACCGTGACTGGCTCGCCCAGTAAGCCTGTGGATAACAGAGGAACCGCAATGGACCAGTACGTCGTATTCGGCAACCCCATCGGCCACAGCAAGTCGCCGCTGATCCACCGCCTGTTCGCCGACCAGACCGGCCAGGAGCTGGAGTACGCCACCCTGCTGGCGCCACTGGATGAGTTCAGCGACTGTGCCCGGGGCTTCTTCAAGCAAGGCCGCGGCGCCAATGTCACTGTGCCGTTCAAGGAAGAAGCCTACCGGCTGTGCGACAGCCTCACGCCGCGCGCCCAGCGTGCCGGTGCGGTGAACACCCTGACCAAGCTGGCCGACGGCACGTTGCAGGGCGACAACACCGACGGCGCCGGGCTGGTGCGTGACCTGACGGTGAATGCCGGGGTGACGCTGGCCGGCAAGCGCATCCTCATCCTCGGTGCCGGTGGCGCGGTTCGCGGTGTGCTCGAGCCGATCCTGGCGCACACGCCGCAATCGCTGGTGATCGCCAACCGTACCGTCGAGAAAGCCGAGCTGCTGGCGCGGGAGTTCGATGAACTGGGCCCGGTGGTGGCCAGTGGTTTCAGCTGGTTGCAAGAGCCGGTGGACGTGATCATCAACGCCACCTCGGCGAGCCTGTCGGGCGAGCTGCCGCCAATTGCCGACAGCCTTGTCGAGGCGGGGCGCACTGTTTGCTACGACATGATGTATGGCAAGGAGCCGACGCCATTCTGCCAATGGGCCAGCAAGCTGGGCGCAGCCAAGGTGCTGGATGGGCTGGGGATGCTGGCCGAGCAGGCGGCCGAGGCGTTCTTCATCTGGCGTGGGGTGCGCCCGGATACGGCGCCCGTTCTGGCTGAGCTGCGCCGGCAGTTGAATCGCGGCTGAGATTTCTAGCCCATCGCGGATGAATCCGCTCCTACACGTATTGCGCTCAACCAGAGTAGGGGCGGATTCATCCGCGATGGGCCGCAAAGCGGCCCCAATCACCCTTCAAATCGGATTGGGCAATACTCTGCCCCCTCCAACTTCTGCAATTCCTCGATCACCTGCGGCCTCGCCCGCTGCAACGTCAGGCTTCCGCCATTGCGCATCAACCGCCGCGCCTCGCGGTGCAACATATCCACACCCGAGTAATCGATGAAGTTCACCTGCCGCGCATCGATCACCACATGCGGCCCCTGGCAGCGCTGCAAACGCACTTGCAGGTAATGCGCCGCGCCGAAGAAAATCGAACCGCCCACCCGCAGCACATCCAACTCCCCTTCCCGGCTCTGCTGCACCCGTGGCCGAGAAGTGCGTTTGAGGTAGAAGAACAGCGACGCCAGCACCCCGGCGTAGATCGCCGTCTGCAGCTCGAGCAGCAGCGTCGCGGCCGCCGTCAGCGCCATCACCAAGCACTCAGAGCGGCTGACCCGGTACAGCGCGCGAATGCCGCGATGGTCCACCAGCCCCCAGCAGATCAGCAGGATGCTCCCCGCCATCGCCGGAATCGGCAGATGGGCGATCAGCCCGGCACCAGCGACCGCGAACAGCGCCACCCACAACGCCGAGAACACCCCGGCCAATGGCGAGCGGGCGCCCGCGTCGTAGCTGAGCCCAGAGCGGGTAAAGGAGCCGGAGGACAGGTAACCGGAAAACAATGCCCCCACGATGTTCGACAGGCCTTGGGCACGAATCTCCTGGTTGGCGTCGATCAGTTGCTCGGAACGTGCCGACAGTGAGCGGGCGATGGATAGGCTGGTGACCAGCCCAAGCATGCCGATGGCCACGGCGCCGGGCAGCAGGCGCAGGATCAGTTCCATATCGAGTAACGGCAGTGGGCTGAGCGGCGGCAATTGGCCGACAAAAGCGGGGACTCGCGGTACTTGTCCAAACACGCCAGGCAGCAGCCAGGCCACCAGGCTGACCAGCAGCAGGCTTATCAACAGGCTCGGCCAGCGCGGGCGCCAAAGTTTCAGGGCGATACCGATCACCAGCGTGGCCAGGCCCAGGGCCAGCGACGGCAGGTCTACTTCGCCGGCATGCCCAGCCAGGTCCTGCACGGTCTCAAGAGCCGTGGCCTGGCTTGGCAGGTCCAGGCCCAGCAGGTTGGGCAGTTGCCCCAGAGCGATGACGATGGCGGCACCCAGGGTGAAGCCCAGCACCACCGAATGGGAAACGAAATTGACCAGCGCACCAAAACGCAGCAGCCCCAGCAGTAGCTGGAAGACGCCACCGAGAAACGTCAACAGCAGCACCAGGGTCACGTAGTCGGCGCTGCCGGTCACCGCCAGCGGGCTGATGCTGGCGTAGAGGACAATGGAAATGGCGGCGGTGGGGCCGCAGATCAGGTGCCAGGATGAACCCCACAGGCAGGCCACCAGCACCGGCACGATGGCGGCGTACAGGCCGTACTCGGCGGGCAGGCCGGCGATCAGGGCGTAGGCGATGGACTGTGGCAGGGCGAGGATGGCGCCACCCAGGCCTACCAGCAGGTCCTGGCGCAGGCTGCGGCCCGATTGGCGGGGTAGCCAGGTGAGAAAGGGCAGCAGGTGGGTCAGGCGGGGCATGGGGTGTCCTTGATAATGCACGATCGCTGTAGGAGCGGCTTCAGCCGCGATGCAGGCAACGCGGTGTCTGGCACCCACTGCGTGGGTGATCGCGGCTGAAGCCACCCCTACCGGTGTTGTGGTCGCTTGTTAAGTCATAGTTTGGCCTTTATAGCCTCTTGTGCGTCACGGTCGGATTTGGTGGTCACTCCGGCCAGCCATCCTTCCAGTAACTGCGGATGGGCCCTTACCCAAGCCTTGGCCGCCTCATCGAAGCTCACCTTCTTGTCCACAACCTCGGCCATGATGCTGTTCTCCATTTCCAGGGTGAACGTCAGGTTGGCCAACAGCTTCGCCGCATTCGGGCACACCTGTGGATAGCCCTTGCGGGTCAGCGTGTACACATCGCCTTTGCTGCCAAACCACTTTTCGCCACCCGTGAGGTAATGCATCTTCAACTTCACGTTCATCGGGTGCGGCGTCCAGCCCAGGAAGGTGATGAACTGCTGTTTCTTCACCGCCCGGTCCACCTGGGCCAGCATCGCCTGTTCGCTGGACTCGACCAGCTTCCACTGGCCAAGCGCGAAGTCGTTCTTGTCGATGATCTCCTTCAGCGACAGGTTGGCCGGTGCGCCGGAGCCGATGCCGTAAAGCTTCTTGTCGAACGTGTCGGCGTACTTGTGCAGGTCGGCGAAGTCCTTCACGCCGGCCTCCCACACATAATCGGGCACCGCGAGGGTGAATTCAGTGCCCTCCAGGTTGCGCGCCAGCTGCTGCACGTCGCCGTTGGCGATGAACTTGTCATGAAAACCCTGCTGCGCCGGCATCCAGTTGCCGAGGAAGGCGTCCACCCGGCCATCCTTCAAGCCTCCATAGATGATCGGCACGGCCAGGCTGTCGATCTTCACCTGGTAACCCAGGCTTTCCAGGAGCAGGCGGGCTACGGCGTTGGTGCTGGCGATATCGCTCCAGCCGGGGTCGGCCAGTTTCACGGTGCTGCATTGCGCGTCGCTGTCGGCGGCGTGGGCCGTGCCCAGGCTCAGGGCCAGGGCGAACACGGCGGTGGAGAACGTCTGCATGGCGGCCTCTCTTCTCAATCCAGGGGGGCGGGCTGTGGATAACGTGCCTTGCGCTCGAGGTCGTCGAGATCGATATGGTTGCGCATGTACTGTTGGCTGGCGTCCACCCGGGGTTGGTGGTCCCAGCTGTTCAGCTTGCCGATGGCCAGTGCCTCGGCCACCAGGCGGCGACGGCGCTGGCTGGCCAGCACTTGCTGGCGCAGGTTGGGGATATCCCAGCGCTGGCGTGCTTCATCGACAAATGCCTGCAGCAGCGCCTGGTGGTCCGGGCTGCCGGTGAGGTTCTCCCGCTCGTGCGGGTCGCGGCTCAGGTCGTAGAGTAAACAGGGGTCGTCCTCGCTGTACACGAACTTGTATGCGCCGCGGCGGATCATCAACAGTGGGCCGACCGTGCCTTCGGCCATGTACTCGCCGATCACCTCGTCGTGGCCGCTGCGCCCTTGCAGGTGGCCGAGCAAGGAGCGGCCGTCCAGGTGCAGGTCCTTGTCCACAGCGCCACCGGCCAGTTCGACCAGGGTCGGCAGCAGATCGCAGGTGGAGACGCTGGCGCCGACTCGCGCCGGGGCAAAGTGCTTGGGCGCGTGGATCAGCAGCGGCACCCGCGCCGACATCTCGAACCAGTGCATCTTGTACCAGAGCCCGCGCTCGCCAAGCATGTCGCCGTGGTCGCCCGAGAACACGATCAGGGTGTCGTCGGCCAGGCCGCAGTCCTCGAGGGTTTGCAGCAGCTTGCCGATGTTGTCGTCGATGTAGCTGCAGGCGCCGAAGTAGGCACGGCGGGCGTCGCGGATCTTGTCCACGGGCAGCGGCTTGTCCCACAGGTCGTAGACCTTGAGCAGGCGTTGCGCGTGTGGGTCCTGCTGGCCCTGGGGGATCTCATCACGCGGAAGTGGGATATCCACAGCCTCGTACAGGTCCCAGTAGTGCTTGGGGATGGTGTAGGGGTCGTGCGGGTGGGTCATGGAAACGGTCAGGCAGAACGGCCGGCCATCGTCCTCGCGCACATGGTCGTAAAGGTACTGGCGCGCCTTGAACACCACTTCCTCGTCGAAATCCAGCTGGTTGGTGCGTACGCACGGCCCGGCTTGCAACACCGAGGACATATTGTGGTACCAGCTGGGGCGTTCGTCGGGGGCATCCCAATTCACCGTCCAGCCGTAGTCGGCCGGGTAGATGTCGCTGGTCAGGCGTTCTTCATAGCCATGCAGTTGGTCCGGCCCGCAGAAGTGCATCTTGCCCGACAGCGCCGTGCGGTAGCCCAGGCGGCGCAGGTAGTGGGCGTAGGTGGGGACGTCGGCGGGGAAGTCGGCGGCGTTGTCGTAGGCGCCGATGCGGCTGGGCAACTGGCCGCTGACCAGGGTGAAGCGCGAGGGCGCACACAGTGGGCTGTTGCAGTAGGCGCTGTCGAACACCACGGCCTGTTCGGCGAGGCGCACCAGGTTCGGCATCCTGATCGGCGACGGGGTGTAGATCGGCAACAGCGGCGCGGCCATCTGGTCGGCCATGATGAACAGGATGTTGGGTTGCTTCATGGTGCCCTTCCATCGTCGGTAGTTATGGTGAACGCTTGCAATCCAGCATGGTGCTGTGGATAACGTGGGTAAAGCCCACGCCGGGCAATGACTGGGATTAGCCAAGCTTATGTTTGAGCACCTTGCCGATCTGTCCCTCGATGCACTGCGTGTGTTCGAGGCCGCCGCGCGGCTGCGTGGCTTTACTGCCGCTGCCCTGGAGCTTGGCACCACGCAACCTGCGGTGAGCCAGCAGGTGAAGCGCCTGGAGGCGCAGTTGGGGACGCGGTTGTTCGACCGCATCTATCGGGGCATCGAGCTGACCGAGGCGGGCCAACTGCTGTTCGAACAGGTACATCTTGGGTTGCAAGCCATGGACGACGGTGTTGCCCTGGCCAGTGGTCGTGGGCAGCGCGAGGTGTTGCAGGTGGCCACCGATTTCGCCTTTGCCGCGTTCTGGCTGATGCCGCGCTTGCAGCGCTTTCACGAGGCCAATCCACAGGTGGATGTGAGCTTGGTGACCGGCGAGCGCAGCCAGGGGATGTTGCGCCCGGACATCGATGTGGCGGTGCTGTTTGGCGACGGGCGTTTCCATCAGGGCGAGAGTCGCTGGTTGTTCGACGAGGAGGTTTTCCCGGTCTGCAGCCCACGGCTGACTCATGGCAAACCCTTGTCAGCCGTGGCTTTGCAACGATTGCCGTTGCTGCATCTGAAGGGCGAGCAGGCCAGCCGCTGGTTCGATTGGACCGGGGTGTTTCGTGGCCTGGGTGTGGACAGCCCTCCTCCGTCCGGTCAACTGCGATTCGATAACTACACGCTGCTGATTCAGGCGGCGATTGCCGGGCAAGGGGTGGCGATTGGCTGGGCGCATCTGGTCGATGGGCTGGTCGAGCAAGGGCTGTTGTGTCGGCCAATGGAAGGCAGTTTGCGTTCGGCGCGGGGGTATTACGTGGTGCTGCCGCCGCGCAAACGGCGGGGGGCGCTGATCCAGCGGTTCGTGGATTGGCTGGAGCAGGAGCGCCTGTAGGAGCGGCTTCAGCCGCGAACACCGGAGAAGCCGGTGGCCAGGCAGTGCGTTGCCTGCTTCGCGGCTGAAGCCGCTCCTACAGGGATGGCGTAGACTTCAAGATGTTCGCATTACCGCTATCAGGAGCCATCGTGCAAAGGATCAAGGGCTACCACGCCCACGTGTACTACGACGCATCGACCATGGAGCAGGCCCGCGCGCTATGCGAGGAGGCGACGCGGTTGTTCCCCGTGACCATGGGTCGCATGCACCAGAAACCGGTCGGGCCGCACCCGGACTGGAGCTGCCAGCTGGCGTTCGGGCCGGAGGTGGTGGGGGTGGTGCTACCGTGGCTGGCGCTGTATCGCAAGGGGTTGGTGGTGTTCCTGCATCCGGAAACCGGAGATGAACTGGCGGATCACCGGGATCATGCGATCTGGATGGGGGCGATCAGGCCGCTGGATCTGTCGATCTTTGATAAGTGAAAGGGCAGCAGGTCAGTGCTGCTGCCCACCGCTACATCATTTCTTCTGTGAAAGGCTCAGTCCACCGCCTTTGGCATCTGTGTAGCGGCAGATGACAGAAGTATCAGTGGTTTTCGAGTCCGAGAGTTTCAGTGTGGCAAGGTCTACTTCTTTAGTGCCATCGTCGTCGGCATTTGGCGCGAAGCCTTTCCAGTTACCACTTTCCACGGAATAGACGTAACCGTCCAAACCATCTTCCGATCCGGCGACTTCCTTGAGGCTCTTCGTTTCTGGGCAAGTGGCGGCGAAGGTGTTGCCCACCATAAAAAGGCCAAGCAGTGCAGCGATTCCGATCTTACGCATGACAGCTATTCCTTCAGCAGATTTGGAAGCCAATCATGAAATTCGTCGGCGGTTTACGCTACTGGCAAAAATACTAGGTAAGGGCAAAAAAAGGAGCGGGTTGCCCGCTCCTTCTGCCGCGAGATGGTTCAAGTCCTTGCAGAGCGCACACCTTCAGCCAGCGCCGAGCACAGGCTCAGCACATCATTCACGGCCTGCTCGGCACCCTTGGCTTGGGCGATCTTGTCGACCAGCGCCGAGCCCACCACCACGCCATCGGCCAGGCGGGCGATAGCCGCAGCCTGCTCCGGCGTACGAATGCCGAAACCAACGCTGATCGGCAGGTCGGTATGCCGACGCAGGCGCGCAATCGCTTCGGTCACATGCTCGGTGGTCGCCGAGCCCGCACCGGTCACGCCGGCCACCGACACGTAGTAGACGAACCCGGAGCTGCGCTCCAGCACGCGCGGCAGGCGCGCGTCGTCGGTGGTCGGGGTGGTCAGGCGGATGAAGTCGATGCCGGCGGCCTGGGCCGGGGTAGCCAGCTCGGCGTCGTGCTCCGGCGGCAGGTCGACGATGATCAGGCCATCGACACCAGCTTCCTTGGCTTCGGCGACGAACTTCTCCACGCCGAAGCGGTGGATCGGGTTGTAGTAACCCATCAGCACGATCGGGGTGGTTTGGTTATCCTCACGGAATTCACGCACCATTTTCAGGGTCTTGGCCAGGGTCTGGCCGGCTTCCAGGGCACGCAGGGTGGCCAGCTGGATGGCCACGCCGTCGGCCATCGGGTCGGTGAACGGCATGCCCAGCTCGATCACGTCGGCGCCAGCCTCAGGCAGGCCCTTGAGGATCTGCAGCGAGGCGTCGTAGCCCGGATCACCGGCGGTGACGAAGGTGACCAGTGCCGAGCGGCCTTCGGCCTTGAGTTCGGCGAAGCGTTGTTCGAGACGGCTCATGCCTGTTTCTCCTGGGCGGCCATGTGGTTCATCACGGTTTGCATGTCCTTGTCGCCGCGACCGGACAGGCAGATCACCATCAGGTGGTCCTTGGGCAGCTTCGGCGCGCGCTTGATCGCTTCGGCCAGGGCGTGGGCGCTTTCCAGCGCCGGGATGATGCCTTCCAGGCGGCAGGTGGCGTGGAAGGCGTCGAGGGCTTCGTCGTCGGTGATGCTGACGTACTCCACGCGCTTCACTTCGTGCAGGTAGGCGTGCTCCGGGCCGATGCCGGGGTAGTCCAGGCCCGCGGAGATCGAGTGGGCGTCGGTGATCTGGCCGTCGTCGTCCTGCAGCAGGTAGGTGCGGTTGCCGTGCAACACGCCCGGTACGCCGCCGTTGAGGCTGGCGGCGTGCTTGTCGGTGTGCACGCCGTGGCCGCCGGCCTCGACGCCGATGATCTGCACGCTGGCATCATCGAGGAAGTCGTGGAACAGGCCCATGGCGTTGGAGCCGCCGCCGACGCAGGCGATCAGGCTGTCGGGCAGGCGCCCTTCCTTCTCTTGCAACTGGGCGCGGGTTTCCTTGCCGATGATCGACTGGAAGTCGCGGACCATCGCCGGATATGGGTGGGGACCTGCCACGGTGCCGATCAGGTAGAAGGTGTCGTCGACGTTGGTGACCCAGTCGCGCAGGGCCTCGTTCATGGCGTCCTTGAGGGTGCCGGTACCGGCGGTGACCGGGACGATCTCGGCGCCCAGCAGCTTCATGCGGAACACGTTGGCCTGCTGGCGCTCGATGTCGGTGGCGCCCATGTAGATCACGCAGGGCAGGCCGAAGCGCGCGGCGACGGTGGCGGTGGCCACGCCGTGCATGCCGGCGCCGGTTTCGGCGATCAGGCGTTTCTTGCCCATGCGCTTGGCCAGCAGCACCTGGCCGATGCAGTTGTTCACCTTGTGCGCGCCGGTGTGGTTGAGCTCTTCACGCTTGAAGAAGATCTTCGCGCCGCCGCAGTGCTCGGTCAGGCGCTCGGCGAAGTACAGCGGGTTGGGGCGGCCGATGTAGTCACGCTGGAAGTAGGCGAGTTCTTCGAGGAACTTGGGGTCGGCCTTGGCGGCTTCGTATTCGCGGGCCAGGTCGAGCACCAGGGGCATCAGGGTTTCGGCCACGTAGCGGCCGCCGAATGAGCCGAACAGGCCGTTGGCATCGGGGCCGGCGCGGTAGTGGGTCTGGGTCATGGGGCGCTCCAGGGCGTATTGGATGAGTGATGGGCTTTACTCTAACCACGACGCGGGCGGCTGAAAACCGATAAGATTGCGCGAACCTGTCAGGAAAACTCACAAGTCAAATGGCCCATGACCTTCCTCCCCTCAATGCCTTGCGGGCCTTCGAGGCGACCGCCCGGCTCAATAGCGTCAGCCAGGCGGCCGAAGCGCTTCATGTTACCCACGGTGCCGTCAGCCGGCAGATCAAGGTGCTCGAAGCGCATTTGGGCGTGGTCTTGTTCGTCAAGGACGGGCGTGGCGTCAAACTCACAGATGCCGGCATGCGTCTGCGCGATGCCAGCGCCGAGGCCTTCGATCGCTTGCGCAGCGTCTGCGCCGAGCTTTCCCGCGATTCTGGCGAAGCCCCCTTCGTGCTCGGCTGTTCCGGCAGCCTGTTGGCACGTTGGTTCATCCCGCGCCTGGGACGCTTGAAAGCCGATCTGCCGGAATTGCGCCTGCATTTGTCGGCGGGCGAAGGCGATCTCGACCCACGCCGTCCAGGGTTGGACGCATTGCTGGTTTATGCCGAACCACCTTGGCCGGCGGACATGCAGGTGCACGTGCTCGTCGAAGAACGGATCGGCCCGGTGATGAGCCCGCACTTCGAAGGCTTCGATCGTTTGAAGGCCGCGCCAGCCGTGGCTTTGCAACGAGAGGCGGTGCTTCACACGACCTCTCGTCCTCAGGCTTGGCCGACCTGGGCGCAGCAGCATGGCATCGAGCCCGGCGCGCTGAGTTACGGCCAGGCATTCGAGCATTTGTACTACCTGTTGGAGGCGGCAGTGGCGGGGCTTGGCGTGGCCATCGCGCCACAACCGCTGGTGGCGGACGACCTGAAAGCCGGACGGCTGGCCGCGCCGTGGGGGTTCTCCCCCACCCGCGCGGCGCTGGCCTTGTGGGTACCTCGGCGCGCCGCGGACGGGCGCGCCGAACAGCTGGCGCAGTGGCTGCGCCGAGAGCTGCAGCAGCAGGCAGGCTAGTCGCGACGGCACATCAGGTAGGCGGCCAGCAGGCCCAAGGCGCCGATGGCTACGCCAGCCGTGGTCCAGGGGTGTTGCTGGGCGTAGTCGCGGGTGGCGACGCCGGTCTGGCGGGTGCGGGTCTTCACTTCCGAGTAGGCATCGCTGAGCAGGCTGCGCGAGTGCTTGAGGGCGTTCTCGGCATTGCCGCGCAACGCCTTCATGGTCTTGTGGGACTCTTCCGAAGCATCGTGCTTGAGGTGCTCCAGCGTCTTGAGCAGGCTCTCGATCTCCGCTTCCATGCTTTCCAGCGAGGCTTTGCGCAGCGAGTTGTGGGCCATGGTGACTCTCCTTCGCGAGTGTGGGCTGTAAGGTTTGCGACTGCGCAGGCCGGCGAAAGTGCGATCGGATTTTGCACTGCTAGGCTCAGTTGACACTTCATCGTTAGGAGAACACTGATGTCCGATCATCACACCTACAAGAAGATCGAGCTGGTCGGGTCCTCGTCCACCAGCATCGAAGAAGCGATCAACAATGCCCTGGCCGAGGCCGGCAAGAGCATCAAGCACCTGGAGTGGTTCGAGGTGGTCGATACGCGTGGGCATATCCGCGACAGCAAGGCCGCGCACTTCCAGGTGACGCTCAAGGTCGGGTTCCGCATCGCCAACAGCTGAAGGGAAGTTGGGCTAGGCTTGCCCGGCCGTATCGGGTAGTTAAGGTTCCAGGGCGCGGGCTTCGCGCCCTTTTCGTCTTTGATCTATACAAGGAAAGCGATCGATGAAGAAGTTGATGCTGGCTGTAGGGCTGATGGTGTTGGCCGGTGGCGCGATGGCGGCAGGCAAGCCGTGCGAGGAGCTCAAGGCGGAGATTGCAGCGAAGCTGGATGCCAAGGGTGTGAAGGGTTACACACTGGAGATCGTCAAGAAGGGCGAGCCGGCGGGCAAGGTGGTTGGCACCTGCGAGGCTGGGCGCAAGGAGATTGTCTACCGGCGTGGTTGATGCGGTGGATGCTTCGCGGCTAAAGCGCTCCTACAACGACACTGCCGTCTGGAGGAACGGCTTTAGCCGCGAAGCAAGCGACGCGGTGAGTAGCACCGGCTACGCTGGTGTTCGCGGCTGAAGCCGCTCCTGCACCTTCAGGGCCTGTGCCATCAGCTCATAGGACCTGACCCGGTCGGCATGCTCATACAGGTCACTGGTGAAGATCAGCTCATCCGCGCCGGTCTGCTCCAGCAGCACCTCCACCTTGGCCCGCACTTTCTGGGGGCTGCCGATCATCGCCAGCCCCAGGAAACTGCTCACCGCATCTCGTTCGTGAGGTAGCCACAGGCCGTTCATGCTTTCGACTGGCGGGCGCTGTATCAGGCTCTGGCCACGGATCAGCGCGAGGATGCGCTGGTACACCGAGGTCGCCAGGTACTCGGCCTTCTCGTCGGTCTCGGCCACCACCATTGGGATCCCAAGCATGACGTAGGGCTTGTCCAACGTCGTCGAGGGCTTGAAATGGTCGCGGTAGATGCGGATGGCTTCGTGCATGTAGCGCGGCGCGAAGTGCGAAGCGAAGGCATAGGGCATGCCGCGCATGCCAGCAAGCTGGGCACTGAACAGGCTGGAGCCGAGCAGCCACATAGGCACTTCGGTGTCGTGGCCGGGCACTGCGATGACTTTCTGGTCGTCGGTACGCGGCCCGAGGTAACGCGACAGTTCTTCCACATCGTCCGGGAAGTCATCGGCGCTGCCGGAGCGTTCGCGGCGCAGGGCACGGGCGGTCATCTGGTCGGAACCGGGCGCACGGCCCAGGCCCAGGTCGATGCGGCCAGGGTACAGGCTGGCCAGGGTGCCGAATTGCTCGGCGATCACCAGCGGCGCATGGTTGGGCAGCATCACGCCACCGGAGCCGATGCGAATGGTCGAGGTGCCACCGGCCAGGTAGCCGATCAGCACGGCGGTGGCGGAGCTGGCGATGCCGTCCATGTTGTGGTGTTCGGCCACCCAGAAGCGGTGGTAACCGAAGCGCTCGGCATGTTGCGCCAGGTCCAGCGAGTTGCGCAGCGACTGCGCCGGGCCGCCGTCGGCGCGCACGGGCACCAGGTCGAGGGTGGAAATCTTCAGGTCTCGCAGGTGCGTCATCGGAGCCTCCGCAATCAGTGGTTGGCCAGGGGCCTTTGGGACTTTGTATGGGCACATTCGAAGGATTCAATGCCTGCGTGCATATGCCCCGAGGCGCAACGGCGGCGGTTTCCTGTAGTCTAACCAGCGTTGGCAGCGTGTCTGCCCTGTCAGGAGCCGTTCCATGATCCGCGTAGCAATCGCCGTGTTGGCATCCCTGCTGGCCACGGCCGCACTGGCCGCGCCCAAGCCGTGCGAAGAACTGAAGGCCGAGATCGAGGCGAAGATCCAGGCGCGCGGGGTCACCTCCTACACACTGGAGATCGTGCCCAACAGCGAGGTCAGCGACCCGAACATGGTCGTGGGCAGTTGTGATGGCGGGACGAAGAAGATCATCTACCAGAAGAACGACCGGTAAGATCAGCGATCTTGCCGTGCCCCCAGCAGGAGCGGCTTCAGCCGCGAACACCGACATGGCCGGTGCCAGGACCGAGTAGCCTGTATCGCGGCTGAAGCCGCTCCTACGAGGGCCAGGCGAGGCCACATTGCTATGGAATACAGAACACTTCGCTGGGTTCGTTCACCACCACGTTGCGACTGGCGTCGTACAGCAACACCTGCGGCTGCATCACCGGTGCCCGCGCTTCCAACCGGTAGCGTTCGCCGGCCTTGAAGTCGTTGAAGCGCACGGTGAGGTAGCAGGTGCGTTCGCTGGGGTCTGTGGTGAACAAGCCTGAGGTGACTTCGAAGTCGAAACGCACCACCAGTTCGTGCTTGCCGGGCGTCACCTGGAAGTAGCGACCGTCATCCAGGCGCTTGCCATCTAGTCGGTCGGCCATGATGGTGCGGCCAGGGGTGATGGTGTAGAGGTCGACCCAGGCCTTGGACGGGTCGACCGGTGGCAAGGGGCTGGCGCAGGCCCCCAGTGCGCTGATGGCGAACAGCATCATGGGCTGGCGCATGGCGAAACTCCCGCTCGCGGTTCACAGCAAACAAGCATAGCGCCATTTGCGGGGTTCAGCTGCGTTGGCAACCTGCCGGTTCGCCTTGGCCGAGCAGTTTCTGCTGCTGGTCGTAGAGCTTGATCCAGGGGCGGAAGCCAATGCTGCCCGCCTGCATCTGATAGCGCTGGCCGGCGGCGAAGTCCTTGAACGTCAGGTTGAGTTGGCAATCGCGCCACAGCGGCTCGTCCACCGCGCCGATGTTGCTGGGCGCCACGGGGAACTGGTAGCGCACGGTCAGCTCATGATTGCCGGGCTGCACTTCGAAGTAGCGGGTGTCGGCCCAGTCGCGTTCGTCCACCTGCACCGCGTGCAGCGAATCGTTGTTGCCAGGGGCCAGGTCGATCCAGGCCTGTTTCGGGTCTGGGTCTGGCAATGTGGAACAGCCTGAAAGCAGCACGAGCGTGCTGGCGGCAAACAAAGTACGCATGGCGAAGCTTCCCCGTGGCGAGATAGTCTTGGTCGCATTCGGCCGACGAGCGAGATAGACAGCCTCGATGTTTGGACTTTTTCTTTTCATGCGCTGCAGCCGTCGGGCTCTGGACCGTGTTTTCATCCGGTTTGTTCCCCTGGCGGCCGCGCTCCTGCTGAACGGCTGTGCCAGCGTGGGCTACTACGGCCAGTTGGCCGGGGGCCAGTGGCAGCTGTTGCGAGCCCGTCAGCCGGTGCAGCAAGTGATCGCCAACCCTGCCACCCAGCCTGGTTTGCGCCAGCGCCTGCAGTTCGCCGAGCAGGCCCGGGTATTCGCCAGCGAGCACCTGAAGCTGCCGGACAACGGCAGTTACCGCGTCTACGCCGACCTGGGGCGGCCTTACGTGGTGTGGAATGTGTTCGCCACCCCGGAGCTTTCCTTGCTGCCGGTGACCCATTGTTTCCCCATCGCCGGTTGCGTGGCCTATCGCGGTTATTACCAGCAGGGCGACGCCCGTGGCGCGGCGGCGCTGATGCGTCAGGAAGGGTTGGATGTCTACGTGGGCGGCGTGGAGGCTTACTCGACGCTGGGCTGGTTCGATGATCCGATCCTTTCGAGCATGGTCGGCTGGGGGGATGAACGACTGGCCACGGTGATCTTCCACGAGCTGGCGCACCAGCGCTTCTACGTACAGGACGACACCGAGTTCAACGAGTCGTTTGCCACCTTCGTCGAGCAGGAGGGATCGCGACAATGGCGCATGGTGCGTGGGCTTGCAGCGGTCGAGGATGGCAGCTTGAAGCAACGTGAGCAGTTCACCCGGTTGATATTGGCCAGCCGTGAGCGGTTACAGGCGATCTATGCCGGGCCGCTGGACGAGGCGGGCAAGCGGGCGGCCAAGCAGGCGGAGTTCGAGCGGTTGCGCACGGAGTACCGCGAGGTGCGGGACCGAGATTGGGCGGGTGATCGACGTTTTGATGCCTGGATCTACGCGCCGTTGAACAATGCGAAGTTGCTGCCGTTTGGGTTGTATGACCAGTGGGTACCGGCGTTCTCGCGGCTGTTCAACGCTGTTGGCGGGGATTGGGCGCGCTTCTATGAGCGGGTTGAGGCGTTGGGGCGGCTTTCGATCGAGGAGCGCAAGGCGGCGTTGGCGCGTTTGCAGCAACCTGGGGCCGCGTTGCGGCCCATCGCCGGCAAACCGGCTCCAGGTGATGGGTAGATACACTCAGCCGTGCATGAACGCTTGGTGCAACTCGGCCAGTGTCTCGAAGTGGAACGCTGGCATCTCGGCCGTCAATTCCTCCCGGCTGCCGAACCCGTAACCCACCGCCACGGCTTGCAACCCATTGCTGCGGGCGCCGATCAGGTCGTGCTTGCGGTCACCGATCATCAAGGTCTGCGACGGGTCGAGCCCCTCCTCGTCCAGCAGGTGGCGGATCAGCTCGACCTTGTTGGTGCGGGTGCCGTCCAGTTCGCTGCCGTAGATCACCTTGAAGTGCTGGTCGAAGGCAAAGTGCCGGGCGATCTCACGGGCGTACTCCCACGGCTTGGAGGTGGCGATGTACAGGTTACGGCCTTGGGCGTTGAGGGCTTGCAGCAGCTCCGGCACACCGTCGAATACCAGGTTCTCGTACAGCCCGGTCACCTTGAAGCGCTCACGGTAGAAGTTCACCGCCTGCCACGCTTTGGCCTCGTCGAAACCGTAGAACTGCATGAAGGCCTGCAGCAACGGTGGGCCGATGAAGTGTTCGAGGCGGGCCAGGTCGGGCTCGTCGATGCCCAGCTTGGCCAGGGCGTACTGGATCGAACGGGTGATCCCTGAGCGTGGGTCGGTCAGGGTGCCGTCGAGGTCGAAGAGGATGTTCTGCTGATGCATGTCGGGGTCCACTTGAATCTATCGTCGACTGCTTCGCGGGCTCGCCCGCGAAGGGGTCATTCCGGTTGGTCGTAGCCTTCGGCCAGGTGCTGGTCCTTGAGCTTCACGTAATTGCCGGCGCTGTAGGGGAAGAACGCGTGCTCCTGTTCGCTCAACAGGCGCACCTGCTTCACCGGGCTGCCCATGTACAGGTAGCCACTGACCAGGCGCTTGCCCGGCGGCACCAGGCTGCCGGCGCCGATGATCACCTCGTCCTCGACGATGGCGCCGTCCATGATCGTGCTGCCCATACCCACCAGAATGCGGTTGCCCAGGGTGCAGCCATGCAGCATGACCTTGTGACCGATGGTCACCTCGTCGCCGATGATCAGCGGGAAACCGTCGGGGTTGAAGGGGCCTGCGTGGGTGATGTGCAGCACGCTGCCATCCTGCACGCTGGTGCGCGCGCCGATGCGGATGCGGTGCATGTCGCCGCGCACCACGGTAAGTGGCCAGATCGAGCTGTCCTCGCCGATCTCGACGTCGCCGATGACCACCGCCGAACGGTCGACGAAGGCCCGTGCTCCCACTTTCGGCGAGTGTTGCTGGAAGGTCCGGAGGGCCATGATAGTGTTCCTCTGCAATGCCGATAGGCAGGCTGCCTGCTGCGGTCGGCGTCGATTGTAATTAAGATGGTCCCGTGTTTCTCCTGCCAAGGTACCCGAACCGTGAGTGCGAACAACCCGCTGCTGCAGCCCCATGATCTGCCGCCCTTCTCGGCAATCCGCGCCGAGCATGTGCTGCCGGCGATCGAGCAGATCCTCGCCGACAACCGCAAGGCCATCGCCGAGTTACTCGAAAAGCAGGGCAAGAACCCGACCTGGGCCGGCCTGGTGCTGGCGATGGACGAGCTCAACGACCGCTTGGGCGCCGCCTGGAGCCCGGTCAGTCACCTCAACGCGGTGTGCAACAGCAAGGAGCTGCGCGAGGCTTACGAGTCGTGCCTGCCGGCCCTGAGTGCCTACTCCACCGAGCTGGGCCAGAACCGCGCCCTGTTCGAAGCGTATGAGGCCCTGGCCGCCAGCCCCGAGGCCGCCGGCTTCGACGTGGCGCAGAAGACCATCATCGACCACGCCCTGCGCGACTTCCGCCTGTCGGGCATCGACCTGCCGGCCGACAAGCAGCAGCGCTACGCCGAAGTGCAGAGCAAGCTCAGCGAGCTGGGCAGCCGCTTCTCCAACCAGCTGCTCGATGCCACCCAGGCCTGGACCAAGCACGTCACCGACGAGGCCGCCCTCGCCGGCCTGACCGACTCGGCCAAGGCGCAGATGGCCGCCGCCGCCCAGGCCAAGGGCCTCGACGGCTGGCTGATTACCCTGGAATTCCCCAGCTACTACGCGGTGATGACCTACGCCAGTGACCGCGCCCTGCGCGAAGAGCTGTACGCCGCTTACTGTACCCGCGCCTCCGACCAGGGCCCGAACGCTGGCCAGTTCGACAACGGCCCGGTGATGGAAGAGATCCTCGATCTGCGCCAGGAGCTGGCCGGGCTGCTGGGCTACAAGAACTTCGCCGAACTGAGCCTGGCCACCAAGATGGCCGAGTCCAGCGACCAGGTGCTGACGTTCCTGCGTGACCTGGCCAAGCGCAGCAAACCGTTCGCCGCCCAGGACCTGGAGCAGCTCAAGGCCTATGCCGCCGAGCAAGGCACCCCGGAGCTGGCCAGTTGGGACGCCGGCTACTTCGGCGAGAAGCTGCGCGAGCAGCGCTACAGCGTGTCGCAGGAAACCCTGCGTGCCTACTTCCCGATCGACAAGGTGCTGACCGGCCTGTTCGCCATCGTCCAGCGCCTGTACGGCATCGAAATCGCCGAGCTCAAAGGTTTCGACAGCTGGCACCCGGACGTGCGCCTGTTCGAGATCAAGGAAAACGGCCAGCATGTCGGCCGCTTCTTCTTCGACCTCTATGCCCGCGCCAACAAGCGTGGCGGTGCCTGGATGGACGGCGCCCGCGACCATCGCCGCACCGCCGCAGGCGCGCTGCAGAGCCCCGTGGCCAACCTGGTGTGCAACTTCACCCCGGCCACGCCCGGCAAGCCGGCGTTGCTGACCCACGATGAAGTCACCACGCTGTTCCACGAGTTCGGCCACGGCCTGCACCACCTGCTGACCCGCATCGAGCATGCCGGCGTGTCCGGCATCAACGGTGTGGCTTGGGACGCGGTGGAGCTTCCCAGCCAGTTCATGGAGAACTGGTGCTGGGAGCCGGAAGGTCTGGCGCTGATCTCCGGCCATTACGAGACCGGCGAGCCCCTGCCCCAGGACCTGCTGGACAAAATGCTGGCGGCGAAGAACTTCCAGTCCGGCATGATGATGGTGCGCCAGTTGGAGTTCTCGCTGTTCGACTTCGAGCTGCACGCCACTCATGGCGACGGCCGCGGCGTGCTGCAGGTGCTCGAAGGCGTGCGCGAAGAGGTCTCGGTGATGCGCCCGCCGGCCTACAACCGTTTCCCCAACAGCTTCGCGCACATCTTCGCCGGCGGTTATGCGGCGGGTTACTACAGTTACAAGTGGGCTGAAGTGCTGTCGGCCGACGCGTTCTCGCGTTTCGAGGAAGAAGGTGTGCTGAATGCCGAGACCGGCCGCGCCTTCCGCGAAGCCATCCTGGCCCGTGGCGGTTCCCGGGAGCCGATGGTGCTGTTCGTCGACTTCCGTGGCCGTGAGCCTTCCATCGATGCATTGCTGCGCCACTGCGGTCTCTCCGAGGACGCGGCGGCATGAGCGAGGTAGCCGTGAGCAAGACCAAGCGACGCTTCATCGCCGGGGCCGTTTGCCCGGCATGCAGCGAGATGGACAAGCTGATGATGTGGAACGAGGACGGCGTACCGCACCGCGAGTGCGTGGCCTGCGGGTTCACTGACACCCTCAACGAACAGGGTTTGTCGGTACCCAAGGAGCTGGGTACCCGGGTCAACCACCTGGAACCGAAGGCGGCGCCGGCCAAGGTGCAGACCGTGCAGTTCTTCCCCAATCCGAAGTTGAAGAAGCCAGAGTAAGCCCGGGCCCGCCTTGCGGGCCATCGTGGCGGCCCCTGAATCCGCCTGACGGCACTGGCACTCCATCCAAACCCGGATTACTGTATGTGCATACAGTAATCCGGGTTTTCCATCATGAAACCAGCCCCGCTCCGTGGCCGCGGCACTGCCTGCAACCCCCACAACCGCTTCGCCCCGAGTGTTTCCGTGGTCGAGGACGATGGCTGGTATCAGGAAGCCCCACTCACCCAGGGCACCGAGGTGCGGATCGAGACGGCCAAGACCATCATCGCCCGCAATACTTCCCCCGACCTGCCCTTCGACCGCTCCATCAACCCCTACCGAGGCTGCGAGCATGGCTGCATCTACTGTTATGCCCGTCCGAGCCATGCCTACTGGGATCTCTCCCCCGGCCTGGACTTCGAGACCAAGCTGATCGCCAAGACCAACGCCGCCGAAGTGCTCGAGCAGCAGCTGAGCAAGCCTGGCTATGTCTGCGCGCCGATCAACCTCGGCTCCAATACCGACCCCTACCAGCCCATCGAACGCGAACAGCAGCTCACCCGACGTCTGCTCGAAGTGCTGCTGCGCTACCGCCACCCGGTCACCGTCGTCACCAAGGGTTCGCTGATACTGCGCGACCTTGACCTGTTGAGCGAACTGGCCAGCCGGCGCCTGGCACGGGTGATGATCAGCCTTACTACTCTCGACGACGAACTCAAGCGCACGCTGGAGCCGCGCGCGGCGGCGCCCAAGGCGCGTCTGCGGGCGATCCGGGTATTGCGCGAGGCGGGTGTGCCGGTGGGTGTGCTGTGTTCGCCGATGATCCCGATGAT